>CAMCQY010000173.1 GCA_945877135.1 Candidatus Kuenenia stuttgartensis
GATGTCTTCGGCACGCTGTTGGGCCGTACGAGCACGATCGCCTCGACGGCCAGTTCGTGCTCGGTCGCCAGACGCTTGCGGATCGCCTCGAAGGCGGCCGCGATCTCGGCGGGCTCCCGCTTCCCACGCTCGACCTCGGCTACCACGGCCACCCGCTCGCGGCCCTCCACGTCGACTGCGAAGGCGGCGATCGAACCGGCCCGCACGAGCGTGCTGGCCTCTTCGACCGCATGCTCGATGTCCTGCGGATAGTAGTTGCGACCGCGGATGATGATCAGGTCCTTGAGCCGTCCGGCAACAAAGAGTTCGCCGTTGTCGAAGAAGCCAAGGTCGCCGGTGCGGAGATAGGGCCCGGGGTTCGGTCGCCAGGTCGCCACCGGCTGCTCCGACGGAAGCTGGTTGGGTTGCGCCAGCATCGCCCCGAAGGTTTCCGCAGAGGCGTCGGCCCGATTCCAGTAGCCCTGGGCCACGCTCGGCCCGCTCACCCAGATCTCGCCGACCCGACCCGGCGGCAGCGCCTCGCACGACTGCGGATCGACGATCAGCACATCTTGGCCGTCGAGTTCATGGCCGCTTCCGACCAGGCGACGAACGGCCGGGGCATTGGCGGGCCGTACGACGGCGGCCCCCGTCTCGATCGACGAGGCATCGAAGGAGCGGATCACCGGCGGTTCGAACTTCATGCCACCGGTGACCATCAACGTGCTCTCGGCGAGGCCGTAGCAGGGAAAGAACGCCTCACGCCTAAATCCGCAGGGCGCAAAGGCCTCGCAGAAGGCGTCGATCGTCTCGGCCCGCACCGGCTCGGCGCCGTTGAAGGCCAGCGTCCAACTCGAAAGATCGAGCGCGGCTCGCTGCTCGGGTGTGGTCTTCCGCACGCAGAGTTCGTAGGCGAAGTTGGGGCCGCCGCTGATGGTGGCCCGGTATTTCGAGATCGCCTGCAGCCACCGCAGCGGCTTCTGCAAGAAGGCGACCGGCGACATCAGCACGTTGAACTTCCCGCCATAGAGCGGCACGAGGATCCCGCCGATCAGGCCCATGTCGTGAAAACTCGGCAGCCAGAACACGCCCGACTGGCTCCGCGTGATCTCGAAGGCCTGCATGATCCGCAGCGAGTTGTGGAGCAGGTTTTCGTGCGACAGCATCACGCCCTTCGGCGTGCCGGTCGAGCCGCTCGTGTACTGCAGGAAGGCGAGTGTGCGGCCGTCGATGTCAGGCCGCTCCCAGCGGTCGGCCCACGACACGTCGAGTTCACTGTCGACCTTCCAGATCAGGTGTTCGAGGCTGGGGGCGGTGGCACGTAGGGCATCGAACCGGTCGACCACGTCGCGGGTAGTGAGGGCAACGGAGGCGTCGGCATCGGCTGCGATCGCCTCGATACGCTCGACCGAGCGGTTTTTCCGGGGCGGGTAGGCGGGCACGGCGATGGCGCCGCCATAGAGGCAGCCCATGAAGGCCGCGATGAAGTCGAGGCCCGACGGATAGAGCAGCAGCACCCGCTTGCCCGCCATTCCCTCGCTCAGAAGCCACGCACCCAAAGCCCGGGCTTTCCGGTCGAGTTCGGCGTAGGTGATGTTGAGTTCTTCGTTCTCACCGTCCACGAGGAACGTGAAAGCGCGGTCGTGGGGGCGGTAGGCCGCCCGCTGCCGCAGGAGGTCCACGATCGTCGGAGCTATCGAAGCTTCGGTGTTGGGATTGGGGATCACTGTCTGTGGAGCCTCCCACCAATGCGTGCTGGAAACGTCGCGCCGCCCTCAAAGGAACCTCAGGGATTTCGGCACGTTCCTCCGTGCTCCACGACAGTCTATCTGTCCGGCCCAGACAACCGGAAGTTTCGGCCTTCCCGAGGGATGCGACCCTGCGTTTTGCCGCTTTGGCAGCGGTTTTTCGCCCTGGAGAACCGCGCACTGTGGTGCGGATAGGGCAGGCTGCGACGGTGCTCAATCACCGCCGGGACGGCTTCGCATGCCACGCGGGACGACGTTCACGACCGGTGTCCCCGGGCTTCCGCCCGGGGCTTCTTGCCGCGCGGTCCGCTCCATCCGTGAGGGGCTGCCCATGCCCCGAGAGCCGGCGTTGCTGACCAGCGCAGGCAGGATGCCGGAGCGGAGGCGATCTGGCTCGCGCAGTCAGCATCGAGTGAGCGAAGGCCATGGATGGCCGTAGCGAACGTCCGGCGACGGGGCATGGGCAGCCCCGAACCGTGATAATGTGGCGATAAGGAGCCGCTTTCTGGCTTCCGCCAAGAGGCCCGGTCAGGCCCACGTGCGGCCGCTGGCGTTTTCGGTGCGGTGCTCGAAGTTGCCGAGCAGGCCGCCGATGACGTCCCAGCAGTCGTGCCGGCGGACCTCGATGTCGCCCTGCTCGTTCACGCGGACCAAGCAGGTATCGGTCAGGCCCACGCGCTGGAGCGCGTCCGGCGAGACCTCATCGGGCTCCAGCATGCTCATTAGCGCCCGGCCATTCATCTCGATGAATTTCATCCCGGCCTCCGCTCGAAAAAAGCCTGCTCCAGCCGCACGAATGCGTCAGGGGAAATCTCCTCCGCCCGCACCGACTCGTCGAAGCCCATCGTCTCGTAGACGCGAGCCACAGTCTCGCGGGAGCCAACATTCTGCTTGCCGCCAGCCATGCGAACAAGCACGCCCCGAAGCAGCTTTCGCCGGTGGCAGAAGACGTCTCGCACGAAGTCGTGAAATCGCCCGAGATCTGCGATCTTCGCCCGCCGCCCCGGCTCGAGTTCGAGGTGTACGATCGCCGACTCGATCTTGGGCCGCGGCCAGAACACGCTTGCGGGCAGGATCCGCACGACCTCGCCACGGCACTGCGCGCCGACCCAGACCGAGAGCGCGTTGTAGGCATGGGTGCCGGCTGTGGCCGTCATCCGTTCGCCCATTTCACGCTGCACGGTGACGGTGGCGGTGTCGAACGGCCGCGATGTCGCCAGCAGATTGGAGATGATCGGCGTGGCCACGCAGTAGGGCAGGTTGGCCACCAGTCGAAAGCGTCCGGATGGCTGGAGCGAGCAGGCCTCCTCGATGGCGGCGAGCACGGCAGGGGCGAAACGGTGCTTCGACTCGAGCACATCGCCTTCGACGAGGACAACCCGGCCGTCGATGTCGCCGCCTCGGACATCATGAACCTGCATCAGCCGTTCGCGGGCCAACTGCGCGAGCCGGGGATCGATCTCGCAGGTGACGACTCGGCCGGCGGCGCACGCGAGCCGTTCGGTGAGGGCGCCCGTGCCGCTGCCGACCTCGAGCACCACGTCTGCCGGAGTGATGCCCGCAGCGCGTTCGAGGACGTCGAGTAGGTTGAGGTCAACGAGGAAATTCTGGCCGCGGCGGGCATCGATCGTGAAGCCGACCTGGGCAAAGAGCTTCTTGAGGTAGGCCGTGGTCTGCCTCGCCGGACCAGTCTGGACTTTCGGTGCTTCGGGTTCGGAGGGAACGTCGGACTCGGCGGCGGTCATCGGGCGGCCTCCATCGAGCGGGCGACATATTTGAAGAGGAGATCGGTCTCGAGATTGACCGGATCGCCCTCGGCAAGGCTTCCCAGCGTCGTGCAGGCGAGCGTGTGCGGAATGAGCGCGACGCTGAACCAGCTTTCGGTCACGTCCACCAGCGTGAGGCTGACGCCGTCGATCGCCACCGATCCCTTCGAGGCCATCTGGCCGAGCAGGGCAGGGGGGGCCGAAAACCGGCAGGTGACCCAGTCGCCCTCCTGCACCCGCGATTCGAGCCGCCCCTGGCCGTCGATGTGACCGGTGACAAGATGCCCACCAAGTCGATCGGAGAGACGCAGCGAACGTTCCAGGTTGACAGGCTTTCCCACTGCAAGCTGGCCGAGCGAGGTCCGCGCGAGTGTCTCAGGGCCAAGCTGAAACTCGAGCCGCGGGCCATCGACCCTCACGACCGACAGGCAGCAGCCACTGGTGCAGATGCTCTCGCCGAGTTGTGCATCCCGCGCGATCTCGGCCGCCTCGACGACCAGCCGCACTCCGGGCGGCTCCGCCACCACGTCAGCCACGCGACCGAGGGATTCGACCAGACCGGTGAACATGGGCAACGCTCGAAAAGGAGTGGGCAGGGGGCAGAAAACCGTAAGATAGCCGCCGCAGACCGCTCCAGCCATGACGAGAGACTTTCGGCCTTGCGTGCCGGCCCGCCGCTGGCACAATTGCCGCGGATCGGCAACCCATCCACCGACTTTCCCACCCCATCCACCCCAGAAGGCACCTCCACCATGTCCACGATCGTCGACATCCACGCCCGTCAGATTCTCGACAGCCGCGGCAACCCCACGATCGAGGTCGATGTCAGCCTCGCCGATGGCGCCTTTGGCCGCGCGGCCGTGCCCTCGGGTGCGAGCACGGGTGCCCACGAAGCCTGGGAGAAGCGGGACGGAGACAAGGGCGTCTACCTCGGCAAGGGCGTCCTCGAGGCGGTCGAGAACGTCAACACTCGGATCGCGGAGGAACTCGAGGGCTGCGACGCCCTCGACCAGACCACGGTCGACGAACTGATGCTCGAACTCGACGGGACGCCGAACAAGAAGAATCTCGGCGCCAACGCCATTCTCGGCGTTTCGATGGCGGTGGCCCACGCCGCAGCCGAGCACTGCGGTCAGCCGCTCTATCGTTATCTCGGCGGCACGACCGCCCGCCTGCTGCCCGCTCCGATGATGAACATCATCAACGGTGGCGCCCACGCCGACAACCCGCTCGACGTGCAGGAATTCATGGTGATGCCGCTGGGCTTCGACACCTTCGACGACGCCCTCCGCGCGGGTGTCGAGACCTTCCACGCCCTGAAGAAGGTGCTCAAGGATAAGAAGCTCGCCACGGCCGTGGGCGACGAGGGGGGCTTCGCCCCGCACATCGGCACCTGCGCCGAGGCTCTCGAGGTGATCCTCGCGGCGATCTCCAACGCCGGCTACAAGCCGGGCAAGGAGATGTTCATCGGGCTCGACGTCGCCGCGACGGAGCTCTACGACGCCAAGACCGGCACCTACACGATCGAGGGCAAGTCGCTCGACTCGGCGGGCATGGTCGATTTCTTCGCGAGCCTCGCCAGCCGCTATCCGATCGTGTCGATCGAAGATGGCTGCTCGGAGGACGACTGGAAGGGCTGGAAGCTGATCAGCGAGAAGCTCGGCGAGAAGGTGCAACTCGTTGGTGACGACCTGTTCGTCACCAACTCCGAGCGGCTCTCCCGCGGCATTGCCGAGGGGATCGCCAACAGCATCCTCGTGAAGGTCAATCAGATCGGCACGCTCACCGAGACGATCGCCGCCGTGTCGCTCGCCCATCGCTCCGGCTACACCTCGATCGCCAGCCACCGCAGCGGCGAGACGGAAGACGCCACGATCGCCGATCTCGCCGTGGGCCTCTCCACCGGCCAGATCAAGACTGGATCGGCCTCCCGCAGCGACCGGATCGCGAAATACAACCAGCTGCTGCGGATCCAGGAATCGCTCGGCGACGGTGCGATCTACGCCGGCCGCGACGTGCAGGCTCGGTGGCCCGGCATCGCGTAAGATGGCGGCATGGCGACCGAACACGACACCAGCGAGCCGTTTCGCATCGTGGACAGCCCGTGGTTCTGGGGGCTGGCGTTTTCACTGATGGCGCTTGTCGGCATCGGGCTGATCGCGAAGAAGTTCGACGTGCGACAGCGGCAGGTGGAAGGCCGGTTCCTCGGTCGGCAGCAGGCAGCGATCGAGCGGTCGCGGCGGTCTGCCGGTCTGCCGCCGGTCGATCTGGCCGAGGAGGCGCACGACCGGGAGTTCGCGCAGTCCCGTCGCATCGTGCCACTCTGGACGCTCGCCACCGCCGCCGGCCTGGCGGCGCTCGGCTCCAGCGTCATGCTCCATCGCGAATGGCGGTCTACCCGATGATGCTGCGGCGACGGGAGACGTAGTCCCAGACGACGAAGCGATCGAGTTCCTTGCCAGCCGTGAAGAAGACGCGGCCCTTGGCCGTCTCAGCGAGCTTGTACGCGAACTGGATGTCTTCCCGTGACTGCGACCAGCCGGAGAGCAGAAAGACATTCACGGTGATCCCCTCGCGGCGGCAGGCCTGGGCCTCGCGGAGCGTCGCCTCCTCGGTCCGCCGGTGCGGCGGATAGAGCAGGAAGAGCTGGCTCCCCTCGAAATGCGCCGTCGGCAGGCCGTCGGTGATGATGATCACCTG
>CAMCQY010000174.1 GCA_945877135.1 Candidatus Kuenenia stuttgartensis
CCAAAGGCGAGGAACACAGCGAGTCCGCCGATCCGCAACGCGGTCGCGTGGGCCCCCTCGGCGGCGGCCAGATCCACCGCAGTCAGGCGCACGGCCTCCCGCACGACGACCACGCAGGCCAGACCGACGAGCCAGCCGCAGGTCGCCACAAGGAGAAGTGGCTGGGCAAGCCGGTCGCGGCTCGCCGCCCATGTCCAGGCCACGACCTGCACGGCAAACGCCCCGGCGAGAATGCGGAGCCAGGGGCCGGCCAGCGGCCCCGTAAGGGCGTTACGAGCTGCGTCCGACAGCGTGGGCCAGTAGCCGCAGGCCGCGAGTGCCGTGCCCACCAGGCCGGCGCAGGCCATGAGCGCCAGCCGGCGGACGGGAGATAGCCCGGCTACGATCGCATCGGGAGCCGGTGACGCGTCGAGTGGCACCCCCAGCAGCCGGCCCTGCCAAGCCAGTTCGATCGCGAGGCTCGGAAACGCCAGAAAGAACCAGATCGCCAGCCGCGGCATGATGCCGGGCGACTCGTACCGATATACGCCGTTCTCATACAGCCCCGGCCAGGCCGGCCTGTCGAGCATGAGCAGATGGTTCTCGGTCCAACTCCACGCAATGAACACAAAGCCGGCCCAGATCACGGCGGCGACCGCAGGCCGCCAGATCCATGACCGGCGGCCGATCCACGACGACTTCTGCAGGTAAAGCAGATAGAAGCAGGCGATCAGCACGGGCAGGATGGCCATCCAGCGGTGCGAGAGCAGCAGGTTGGCCGTGGCAAACTCCCGACCGTAGAGAATCTGCACGAAGAGCAGCGGCGCCACACCCGCGGTGATGGCAAGCCCGGTGGCGAACGGAAGCCAGTCGGCGAGGATCGCCTGCCAGCCGCACGCTGCGCAACGGATCCTTCCCATGAGTCGCCCGAAGACGAGGTAGGTCGATCCGGCCAGCACGTAGTGCATGAAGACCATGTGCAGGACGAGCGTGGCCAGATAGATGACGAGGTAGAAGGCCGTCGCGGCCGGGAGGCCGAGCGGGAAGATCGTGTTCACGGCAGCCTCTCCGCACGGGCCAGCGAGCCGTCGCTGGGGCCGGTGCCCGCCTCGTCGAGCCAGCGGCCAATCTGCGCCACTACACCCGGATCGTGCGACTCGGCCCAGACGGCGGGACGTCCGGCCCGGCACCAGCCGATCAGCTGGACGACCGCCTCCACCTCGGCCGGCGTGCCAGCGAACGGGGGCATGAACGGCTTGGTCCGCTGCAGCTGGGCGATGTTCAGCCGCCGTTGGTCGATCGACCAGCTTCCCGCAAGCTCGGCCACGGCGTTCATCCCTTCGAGCGTGTGACAGACGGAGCACTGCGTCCGAAACACCTTGGCACCGAGCACAAGCTGGGCATTCGCGTAGTCCGTGGCGTCCCGGAGCGGGTAGGGATCGTCGGTGGTACAGCCCCGCTGTCGCAGCTCCACGATGCCATCGCGGGGAATCGAGTTCGAATAGAGATACTCGCGGATCGTGTACGGCTTCCGCACGCCTTCTCGGACGAACTCGCCGCCGGCGGTGGCGATGAACGCCAGCGCCAGCAGCAAGGACGCCGTCGCGCCGTTGACGTACAGTCGCTGCCGCAGGATCGCCACCACGGCGTAGAGGCCGATCATGGTCGAACTGCCGACTGCCATGGTGAGAAACAGCGTCATGGGCACGCTCCCGCCGGTCGTCCACCCGCGGCTGTCGGCGGGCATGGTTGCGAGGTACCAGGCACCCACCAGGGGCATGGCCAGCATGAACACGAGCGGGCGGGCGCACACGGCCACGAGGGAGTGTCGTTCCTCACGCGTGAAGCCTGCTACGGCGTTGATGAGCACGCAGGAGGCCAGAGCGGCGATCGCCGCCGACGAGATCGTTCGAAAGATCAACGACGGCAGAAAGCCCGGGTTGAAGAAGCCGGCCCAGACGTCGCGGGACTCGAGCCAGCTGCCGGGGGTCAGCTGCCAGGCAAGAATGCCGTTAATCCAGAACAGGCTCATCCACGAGGCGATCGAATAGAGCAGCAACAGCCGCAGGCGGGCCGGGTCACCGAGCCGAGGGCCGTACCGGTAGAACAGGTATCCGGCTACGACCTCCAGGCAGAAGAACGTCCATTCGGTGGCCCACACCCAGTGAAACTCATGCACCATCGTGGCGATCGTTCGGGGGCTGATCTGGATGCTCGTGAACCACAGGGCGACGCCCGTGACCGCCCCCAGAACGAAGCTCACGAGCACGAGCACCTTGAAATAATTGTCGGCGAATCGACGCGACAGCCGACAGATGCCCCGCATGTGCCGCCACTGCAGGTAGCACAGCAGCATGCCGCCGCCGATTGCGAATTGGGCGAGGAAGACGTGGAAAATGCCCAGCCCGCCGATCACCAGCCCCTTCATCAACGGGCCGACATCAACGGTTGGGTAGAATTCGAGAGGCGACATGGCGAGAGGTGCTGCAGTGCGATGCCCCGCCGGAGCAGTCGGTGCGGGCAGCGCCGAAGGATAGGTCGGCCAATGGCACTTCGGCAAGCGTCAACCGAGCGGACCGCCCATCACAACCATCCGGAACAGCCCTGATTGCCTGGCGGATTCGGCTGGCAGTGATCCTTGACGGCGTGCGACTGGAGACGGTGGAACAACGACGCGGAGGACGTAGCGGAGGTGGTCGACATCCACGGGGTGTGTCCTTCCCATGCACGTTCTGCATCGAAGATAGGCATTCAGTTCATTTGAAGTATTGCTCCGGGGCTGCCACGATACTCGTACGACAAGCCGCGCCCGCGGCCGCAGAGCCCTGCCGACACTGACCTGCCCCCGTGAATGACGCCAGATTCTAAGTTAGGTTTTTGCCCTCCAACAGATCAGCCCTGTGCGGTTGCTACGGCTACGCCTCAGCGGCCGCACAGGGCTGGTCTATCCGAGGGTGAATCACTAACTTAAAAACTGGTATCGCACTGGGGGGCAGGTCATACCAATCACCTCAACTGGACGTATGATGGAGGCATGGCAACATCACCCTCTCAGTCGCGAATCACCGTCGAGCCCGGAAAGTGCGGGGGGAGACCGTGCATTCGCCACATGCGTATTCGGGTCAAAGACGTTCTTGAAATGCTCGCTTCCGGGGCATCAGAAGACCAGATTCTTGCTGACTACCCCGATTTGGAGCGGGAAGACATCCGCGCGTGCCTCGAGTACGCCGCCCAGTATTTCGACCATCCTGTCTTCGTCGGATAGTCAGACGACATGCGGTTCCTCGTCGACGCCCAGTTACCGCCGTCTCTGGTACAATTTCTGAGGACGCTCGGCGAAGAAGCGATAGCATGTCGTGACGTTGGGCTGCGGGATGCTGACGACGGACAGATTTGGCGATTCGCGATAGCTGGCGGCTGGTGCATCGTCACGAAAGACGAAGACTTCGCGGTTCGCCACATGACGGAAACCGGCGGCCCTCAAGTTGTCTGGCTACGAATCGGTAACAGCACCAACCCGGCGCTGTTCCAGTGGCTGGAGCCGCTCTGGGCGGACATCGTTCGAGAACTCCGGAATGGGCAGGGGCTGGTTGAAGTGGGCGAGCGGACCAAGCACTGACGCCGACGCAGACCCCGGCGTCGCAGCGAAGAACTTGTTGCGCGATCTGTTGCGCATCGTTACCGGAACCGGGGATTTCAGCCCCATGCTCGCTCTTCGAAAGATGCGTGTCAGCCGCAATTAACGCACTATCGGGACACTATGAGTATTCCCTGTCCGCACTCATAATCCCTTGGTCGTGTGTTCGAATCACACCGGGCCTAATTGTTTTTGATGATTGTGGGTGAGGACAAAGTGCCAACCCCTTAACTGTCGAACTTTTGGGGGGCGGAGGGGTTGGGCATGAGGATGAAATTGGGATTTAACGGCACGACAGCCGATTCAAGGGAGAGCCGACCCGATGTACGGATGCACCAACTTCTTTGTCGGGCGGGGAACCTTCAACCTCATCAACGCGCGAATGGCTTAGGGTAAAGGCGGAAGTGAACGATTTCCCTCCGGTCTCATGAGCACCGGTCCAAAAACTGCGGAGTCATGAATACTTCCCGACGAAATGCAAGAGTGACGATCCGCTAGGCGGTCGCGTTGGTAGCCACGACCACCGCTTCATTGACCGCGGCGTAGAGCTCCTGCGTCAGTTGCGCATACTCCGTGGAGTCGTCGCCCTCGAAGCTCATGTCGTTCCATGAGCCCATGCCGCCGAACACCCACGCCCACTGCGCCGCCGCCAAGAGATCCTCGGCGCACGGCGGCAGGAACGACGACGGGGCGAGGTCGTATCCTTTCCAGTCGCTGCGCTTACCGTTGGCCGCAGCCAGGGCCGAAGCAAAGGGTTTGGCGAACATGTCCAGCCGGTGCCGGTGAGCAAATTCTCCGATGGTGAGTCACCCACGTCCCAGCGGCAGTCCCAGAGATCCGACGCGTCCGCCGTCGCCTGCTCCCAGCTTTTGTCCGGTGTTCGGTCGACGAACCGGACGGATTCACAATATGTGAACGTGTCGTTGGACGGATAGAACGTCTCCCACGTCACGCCAGGCATCCCGGCGAGGGAGGCATTACCATACGTCGTGATGGCAATTTGGTGCGCGAGAATAGCCCGGAGGCGAAAGGCTGTCAGCCCCACGATCCGGACCACAAGGTGTCCGTGGTCATAGCCGTTGGCTTGTGGCAACGGCAGTTGACATACTCATCGCTGCCTCCTGGCAACGAGGGGAAACGCGGCAGGATTGCGAATCGACTCAACAGACAAGTCGATATCGAGGAAGGACCAGTACAGATGGTCGGCGGTCTGACGCTCAACGACCGAAATCTCCTCGATACTGGCGTCACGATACCACGGAAACTGCTCGAATGGCAGGAACAATTCCTCGTCACCGACCAATAGCCACAAGCCGTGCCGGGACACGTTGGTGACTTCAACCGGGAAAGTGCTTGTCCCAGGCATCGATGAACAAAAAGAACCGGAATGGTCCGTCCCGAAAGACTGTTGGTGTCATGCGAGTGTTCCGTCCTACTACTGCCCCGAATTCTAATCGAGAGTCGTAGACTGGGCGATTCGATCTTCACCCCAACCCGTCCAAGGACTGGAACAATGGCGTTTTCAGCAAAAATCGTAGGTGACGAGCTTGTTCTCAGGATCCCCTTGAACGCCAAACCTGAGAAGTCTGCCAGCGGCAAGACGCTGGTGGTCGCATCGACCTACGGCAACAAGGAAACCGACTGCGTGGTGGACGGCAAGAAGGTGGTCGTCGGGGTCAACGCCTACATCCCGAAGAAGTAGGGGCGGGCTTCGGAGGGGCGGTTATGGGGTAATCCCATAACGGGCACATTGAGACGATTTGCAAACGATTCCGAGACGGTTTTGACTTTGTCCGACTTTGCTCGAAACCGCACGATTGCGCGGACCAAAGCGAAAAACGCACGGTTTTTTTGCCGACTTGGTCCAAGTGGGAGCACGCTGAAGGCCCGGAAGAAGTGTCGGGCCAAGACCAGCGTGAAGAAGCAGGCGGCACGAGCGGCGTGACCTGATCTGACCTGATCTGATCTGACGATTCCCGCGATCCCAGAAGTGACGGGCGTGGAGCGTGGTGGAGGAGCCAAGCCTTCAGGCACCCACGCCCGTCGCTTTTTCATTCTCAACCAACCCAAGAAAGAAATATCCGCACATTGAAACTCCATCTCAATCCTCACACGGCTGGCCCATGAAATTCAACCTGGGCCGACACGAACAGTGAAATGGTGGAGTTCTCGAGGAAAACCTGCTAGCATCGATGTCATTTTTGGGAGGGATCTTCATGGAGACTCCGATGACCGGCATGCAAGAAATATCTCAGCCGCACCCCCGATCCGTGACGTTTGGCGGCGAATCGTTTGCGCTGACAGGTCAAATGCCTGCCATCGGCGCGGCGGCCCCACGTTTCACCGTCTGCGCATGGCACAACGCCGCGAAGGTTGACGTGACCCTTGAGTCGCTTCTTGGACCGGGGCGACCGCTCCTCCTCAGCGTGTTTGCTTCGGTGGATACACCGGTGAGCCGCCTGCAACTCAAAAACTTCGACAACGCGTTGGCGCAATTTGGCGACCTCGCGACCGGAGTGCACATCTCTTCCGATCTCCCATTTACGATCCGCAGGGTGTT
>CAMCQY010000175.1 GCA_945877135.1 Candidatus Kuenenia stuttgartensis
CTGCTCGACCAGCGTGTCGATGGGATTATCTTCTGGCCATCGGACGAGACGGTGCCCAACCACTATCTCGAGGAGGTCTGGAAGCGGGGCGTGCCGCTGGTGGCCGTGGACCGACCGCTGCCGCACACGCGGGCCGACTTCAGCGGCACAGACGACATGGCCGGTGGCCGGCTTGCCGCCGAGCATCTGCTCGGTCTGGGGCATCGACGGCTCGCCATTCTTTGCGGCGAGCCGTGGGTGTCGACCTACGCCGACCGGCGACAGGGCTTCGTCGAGGCTGTCACGGCCCACAACGCGATCGCGTGCAACAAAGCAGGCGACGACGCGGTCGTGTGCGAGCAGATCGAGTGTCGCAACGAGGCAGCTCTCGACGAATCCCGCGAATTGCTGAGCGGGCATGATCGGCCCACGGCCGTTTTTACCGTGAGCGACGTTCTCGCCGCGCATGTCTATGAAGCCGCCGCCGCCTTGAAACTTTCGGTCGGCGCGGACGTTTCCGTCCTCGGCTATGCCGACATTCCAGAGGCCGGCCTGCTGCGGCCAAGTCTCTCGACCGTGCGACAGGACTTCCAGGAAATCGGCCGCAACGCTGCCCACCTGCTGCTCGATCGCATCGAGAGCCGTGCGACAGCAGATCGCGCCCGCAGCATCCGGATCACCCCCACGCTGGTCGTGCGGCAATCGACCACTCCCCCGAAACACCACTGATTCCTCCGATGCATTCCGTACTTCATTCCTTCTCGTCATCCTCGTCTTCAGGTGCCATCATGCAAACGTCATCAACCCGCCGCGGGCGAACACCCGCTGGCTTCACGCTCGTCGAACTCTTGGTCGTGATCGCCATCATCGGCGTGCTCATCGGCCTGCTTCTGCCTGCGGTGCAGGCTGCCCGTGAGTCGGCCCGGCGCAACGCCTGCGGCAATAACCTCAAGCAACTGGGGCTCGCTCTGCACAGCTACGCTTCCGCCAACGCCCGCGCGGGCGACGGTCGGTTTCCCTACGTCGCCTACCACAACGACGGCAGAGGCGGAAACGATGTCCATTCATCCACGCCAGGAAATGTCCTCAACAACATGCTCTGGCAGGATTCAGTGAGCTGGATCGCGCAGATACTTCCACAACTCGAGGAAGATGCCGTGTATCAGACGTGGGTCACCGCGACTCGCAATTTTCAGGGCATGTACGCCAGCCTGACAGATATCCGGGGCTTCGTGACACCTGCCATGTCGAAGAATGTTCGCATCAATGCGCTCTACTGCCCGTCTTACACCGGAGCGTTGGTCCTCAACGGGGTCGCGGTTGGCGGGCCGGTGAACGAGTCATACGCGACGAACGCAGGGTCTGGCGTTCGACTGAACCAGGATTTCCACAAGACCGACCAAACCGGCTTGACCTGCTATCGCGGGAACTTCGGCGTCTCCCCCACTGGAGCCCACAACAACTTCGACTTGCTCGACGGAACCGGAGCCTTTGGCTGGCAAAAAAAGAAGGGGTTTAAGGATTTTACCGACGGCATGACGAAGACGGTGATGCTTGTTGAAAACTCCTGCGGGCAATCCTGGTTTGCCGGTGCACTCGCATCAACCGTTGCAGGAAACGCTTCGACAACACTTTCCAACGGCACATGGTCAGCGGCCTCAAATACGGCCTGGGCGGTGCAACAGCCTGCCGTTGAGGTACGCGGGTACCTCGCAAACGTCGGCTTGGGCTCGCAGCACATGAGTGTCGGCGGTGTGACGATGGCGGACGGCTCGGTGCAGTTCCTGTCTTTCGACAACCTGTCCGCACAGATCTGGCTCAGTCTGCTCTCCTCCGGCGGCGGCGAGAATGGTCAGGTCGCGCAGTGATCAACGTCAGGCATGTCACTCGAATTGCGCTGCACGAACTTCCCACAACGATTGCTCCTTCATCTCCTTCACCGAGGGGCCTCATGGTTTATTTTTTAGACTCCTCGCCGCTGCGCCGACGAATGGTGTGGGTCGCCTGCTGCCTCCTGATGCTTTTAGGATGCAGTGGCGAGCCCCCCCGTTACAGTGTCACAGGGCACGTGAAGATAGACGGCAATCCAGTTCCCCAGGGGGTGCAGGTCGTGTTCACGCCACAAGGAGCGGATCACGAGCCGTGTGTGGGCGTCACGAATGATCAAGGACTCTACGTGATGTACTTGAAGCCGGGCATGAAGGGCATCCGCGATGGCACATACAGCGTGTCGATCGCGTTACCCAGCGATGAGGGCACGAGCAACGTCATCATGCCGCCGGCGCTGGCGGGCATCAACATCCCCGCGGCGTATCGCACGGGCAGCTCCACGCTGACATGCGACGTGCCGCGGAGCGGCACCGTGTTCGACATCGACATCACGACGAAGTGATGGAGATCGGAACCGCTCTCACGACTCAAGGCCGACGTCGCACGCGAGAGGAGCTGGTAATGAGGCATGGGTTACCCGGAGCACGCCGCAGATGATGCGATTGCTGTTTCTCCTGATCGTCGTTCTGCTCGTGCCAGCGGCCGCAATCCGTGCGGATAACCTGGCCGCCGAGCGCCGACAGATCTTGGACCTAGGCACACTTACGGCGGCACCGCTGATGCATCCCGCGGAGGGATTTGCCGACGGGCCGGGTATGCGGGCGGTCTTCTACGACTCGCTCCCCTGGAAAGGAAAACCGACGAAGGTCTTTGCGTGGCTCGGCCTTCCCGCAAACGCCACGGGCAAGGTGCCGGGCGTGGTGCTCGTGCACGGCGGCGGCGGCTCGGCGTTCAAGGAGTGGGTGCGGCGGTGGAATGAGCGAGGCTTCGCCGCCATCAGCATCTCGGTCGAGGGGCAGACCGATAGGTCGGATCCCGAATTACCGAAAGGGACCCCTGGCTACCGGCAGCACGCGTGGGCCGGGCCGCAACGGAACGGCATCTATGGAGATTCCGCGGAGCCGCTGGCCGATCAGTGGATCTATCACGCCGTTGCCGACACGGTGCTCGCCAACTCGCTGTTGCGATCATTGCCCGAGGTGGATGCAGACAAGGTCGGCGTCATGGGCATCTCGTGGGGCGGGGTCATCACTGCCACCGTCATCGGTATCGACGACCGCTTCGCCTTCGCGATCCCGATGTACGGGTGTGGGAGCCTGTCCGATGCACCCAATCAATACGGCCGCTCCCTCGGCACGAATTCGCTCTACCGCGAGGCCTGGGATCCGATGGTCCGCATGGATCGCGTGAAAATGCCCGTGCTGTGGTTTTCCTGGCCGCAGGATGCCCACTTTCCGCTCGACTGTCAGGCAGCGTGCTACCGGGCCGCCCCCGGCCCACACATGGTCGCGCTCGTTCCAGGCATGGGGCACGGGCACGACTTCAGGCCACCGCATGGCTATGCGTTTGCGGAGAGCATCGTTCGGGAAGGGAAGCCGTGGTGCGTGCAGACCGCAGCGACGGCCGAAGGCGACACCGTGCGGGTCGAATTCGCCTCGACAAAGCCTCTCGACCGGGCGGCGCTGATCACGACGACCGACAGCGGCTTCACGGGCAATCGCACGTGGACCGAATCGCCTGCCTCCATGGAGCGACAGGGAGACGGTTGGACCATCACCGTCCCGCTACCTACCGGAACCACGGCCTGGTTCGTGAACGTCCACTCTGGCGACCTCGTGGCGAGTTCCGACTACCAGGAACGGAAGTGACTCGGGTGCTTCGGTGACTGACCTGAGCCTCAACAAGAAGATGCTGCAGGACTTGCTCTCAAAACCTTTGCGGCCGGATCATCGCAGGGCTGGCTGCGCACAAGCAGGTAATCGGTGGTTTGAACGGCGGCCATTGCGTATTTGTGCGACGCGGCCAGTCCGCTGGGCCAGCGGCCAACGTGATGAAATAGCAAACGATCTTCGTGCCACGAAATTGGCTGCGTAATCAGGATTGCCACGGTAGGCCACTGGAAAGGATGCTCACCGGATCGGCACGTGCACAGGCCAGCCGGGGTACTGTGTCGGCCGGCCGTTCGCTCCGAGTCGCGGGAATCGCGGCCAGCACTCGAATGTAAGCGTGCCCCCCTCGCCGGCTGACTGATCGGCGAAGTCGAACCGTGCGATCCCGTAGCCGTCCCCCCGCTCTTTTTCGTCCTTCACGTCGTCAGGATTCGCGTAGGCAATCATCGAGATCTTATTGCCGAGGCCGTCTTCATAATCACCGGTCCATGGGAGCGGGCTACCGGGCACCGGATTCGTGCCTGCCTTCTCATCAAGGGGATGCCACCACCGGCCATAGATCGTGTTGACAATGGCCGGACCAGCAAACGACCAGGGGCCATCGCCGTACGCATCAATGCCATGCTTCACCACGGCCGCCAGGTGCTGATCGCCACAGAGGTGCGTCGCCCGGGCCTGCTTCAGAACTCTCAAGGCCTCATTGCGTTTCGACTGAGGCCAGCCGTTGCAGTCGAGATCGGCCAGCAGGCGATTGCCAGGCGTGCCGTGCAGATGAACAGCCCCGCAGAATGCTGTCTGCGACAGCGCACACTTCGCGCGGATTCCCTGCCAATCTTCGGCCCATCCACGGAGCCAGGAGATCTGGCGATCGCCGAGTAATTCTAGACCAGGCAGGTCGACTACCTTTCGGTCGTACGAGGGGTCGTCAATGTGATCCGGCCGCGGTCCCAGTTGGGGAATCTTGCCGGCCGGACCAGTTTTGAACTTCCGGTCCTCGATGATCGCAAAATCGACGCCTCCCAGCACGAAACGCGTGAAATAGACGCCGATGCCCTGCTCCACCGGGGCTGGATCGACGGGATCCGGCAGGTGCCAGGTCTGCTGCCGTTGCACCATGTTGACGTACGCGGCCGGGAAGAAGTAGCCGCCATCAGCTCCGTCGGTCCGAAGGGCTCTTTTTCCACCCGCTCCCCACAGATTCGCGTGGCCGATGTCGTGGTCATCGGGAAGCGTTACGGTGGGCCGGTCGCGGATGACATCACGGAACTGCAGACCGAATTCGATCCACGCATAGGTGTGCTGTTCGTGTCGATACGACTGGTCGCCGGCGAAGAAGAGCAGGTCGGGGTCGGCAGCCTGCAGGCCCGCCACGATTTCATTCCGCGGGCCAGGCGTCTTGGTCGAATTACAGGAGAGCACGGCGACTGTGATTTCTTTTTTGTCGGTCGGATCTTTGCGGATGAGGCCCTCGAACAGAGCCGCGTCGCCATGCCGCACGCGGTATGCATGGTCGCAACTGGTATCCCATGGCCCGACGCGGAAGTGAGCATCCCAGCCGGGATAGAGCACAGGCGCGCGGGCGACCTCCACCCACGCATCGCCTTGCTTGATCTCGAGGCGGGCCTCACGAGGCTCGCCCGGTTTGAGCGGAAATAGTTGGGCCGAGAGCTTGAGTGTGGCGTCTCGCTGGGCGTCCGTAACGCCACTCACCGGAGGGGCCGTCACTGTATAGATTGCGAACGCGATCACGTCTTGACGCGGAACATCAAGCGAAAACGGCTGTTTGGTCGGACGTTTTTTCCACCACTCACCCGTGGCCCATCCATCCAACTCTGGGAACTCTGCGCCAAACGCGGCCGCGGCGAAGGGCTGATTGGCCTCATCGCCCGTACAGAGCCTCGGCACCACGGCATTCCAACAAACCGTTGCGAAGAGAACTGCAATGACGGTCCGGCCCATTCTGCATTTACGCATCGTCAGAATCTCCGCTTTTGTCCATGCAAAGCCGCCAGAGGCCGCGTGCTCCGCGGATTATTGACCAGACTTATGATACCGCCGAGTATCGGAGCGGACTGTGGACGGTCGGTCATGCAAGGCGAAGCCCATGTCCACCGCACAATCTGCCCGCCCGGCAATTACCCCCATCTTGACAGGGTATACGCGCGTACATATACTGCACGGGCATCGTGCTTCGGCGAACCGACATCGCTACAATTTGGGAGACGAATCATATGGTGGCCCTTATGAACACGCTGATGATCTACGAGCAGTTCCGCGCAGTCCTCGGCGAGGAAGGGGCCAAGGGCTTTGCGCAGACACTCGGCACGATGTTTGAAGAAGCCAAGAACGCCGCGACGAAGGAGGATCTTCTCGGCCTCCGCCAATCGAACGAAGCCTCCACCACCCGCCTGGAATCTGCGATTACGAATCTGGCTCAGGCCCAAG
>CAMCQY010000176.1 GCA_945877135.1 Candidatus Kuenenia stuttgartensis
ACCGACACCGCCGCCGCGATGGCCACAAAGAGCAGGACGGGAAGGATGGCGTCCATGGTGTCCAGGGCGGGTGAGGGTCGGGATAACGGGCTAGCCGGAGCGCCGGGATGGGTTCCGGTTGTGAAAATCGGCCGTGGGAGACCACTTCGTGAAATTTGTCACGAAGTCGATGCCCAAAAAACCGGGTAGGCGGGTGCCCACCGGACGGTCGGCATGACGGTCAGAGTTATACATCGCGGACGCTCAGGCGACGAGTCGGGGTCTTTTTCAGGGGAAAACGAATGTTTCACCATAAAAGCCCCCGGCGGAAGCCGGGGGACAGGGTTTTCGCGGGCTGGGAATGTCAGAACCCCCCGAGATTCATCGACACATAGGCGCCGAACGGCCCTGATGTGATCGACATCCCGCTGCCGCCCACATCCGAGAAGGGCGGCTTGCCGCCACCCCCGCCACCACCGCCGCTGCGGTAGGGAGAATAGGAGACGCCGCCGGTGCGGCTCATCGCCGCTGCCGAGGCCGCGGCCGTCTGCTGCCGCGCATCCTGAGCCCGCTGCACCAGCTGCTGCCGACCCTCGTCAAACGCCGCCTGCTGCTGCTGGAGCGTGCCCCGCTTCTGCTCGATCTTCTGGATCTCCAACTGAAGCTGTCCGGCAGTCATGGTCACCACGTTGGGCACATCCTTGAGCGCCTCTGCCCGCTTCTGGTCCGACATCACCGAAAGATACTGCGCCACCCACGACCGCGCATCCTGAGCCTCCGGGGTGTCGAGGACCTTGAACTTCGCATCGAGATCATCGAGCAGATACTCGAGATCATGCGACGACATCTTCTCGACCTTGTGGTTAAAGTCGGCCTTGATGTTGCGAACCTGCGTGGGCGTGTAGATCGCCTGCGCGGAGAGCCATTCGCCCAGTTCGAAGATCGCCCGCCGCCACCGCGAGCTGTTCATGATCGCGACCTTCTTCTCGAGATCGCTATCGCCATCGCCAACGTCGTCATTGGCGGTGGCCTTCGGCTCCTGCGGTGCGGGTGTTGAAGCGGTCTTGGATGCCCCGTCGTTCTTGGCCGGTGGCTGCGCCTCGGACAGCCGGCCGAGGCCGGTCGCCAGCAGCAGGCCAGTGAACAGCGTGGCGAAGAGGAGACGGATCGAGTGCGGGCGTGTGTTCATCGGGCCGGGCTCCCCTTCGGAGACGGTTGCGGAGAAGTCTGCGGCGATGTCTGGGGTGTGGTCTTTGCGGGCGGCTTGCGGATCATCGTCATGCTGACGTGCGGCGCATGTTCGCCACCCACATGCGTGGGCACCGACCGCCACGTGCAGCGGTTGGCGCCGTCGTAGCTGTATATATTGAGCGATGACGTCTGCGTGCCATCCGGCAGTACGGACATGGTGCGGGCTACCCAAGTGCCGTCGTCACGGGTCCACGTGGCTTCGCCATGGCTGCCGTCGGAGCCGAACGCCCACGACACGATCTGCCTCGAGAGTGGGTCCCATCCGATCCGCTGCGTGATGTGCATCGCCGGTAGGCCGTCGCCCGCATCGCCACCCGCTGCCGACGCGCCGGCGATCTTCATGTCGCGAAGGAGGAACGTGCGGGTGGCGTTCCAGCGGACCGATACTTCGAGCGGTGGCCTGCCACCCGGCGTCGGTGGGAGTGTACCGGCTGCCGACTCGCGGTCAGGGCGGTCTTCCACCACCGTCCAGTCGCCGACCATCCAGTCGAGGTCGGCGAGTCTGGGAGAGTCGTGAGGAGCCGCAACCTGCGACTCACGAACACAGGCCAGCTTCCATGAGCCATCATGTCGAACCCACGTCGCGGAAAACCAACCCTTCAGGGCCGCGGTCGCGCCGGGCGGGGTGACCTCGACCGTTCCATCTTCAATGGCCACGTCCGCCGTGAGCATCCGGAGGTTCGTCTGCTCCATTTGAAATGATGGCCGCGGGGCATCCTTGGTGGCCGGCGTGATCTGGCCCACCGACTCGCGGCCGTTCAGCAGGTGGCCGTCGTCATCGACGATGTCGCCGTCGGGTGTCCAGAGGCTCGCGAGCGTTTTCCCGTCGCCTCGTTCGAAGGCCTCCGCGTAGCTACGGATGGCGGCCCTGATCCCAGCCGTGGCCTCCCCCTGCTGGGCGGGCGCGGCGTCACATGGCAGCAGGAGCACGACGACGGAGGCCACCAACCATCGGACGGCTGCTGGACGTGTGTTTGGACATGTCTTTATGGAGCGTGCTGATCGGTTCTTCATGAGATCATTCTACCACCGGCCTGTCGCCGCCGTCTCGGAGGGAGAGCCCGCAGGGTGAAAAAGGAAACTCGCCTGCGGAACAGGCGGTTTGGTAGGTTGGCACGCATGTCCGAACACGTAGCGACTCTCGCCGATCTCGTCCGCCGTCCGAGCGTGAACCCCATGGGGCGGGATGTTACGGGCCCCGACTATCTGGAGGGCCGGGTCACCGACTACCTCGTGCAGCGGTTCATGGCCGCCGACCTGCCCTGGGTGCGTCAGCCCGTATCGCCGGGTCGCGACAACGTGGTTGCCCGGCTCGACGCCACGGTGCCAAACGCTCCCACCATTCTCTGGGATGCCCATCAAGACACGGTGCCCGCCGACGGCATGTCGATCGAGCCCTTCACGCCGGTCGTCCGCGACGGTCGGCTCTATGGCCGCGGCTCGTGCGACGTGAAGGGGGGCATGGCGGCGATGCTCGTGGCGATCGATCGGCTTCGGTCCTCCGGCCGGCCGCGGCTGGCCAACATCGTCTTCACCGCCACGGTCAACGAGGAGTTTGGTTTCTCCGGCGCGAAGGCGATCGCGCGGCTCTGGACGACTCCCGCGGCCGAACTCGCTCCAACAGATCTGGCGGCCCGCGATCTGCTCGGCGGCACGCCCGCGGCGGCCATCGTCGCAGAGCCCACGGAACTCGATATCGTCACGCAGCACAAGGGCGCCGTGCGGTGGCGGATGCGGCTGCACGGCGTGGCCTGTCACAGCGCGTTTCCGGAGCAGGGCGACAACGCCATCTATCCGGCGGGCCGCGCGATCGGCGCGATCGAGTCGCTGGCGCGTGAGCTGTTGACGAGACACCCCGAGCATCCCTGCGGTCCGCCGACCCTGAACCTGGGCACGATCCATGGCGGCATGGGGGTGAACCTCGTGCCCGATCTGGTCGTGTTGGAACTCGATCGACGCGTCGTGCCGGGCGAGTCGCCCGAGAAAGCTCGCAACGAGGTGATCGAGCGGATCGCGGCGGCCTGCGGCGGAGCCCGCATCGAGCACGACGCGCCGTTCCTGGAGAGTGCAGGCCTGCCGGCCATGGCCGACCGGACCTGGTTCGACCGGCTTACCACCGCCGCCGGAGGCAGGGGTGTGGCAGCGCGGCAGATCGCCGCCCGCTATGGCACCAACGCCAGCGTGTTTGCGGCCGCGGGCGTGCCGAGCGTCGTGTTTGGGCCGGGGGCGATCGCCCAGGCCCACACGGCCGACGAGTGGATTGAGTTGGCCCAGGTCGACACGGCCGCCGACATCCTCGCCGCGACGGTGTCGTAACACGCTGCGTCTGAGGCGACCTGTGGCGACGCGACGCCGGTGACGGCAGAAGTCTCGTCGCCGGAGCGAGGATACGCTCAAGGCTCCTCGAGCTTCCGCCGATCCCCGGCTCACCCGATCGTGCAGCGCAAGCGACGGTGGGTGGCCTCGTGGGGAAGGGTCGCGGATTCCCTCGCTGGCGCGTCGGGCTTGCATGGGATGGGGCGTTATCCAAGCCCGCAGCGCAAGCAAGGGAATGCGTGTTGCGGCACCGGCATGAATTCTGTGGCCCGGCTTGGTACAACATCGCTCTCACAGCCGGTATTCATACGTTATTCCCGCAGCAGGAGCAGGGGTTCATCATGGTTAGCAGGATCAAGGTCACAGGTCCGGTGGTCGATCTCGATGGCGATGAGATGACGCGGATCATCTGGCAGTTCATCAAGGACAAGCTGATCCTGCCCTACCTCGATCTCGACATCCGCTATTTCGATCTCTCGATGGAGAACCGCGACGCCACGTCCGATCAGGTGACGATCGATGCGGCCAACGCCATCAAGGAATACGGCGTGGGCGTGAAGTGCGCCACGATCACGCCCGACGAGGCCCGCGTGAAGGAGTTCAACCTCAAGAAGATGTGGAAGAGCCCCAACGGCACGATCCGCAACATCTTGGGCGGCGTGATCTTCCGCGAGCCGATCATCATCAAGAATATCCCGCGGCTGGTGCCCGGCTGGACGAAGCCGATCGTCGTCGGTCGCCATGCCTTCGGCGATCAATACCGGGCCACCGACACGAAGATCCCGGGAGCCGGCAAGCTCACGCTCACCTTCACGCCCGCCGATGGCTCCAAGCCGATGGAGATGAACGTCTTCGACTTCCCGTCGCCGGGCGTGGCGATGGCGATGTACAACCTCGACGACTCGATCCGCGACTTCGCCCGCGCGAGCTTCCGCTACGGCTTGGCCCGCAGCTACCCGGTCTATCTCTCCACGAAGAACACGATCCTGAAGGCCTATGACGGCCGCTTCAAGGACATCTTCCAGGAGATCTTCGACGCCGAGTTCAAAGCTGATTTTGCCGCGAAAGGTATCACCTACGAGCATCGCCTGATCGACGACATGGTCGCCTCCGCGCTGAAGTGGGAGGGCGGCTACGTCTGGGCCTGCAAGAACTACGACGGCGACGTGCAGAGCGACATCGTGGCCCAGGGCTTCGGTTCGCTGGGCCTGATGACAAGCGTGCTCATGACGCCCGATGGGAAGACCGTCGAGGCGGAGGCAGCCCACGGCACGGTCACGCGGCACTACCGACAGCATCAGCAGGGCAAGCCCACGTCGACCAATCCGATCGCGTCGATCTTCGCCTGGACCCGCGGCCTGGCCCACCGCGGCAAACTCGACAACACGCCGGCAGTGACCCACTTCGCCGACACGCTCGAAAAGGTCTGCATCGAGACGGTGGAGCAGGGGAAGATGACGAAGGATCTCGCGATCCTGATCGGCCCCACGCAGTCGCATCTCACCACGCAGGATTTCCTGGCCGCGATCGACGAGAATCTCCAGCGTGCGATGGCGGGGTAGACGCGGTTTCATCCAAGCCCGCAGCGCAAGCAAGGGAATACGGCGAGCCGCTTGATACCGGAAAGCCTGGCTGGTTCGTGGTAGGATTCCATCGTGGTTCAGACAGGCCGGGCTCATAGGAACATGGTCTCATGGACGTCGTCATTCTCTGCGGTGGCCAGGGTGCGCGGATGCGCGAGGAGACGGAGTATCGTCCCAAGCCGATGGTCGAGGTTGGCGGCCGTCCGCTCCTCTGGCACATCATGCGGCTCTTTGGCCATCACGGTCTCAACCGGTTCGTGCTCTGCCTGGGCTACAAGGGGAGCATGATCAAGGACTACTTCCTCAACTACGAGGCGATGACGCAGGACTGCACCGTGGCCGTCGGGGGCCGCCGGCAGATCTGGTATCACGGCAATCAGGAGCCGTTTGATTTCGAGGTCACGCTCGCAGACACCGGCGTGGCGACAAACACCGGCGGCCGTGTGAAGCGGATCGAGCAGTATGTCAAAAGCGACACGTTCATCGTGACGTATGGCGATGGGCTCTCAGATGTCGACGTCGGCAAGCTGGTGGCGTTTCACAAGGCACACGGCAAGCTTGCGACCGTGACGACCGTGCAGCCCGTCTCCAGATTCGGCGTCACGATGATCGACGAACACTCACAGGTGACCAGTTTCTCCGAGAAGCCAAAGGTGGAAGGCTGGGTGAACGCCGGCTTTCTCGTCTTGAATCGCCGCGTTTTCGACTACCTGAAAGGCGGCGATGCCGAGATTCTGGAAACGGAGCCACTCGAACGGCTCGCCGCCGAGGGCCAGCTCATGGCCTACAAGCACGACGGCTTTTTCTTCCCCGTCGACACCTATCGCGACTACCTGCAGGTAAACGAACTCTGGAACGAAGG
>CAMCQY010000177.1 GCA_945877135.1 Candidatus Kuenenia stuttgartensis
GTCTCTTTCGAGCCGTTGTCGGCGGGAGTCGTCAGCGCGTTGGTCACCGCCTCCGTCGCCTTCTCTTTCAAGGTTCCGTCCAAGGCGTTCTTCACGGCGCCCTTCACGGCATCCTTGACCGTGTCCGCGAGCCGATCGCTCGTCGTCCCCGACGCCTCGGCGGTCGATGCCGGTGCCGAGGCAGCCACATCGTTGGCCTGAGCTTCACCAGCCAGCGCGAGTTGCACCACAATGATCGGCAGGGTGGCACAAACCATCGACGCTGTCGGGCGACTCGTAAACACGTGCGAATCCTCAGGGGTCCCTGCATACGCGCACGCCGGCCGATGGCGGCGGGGCTGCTCAGCGCGGCGACGCAGGACTTGCCCAGTCCGCGCGATCGTTCAAGTCAGCCAACTGGATGAGGATAATTGGATCGGATCCGAAATGCCACGACCAGCATTTTCCGGCCGGCCGGCCACGGTTCAGAACGATGGCAACGCGTCCTAACCGCCTGGAAAGGCCTGCAGCCTCCCAGCGAGCAGGCGGCTGACGGGTTGGCTAGCCACCGCAGGATCGCGGACCAACACCGTCAGGAGCACTGTAAGTCGATCGGCGGCTGGGCTTTGGAGATTTAGCAGGATCGTCTGCCTCCCGCCGACGACACAGGGCCCGCCGGGCAGATCGCCCAGCGGCTCCTCGCGAACGTGGTAGCCGAGCTCGCGGGCCAGTTGCAAGGCTTCCTCCAGAAGCCCCAGCGTGTCATCCATGCGTCGCAGTCGTTCGGGTGGTGTGATGGCCGTCTTCTGAAGGCACCAGATTATCGTTGCCCCGGCGAAGACTTGTCGAGCTGTTCGCGGCGAGCCTCCATGGCCCGTCGGTATTCGACGTACCGCGCTCTCTGCTCTGGCGTCGTGCTGTCGATAATGTTCTTTCGCCAGCGGTTGCGGTCTTCGTCCGAACCATTGCGGGGCGGTCCGCCACGGCCCGGTCCACCGCCGCCCGGTCCACCGCCGCCCGGTCCACCACGGCCCGGTCCACCGCCTGCTCCGGCTGGACCGCCGCCACCACCCGGCGCACCCGTGGCCGCGACACCGCCGGGCGGCCCACCCGGCCTGCCACCCGCCGGACGCGACGCCTCCCACGCCTTTCGAAAAAGCTCCTCCTGCTTGATCTGCCGGTCGAGTTCCGCCTGCCGTTGTTCAGGTGGCATTGAGAAGTAGGCGTTGATGCGGGTCTGCATCGCGGTGCGAAAGACGTTGCCGCCCCGCCGGCCAGCCTCGCGCCGCATGTTTTCAGGAAGGGCCTCGATCTTCTCGCGGATCTGTCCCATGGCTGCCACGGCAGCCTTGGCTTCGTCGAGCGTTTGCGGGCCGCCATTGGCCATGAACTGCTGCTGTGCCTCGGCCTGCAGTTTCTGGATCTCGGCAACGCGGGGGTCGGTCGTGAGGCGGACATAGCCAAGCAGCCAGGCGACCAGAAACGCCAGAAAAGCCAGGGCCAGGAGAATCAACAGCCAGCGAACACCCTTCCGCGCCAACAATGGAGTGTCGTCGAGTTCCGAAAAATCGCTGGAACGCGTCGATGCAGTGCTCATGAAGACCTCTTCAGCGGGAAAGGGGCCGGCAGTTGCTGCCGGCTTGCAGTTTCAGGGTATCGGCTACAGGTTGTCGACGTGGCCGTCGAAGTAGAGAAAGTTGCGAGCGCCTTCGGGAGCCTGCCAGCCACTTTCGCCGGTGTCGTTTGCATCGGTCTCGCCATCGCCAAAAAACGCGGCCCACCCAGTGGCATGGAACGGCTGGAATTCATAGAGCACCCAAAGCTTCGAGGTCGAGGCCTGGCCACTGCGAGAACGGCCCGCCTCCTCGCGGGTTCGGCCGCGAAGTTTGCCCGTCGCAGCGTCGGTGATCGTCAGCCGTCGCTGGGGATACTCGTAGCTTGTGCCCTCGAGTTTGAGGTTTGCCCCCAGATACTCACTCGGTTTCTCGGCGTCGGGAATACCGGCCAACGCTGTCTGCGCATCCTTCACTGTCTGAGAGTTTGGGTCGCGTTGGAAGTAGGCGTTGTCGGATGGGCATCGGAACACTTCACGGTTGTCTTCCGTATAGGGCCCCAAGGCCGCTGCGATGCTCGGGTACAGCGGTCTGCTGCCACTGACGTAAAAGCCTGGCTCCGCACTCGGCATCTGCGCCGCCAACGGAAACTTGGCCGTCTTCATGCGATCCAAATAGATCTGGAAGGCGATCCCGATCTGTTTGAGGTTCGACTTGCATGTGGTTCGCCGTCCCGCCTCGCGGGCCGACTGCACCGCGGGCAGCAGCAAGCCCAGCAGCATTCCGATGATCGCGATCACCACCAGCAGCTCGACCAGCGTGAAGCCATGGCGCCGACTGGCCTTGGCGACAGAGGAGGCGGCGACGGCTTGTTTGACGGTCATGCGTTGCTCCAAAGTCACCGGGAAACAGTCACCCGGAAAAGAGTCTCCCGGAAAGCCGGCGGTGGGAAGGTGCGGAGGTTTGATGGACTAACAGACACTTGAACGGTCGAGTCGTCCAAAAGGTGCGGGCATGCAATTGTAGCCTCACCGCCTTCAGCCGGTCGATACGCCACAGGGATACGCAACTGCTTGTCCCCAAGGGGGTTGGGGTAAGGGACCGGGGTAAAAACCCCGATTACCCCGCCCCTGCCGATCGCGGAGGGTGTGCGGCCAGGCCCGTTGCTGCCGGAATTTCAAGGTGGCCTGAAACGGGGAAGCGGTGAGACAGAGCCGCGGTCGTGGTGGGGCCCGCAGCAGGGAGGGATCGTGGATCTGACAGATAAATCCGCTGAAGCCGGGACATTCGAGCGGCCGTTAGCAGGCTCGATGCCACAGCCCGCGCACGCCCCGCTCAGCGGAATAGCGTCGGCCCGCATCGACGAGATCACCGCTTTGCAGAGGCAACTGGAAATAGCCCGCCTGCGGCATGCCGCAGAGGTCTCTGAACTCCGTCGTCAGGTGCTTGAGGCCCGAAAACTGGCCGGCCTCGGCGAACTGCTGGGCACCACGACCCACGAGTTCAACAACGCCCTGACGACGATCCTCAACTATGCCAAGCTGGGTCTCCGACACCGCGACCAGCCGACCCGCGACAAAGCGCTCGAACGCATCCTTTCGGCGGGTACAAGGGCGGCGAAGATCACCGCCAGCGTGCTCGGCATGTCGAGATCCGGCTCCGCGAGGTTCGAGCCGGTGAATCTCCACCTGCTGATCGAAGACGTGCTCGTGCTGCTCGAGCGGGAGTTGATGAAATACCGCGTGCAGGTGGAGCGAGAATTCGTCCCGGTGCCGAAGGTGTCGGGCAACCCGGGACAGCTCCAGCAGGTGCTCTTAAACCTGCTTGTAAATGCCAGGCAGGCGATGGCCGGCGGTGGCCGGCTCATCCTGCGGCTGTCACACGACGAATCCACGGGCCTCGTTGATCTGATGGTCCGCGACACGGGTTGCGGCATGACCCCAGATGTGATGCGGCGGATCTTCGAGCCGCGGTTTTCCACGAAGTCGGGGCCCGACGAGACCGGCAAGGGGGGCACGGGCCTCGGCCTGTCGGCCTGCAAGGAGATCGTGGACGCCCACCGCGGCAGAATCCGCGTGGAGAGCGCCCCAGGCAAGGGCACGGCGATCACGATCCGCCTGCCGCTGCAGCAGCAGGCCGCGTCCTAGGATGCGCCCGGGACCGGGCCGGGGCTGCCCATGCCCCGGCGCCGGACGCTCGCTTCGGCATCCTGCCTTCACTCGCTCGATGCTGACTGCGCTCCGGCATCCTGCCTGCGCTGGTCAGCAACGCCGGCTCTCGGGGCATGGGCAGCCCCTGCCAGCACAATCGGGGAGCCGGTGGGTCGGCGGAAGCTCGAGGAGCTTTGGGCTATCCTGCCCACGCGACGAGACTTCTGCCGCCCACCGGCGGTTTTCGCCCAGTTCCTTTGCCCGCGGATATCGCTTTCCCAGCATAGAGCCATCAATCGCATGCGGTGTGCCTACAATACGTGCGACACTCCTGAGGACACCCGCCCGATGACGCAGCAGCATCCCCACGTCCACCTTCCCCGCAATCTTGCAGACCTCCGTGCGAGTGGCTGGCAGAGCCGCACCGTCAAGGATGAACTGCGGGCCAACTTCACGCGGTATCTCCGCGACGGCGAGGAACTCTTCCCCGGCATCGTCGGCTACGACGACACCGTGATCCCCGAGATCAACATCGCCCTGCTCGCCGGCCACGACATGCTCTTCCTCGGCGAGAAGGGGCAGGCGAAGAGCCGACTGATGCGACTGCTCGTGCGGTTTCTCGACGAGCATCTCCCCTACCTCGACGACCCGTCGATCCCGCTTCACGACGACCCGTATGCTCCGATCACATCTGCGGGCCGTAGGCTGGTGGCTGGCCGGGATCCACGAGAGGTGCCGATCGCCTGGTGGCATCGGGATGATCGCTACGCGGAGCGACTGGCCCCGGGCACGAAGTTCGCCGACATCATCGGCGAGATCGACCCGGCCAAATTGGCCGGCGGCACGAGCATGGCGAGCGAGGAGGCGCTCCACCTCGGACTCATCCCGCGGATGCACCGCGGCATCTTCGCCATGAACGAGCTGCCCGAACTCGACGAACTGGTGCAGGTCGGGATGTTCAACATTCTCGAGGAACGCGACGTTCAGATTCGCGGCTATCCCGTGAAGTTCGACATCGATTGCGTGCTACTGTTCTCGGCGAATCCGTCCACCTACAACCGTTCCGGGAAGGTGATCCCCCAGCTCAAAGACCGCATCGGCACGGTGATCCACACGCACTACCCGCGGGACCGCGAGCTCGGCATCCGCGTGGCGGAGCAGGAGGCGGGCGTCGATCTGGGGGGCGAGTGGCCCGTGATCGTCCCCTCCTTCATGAAGGAGATCCTGGAGCAGATCACGATCGCCGCGAGGAAGAGCAAGTTCATCGACCAGCAGTCGGGAGTGAGCGCCCGCTTTTCGATTGCCAACTACGAGACGGTGGTCGCCAGCGCCCGGCAGCGGGCCGTGCGACTCGGCGAGCGGCCTGCTGTTCCGCGAATCAGCGACCTGGGGCACCTCTATGCGTCGAGCCTCGGCAAGCTGGAACTCGACCTGATGGGAAGCCACCAGATGACGGAGCGACAGGTGCTCGATAGCGTGGTCGCGGAGGCGATCGCGACGGTGTTCGAGGAACACGTGGAGAAGCACGGCCTCGACGAGATCGCAAAGGTGTTTGCCGAGGGCGTGAAGATCGAGGTGGGCGACATGGTGCCATCTGCTGCCTATCACGACAAAGTCGACGAGGTTCCGGCCGTCTGGGAAAAGGCCTTCGAGGTGAACGTCTCGGCCGACCCGGCCGTGCGTGCCAGTTGCATCGAGTTTGTGCTCGCCGGCCTCTACGCCACCGAACGCATCTCCCGACTCCAATCCCACGGCCGCACGATCTACGACACGGGAGGATTTCGATAGAAGGCGGCCTTCAGCATTCGCACATCGTTTGCGTTTGTTCAACAGGGTTGGCTTTCGGGTGCCCCCGGCGGAATCCGTGAGGGGCTGGCCATGCCCCGAGAGCCGGCGTTGGCGGCAAGCGAAGGCAGGATGCCGAGAGCGCAGCCGCCATTGAGTGAGCGAAGGGCAGGATGCCCGTAGCGAACGTCCGGCGACGGGGCGTGGCCAGCCCCGAACCGTCGCCAAGTGAGAAGTCGAGTCCCTCAGTCCCTGCCCGAAAGCACTCATCCCATGCCCAACCGCGACACCCTCGGCGGAATCGTCCACAGCTACCAGCGGTACGACCCCGCGCGGATTCCGCCGCCGCGGCCGCCGCAGGTCGACCTCGTCACGCCCGCCATGGAGCACATGCTCGAGTTCGGCGACATCGACGAACTGACCGAAGAACAGCTCGCCGACGCAGTCATGCTCGATCCGGAGCAGATCAAGGGTCTGGGGCCGTCGCTGGCGCGGATGATCGAGGAACTCGAGGC
>CAMCQY010000178.1 GCA_945877135.1 Candidatus Kuenenia stuttgartensis
ATCCAAGTGTATTGCGGCATCATCGCCTGCCTGTTGATCATGCTGTACACAGGCCGCAAGCCCACCAAGCGGACCTTCGAAATGGTCTGCTTCTACCTCTCGGGCTGGGCAAGCGCGGACGAAATGGAGCGGCATATCGAGGCACTCCCCACGCCGGCGTGATCCTTCTGCGCGCCGGAAGGTGTCGCAGCGTTCGCTGCTTTGCTGGCGGCGTCACGCTCGCCGATCTCGCCTTCCGCTCCGGACGCTGAGGAGCCGGTCGGAGGCACGCGCAGGAGTCCGGTGAATTCTGCGACTCACGAGCGATGGACGATTCGTCCAAGAGCCTCCCGTAGCAGAATCCGCCGGCGACGAGCATGCCGCAGCCGGCGGGCTGGCTTCAGCACGCAGCAGCAGCGTCAACTCCCGGACAAGTTAAAAACTTGCCGCCACGAGCGAACAGCACGTATCGTGCCGAACACTCCTGGGCTTGCTCGGCGATCGCAGTGTTGTGGGCTCGCTGGACTGACATGATGCTCAGGCTATTCGGCACCGATGAAAAGGAAAAGTCACCTGCCGACCATGCGTGGTCATGGCGGCCGATCTTCCTGGTGATTGTAGCTGTTTCTGGCGGCTGTCACGTTCGTTCTTAAAGGGGGCGGAGCCAATCCCGTTCGGCACGGGGTGTGCAGGCGGCCCGTATTCCCTGGCTTGCGCTGCGGGCTTGGATGAAAGGGGTCAGATACGAGGTCGGCAGCATTGGCTGGCTTTGTTACGAATTGTCAGCGACGCGGTCGTGCTGGCCATATCGGCCCTCGAGGATTCCCTCGAAGGAAAGATCCTCGTCAAGCGTCGGCCAGTTCAGGCCAAACGGTGAGATCTCGATGCGGCCAAGATCATCCTCTTCCGCCGCCTCCAAACGCGGGTTGCCTTTCGTTAGAAAGCTCACCTCACGGCCGCTTGCGAACCTGATGAAAATCCGGCCGAGGTCGTGCCATGCCTTCAAGGCACCGTGTTGATCGAGTCGTTTCCACATGCCTGTGAGAATGCCAGGCTCACGCGCAACCTCCCATCGCGATCCGCCGGCTGGGACTACGACGCCTGGCGGTGATCGTTGCCGTCGTCGCGGCGGCCGCGTTCGCGGTTCCACCGGGACACCCTCTCCGGACGCTCCGTGAGCCTGACGAATGGGTCGGCCAACCTATGCGCCGCCATGGAACCGCCGAGTCGAGCAGCGAAGTCCGCCAGCCGCTTGGAGATAGTTGCGGCCCTCAGCATGCATCAGTCCGCCGTAGATGCCGCAGACAAACAGCGTGGAGAGGAGTTTCCGGGCGTCTCTGGGGTTTTCTAGCCAGAGGGTGCTCCGGCCCGCGTTGGGGATGCATCCTAGTGCAGCGACGATCAATGACAGCGTTGGCGTGATACCACAGCCAGTCGCTTACCATCCGTAGGTGCTCACTCTTCCTGGTGAGCACTGCGTCTGCGGTGTTCCAGACGAGCTTCGAGCGGCCCGTGCGGAGTTCCCGCTTGGAGAACTTGGTGCGAATCACCTCCTCGCCCAAACGTCTCAGGCCCTGCATGGGTAACAACTCGGCCGGCACCACGTTGGGGACAGAGTCACCATCAGGATTGGCGGACAGGGGAAAAAGGCTCTCGGCGGAACTTTTCAAGTTCCAGCACCGGGGCGTTCCACGCTCACACTGAAATCGTCGATCAGAGCCAGTCCGGCCCTGCTGTCACCGGGCGTTCCCGGCCTCTCGCCAGACCGAAAAAACGTCTGAAACCCGAGCCGCGGCGAGGTTCCGAGGAAGATCCGCTCGGCCGTGGCGATCTCCACGCCATTGACCATCACGTCGAGCGTGGCCCCACCGGCCGACTGTTGGTTTTCTGGCGTATCGTCGATCCGTATGACCACCTGATAAGGGCCAACGGCTTCTTCCGTGCGGGCAAAGATCCTCCCTCTGGGAAGAGGCCGGCCCATAATCCGGACGTTGGAGTGCCACCTGGGCGACACCATTACCGCCGCGGCAGCCTCGGGCCGAGCAGCCAGCGGCAAGCCCGGAGGATCGTCGGGCCCGGCGCTCCCGTCCACAACGAGCGCCACCCACCGGCCCACGCCGGCCGTGCCGATATTCGGCAACGTCGCCTTGAAGGAGATCACCGACCGGGCGCCGACGAGTGGCGTGAAGTCGTGGTCGAGCAGGATTCTCACTGCGGGATCGACGCCATCGCCATGCTCCTGAATCGGAACGACGAGGCTGCCACCGCGAACCACCGCTGGCAGCGCTGGAGTCAGATTGATCCACCGCAGTTCGGCGGCGACAGGCCCATCGAAATGATCGATCACGAGCGGCCGCTGCGTGAGATGCGGCGTTGCGGCGGCCGGCGACACGAGCCGGGCCCCGTATCCCTGCGTCATCCGCACCGGCGGCTGCGTGCGGGCATGGCCGCCGGCCACATCCACCTTGCCGTCGATAACATACACGTCGGTGAGGCCGCTGGCATCCACGCCGACGGAAAACTCCGTACCGAGGTCGACCACCTCGCCGCTCGGCGACACGACCGTAAACCCGACCGCCTCCGGGGGCACGTATGGCGTGATTCTCCCGCTGCGCAGGAACATCCGCTCGGCATTCACGATTTCCACGTCCACGGCGCCGTTGAGCGCGACGCGGGCTCCGGAGGCGAAGGTGAGCTGGGCGACGCCCGAGGCGAGCCGCAGCGGGCCGCTGCCCACCGAATCCCCTTCGCGAAACTGCCGGTTACCGGTCCATACGGCATCGTTCACCGCCGTGACGCGAGCGACCACGGGCGAGGGCGAATCGGGGCGGCCTGCCACGCGTCGGTCACGAACGGCCCGGCCCACCCCAACGCCGGCGATCGCCGCCAGGAAAATCCCGAGACAGACGGCGACCGCCGCCGCCCAGCCACGGCCCGCCCCGAGCCGCTGCGTCGCGCGGATCAGCCGACCGACGAGCCCACCGCTGGCGGCGTCGCCTTCGGTGGCCGCCGCTCGGCCCCAATGGGCCTTGCCCCACTCCGACAGCATGGCATGCGTGCTCGCCGCCCGCCAAAACTCCTCGCGGGCTTCGCGGCGAGCGAGCAGTTCGACGACCAGATCCGCGCGGTCTGGCTCCGCAAGCGAGCCCGCGAGGTAATCGTCGATCAGTGTGGCGAGGCGTGAGGCTGTCATGATGCACAGGTGGCGGAGAAAGAGGCGGTCACGGGGCAGGATTCGGGAGGGTGGCTGGGGGCGTTTCCCAGCCTGGCTCTGCGGCGAGCTTTCGTTCGAGACACCGCCGAATGGCAGCCCGCGCCCGCGATAAGGCGACATGCACGCTGCCTGGTGTCCAGCCCATGAGCCGCGCGGCCTCCGCAGGCTTGAGTGACTTTCGATAGCAGTATTCGACGATCCGCCGCACCTGCGGCGTCAGTTCAGCGATACAGGCGTCGACGAACCGGAGCCGTGATGCAGCGAGCGACAGTTCCGCCTCCGCCTCATCCATCACGGCGAGAACCGAGAGCACTTCGTCGGGCAGCGGCTGCCCTCCGCGGCGAGCCCGCCGGCTATTTTCCAAAACCTTGCGGCGGGCGAAGCCATACGCCCAAGCAGGAAAACTCCGGGCGGGGTCATATTCCGCCGCCTTGGCGGAGATCGCCAGAAAAGTCTCCTGCACGACATCATCGACGAGCGCTGGGTCGGGCATCAATGCGGCGACGAATCCGCGAATCTGGGCGCCATGCTCGACGAAGAGTGACTGCACGGCGGTGACGGGGTCGCGGGGCGGCATGGGCGCGGGCAGGCCTGCATCGCGACCTACAGGCCGCGGAAAAGGAACCAAGCATTTCCGAATCAACCGCTTATTTTGCCGGAGATCGCTTAATTCTTAGCATCTCGCCGCAAGGGGGTTCGGGCGTCTTTGCTACGAATCCAGGCCGGATCGGCAAATACCGCATGGAGAAACAGATCGTCATAGCGTGCCTGCTCTGGGTCTGGATTCTGACCGGCGGGACTCCTGCCACCGCTGAGACGACCACTGCTGCGGCACCGGCCCTTGCCGCGTCGGCCGGAGAGCTCGCCCGAACGACACTGCCAGCCACCCACCGCGCGGTGCTCGAAGCCAACTGTTTCAAGTGCCACGCCGGTGCCGCCCCGGAGGCAGGCGTCCGTCTCGACGACCTCCCGTTCACGATCAACGATGTCGAGACCGCCGAGCGGTGGCAGAAGGTGTTGGGCACGCTCAACTCGGGGGAGATGCCTCCGGCGGAGGAGCCCCGGCCCGACCAACTCGCCAAGACCGAACTGCTCGACGATCTGTCGCGGGCCCTGCAGGCGGCCCGCCGGGCGTTGGCCGACACGGGCGGCGCAATCACGATGCGGCGGCTCAACCGTCGCGAATACGCCCGCACCATCCGCAGCCTCGTGGGCATCGACATCGACGTGTCGCAGCTGCCGGATGACGACGGCATCGGCGCGTTCGACACGATCGGCTCGGCCCTGTTCATGTCGTCCGACCAGTTCGAAACCTATCTCGCCCTCGGCCGCGGGGCGATCGACGATGCCTTCGCGGCTGCGGGAGGGCGATCCCGCTCCGTCCACGTCGAACCAGAAACGGCCGCCAATGCCGCCGTCGAAAAGGCGGCTGCCGTCTATCGCGACGACCACGAGCGGTATCTCCGCTGGAAAGCGGCCGTCGATGCCGCCGCCGCGTTGCCCGAGAATATGGAGACAGCCGCCCGGCTGCGGGCCAAAGCCAGATGGGAGACGCTTTTCTACCACGGGCATGCGCAGCTGAAGACTGCCCCGCCGCCGACCGATTTTGGTTTCAAGGATGCCGCCGATGCAGTCTTCCGCGGTTCGACGCAGTATGACCATCATCACCGCTACCACGCCGACTATCTCTCCTGGCCGGCACGGCAGACGGGCGCATACCTGACGATCTACAGGGTCCAACCGCTCGTCGGCATCGCCGCCTTCGGGCCGCCAGGCACATACCGGTTGCAACTCCGGGCCGCGGCGGTCGATGCCGCGCCTGCTCATCGACGGTTCGTCGAGGTCGGCTACCTCCAGCAACCCACCAACACCTTCAGACCCCTCAGCAGCCATGAGGTGAGGGGCACGATGGCCGAGCCCGCCGTCATCGAGGTGCCACTGTCGCTCTCGAGCACGAGCAATCGCAGGCTCTTCGTGCGAGAGCGGCAACCCCTGAATCCCGGCGCCTCCTACGAGGCTTGGCGGGCGGCCTGGGATAAAACTGGCTCGGGGCCCGAGCCCGCGATCTGGATCGACTGGCTCGACGTGGAGGGACCATTACCGCCGGCGACGGAAGTTGTGGAGTTTGTGCGAAGCGTGACGATCGCCGCGGCCTCCGATCAAACCGAGGCGGACGTAGCCCGCGACGTGCTTGCGGCGTTCGTTCGCCGGGCGTTTCGCGGAGCCGAGCCAGAACCAGGCTTCATCGACAGCCTCTTGGGGCTGTACGAAACCCAGCGGGCTGCGGGCCTGCTGCCTGATCTCGCGATCCGCGAGCCGTTGGCGGTGGTGCTGGCCTCGCCGGGCTTCCTTTATCTGGCGGAGCCCGGGCGGGATCGAGCGCCGCGGACGCTCGACGGCCGGGAGCTGGCCGTACGGCTGGCCTACTTCCTCTGGAGCAGCCCGCCCGACGACCGGCTGCTCGAGCTCGGCCGGCTCGGCCGGCTCGAAGATCCCGACGTGTTCGCCCGGGAAGTCGATCGCCTGCTCGACGACCCGCGGGCCATGGCGCTCTGTACGTCGTTTCCCCATCAGTGGCTCAAGCTCGACCGACTTGATTTCTTCACATTCAATACCACGAAGTATCGCGGCTTCGACGAGAGCATGAAGGACGCAGCCCGGCGCGAGGTGTACGAGACTTTTGCGTATCTCCTTCGCACCAACGGCAGCCTCGGTCGGCTGCTCACGAGCGACACCGTGATCGTGAACGGACTGCTGGCGTCGCACTA
>CAMCQY010000179.1 GCA_945877135.1 Candidatus Kuenenia stuttgartensis
GATCGCGATGTTCCGCAAGGTGAACATTCCGCTGCTCGGCATGGTGGAGAACATGAGCTTCTTCATCTGCCCCGACACGCAGAAGCGGTACGACATCTTCGGCACCGGCGGTGCCAAGCGGACGGCGAAGGATCTCGACATCCCGTTCCTCGGCGAGGTGCCGATCCAGATTCCGATCCGCGAACACGGCGACTCGGGCCGCACGGCGGCCAACTACGACGATCCGGCAGCCCAACCCTACCTGGAGGCGATCTGCACGCGGCTCGTGGGTAATCTCGCTGCGGCCCACGCCACACGCCCGCCGATGCCCTCGCTGCCGGTGCTGTAAGGGCCGCTCCCCCGTGGCAGCAAGTTTTCAACTTGCTGTGTCCGTCGTGCTGCAACAACAAGATAAAATCTTGTCGCCACGAAAGAGTCCTCGCCCACGCCGCGCTCGCTCATCCGCCCTCAAGGCGCTCGCCTCGGGCCGTTGACGTCGAACGTGAAGTCATTTTTGCCTGCCGGCGACACCTCGGCAGTCAGTCCAGACGCGATTGCATCGGCGTACTGCTTCGGCATGATGGGCGCATCGAGAATCCGGCCATCGCCTGTCGTGCCGGTGATCACGAATTTCTCGATCCGCACACGATGCTCGCCTGCCACGGCGCCGTCACCGGGACCGTAGGTCTTGAGAAGGCACGCTCCGGAGCCGTCTGTTCGGCCGACAGCCGTGACGCTCTGTGTCGTCGATTCAAAGGTGACGACCGTGTCATCGGCAGGCTCGCCATTCCAGGTGATCCGCACTTTTACTGGGTATGTCTTGGGCCGGAGCCGTGTCCACTTGTCGCTGCTCCGCCGGCCCGAGCAGCCGGCCGCCGTCAAAGACAGGCAGCCGCAGGCAGCCACGGTCAGGCACATTCCGAGAATCCGGCCGGATCGATGCATCAGAAATCAGCCGTGAAAGTTTCACCGTCGGAGCGGGTGCCCAATGCTCCCCAGACACCATAGGGCGATGTCCCGCCGCCTGCGGATGTCTTTTCGGAAGCCAAGGTGCCCCGTTCGATGTTGTCGTCGATGAAGCGGATGGCCCCGTCGGCCATGCCCACGTGTACGCCTCCCCGATGGTGGCTCCGAGGCGGCTGGATGCCCCCGAACGCATAGGCGTTCGTGCAGACAGGGCCATTGGGCGGCATGACGGTATTGAACAGGGCATTGGCCGCATAGCCCCGTGCCCACCCCTGCCCGGGGGCCGAATCGCTCCGATCAAGAGAGGTTCCCGCGACGTAGCCGTCGCCGGTCCAACTCGACCAGCATGTCGAAGGACTGCCTGCGGCACTGCTGCCGCCACTGGCTGCCGCACGGTTGTTCACCATGCTGGTGTAGTTTGGCGCCGCGAACGTGGGATATTCCTTGAAACTCGTATACGTCGGGCCGATCGTCTCGGAGATGGCCAGTGTCTTCGACAACCCGTCGGTGATGTCCTTCGGCCTGATGGCTGTCTGCAGTCCGAATATTCCCCGTACCGCGACCTGGTTTGGCGGGGTCGGAGTGATCGTTCCCATGCCGCCGTATCGATCGCCGTAGCAGTAGACGATGTTTGTCTTTCCTGCCGAAGGATCAGTGGACCGCGAACTGGAGTCCCAGGCCCGCGCGCCGTCCGACGGGCAGAGGAACGGTGCCCTAGGCTGCATGGCCACGGTGACGGTACCGTGATTGTTCCCGGCCAGATTCAGTTTGTCGTACGTCGCCTGCTCCTCGAGATAGGGGAGCAGCATCGCGGAGGCGTTCCATACCTGCCAGCCTCGGTAGTCATTGAGCCCATTCCCGCCGCCCGCGAAGTTGCTCCCATACCCGCCGTAGCCGAACGGAAACGCTTTTTTGGCATCGACATGGTTGTGGAGGGCGACGCCGAACTGCTTCAGATTATTGCGGCAGGCGCTGGCACGAGCAGATTCCCGTGCGGCCTGCACCGCTGGGAGCAACAGGCCGACGAGTGTGCCGATGATGGCGATCACCACCAAAAGCTCGACGAGCGTAAAACCGAGTTTTCGGCGGCATGGAACGAAATTTCCCATGGTGCCAATACTCCCCTGCGGATGAGACCCATACACATGCCCCCGAGAAGACCGGGGGCATCGCCACAAACCGGGCCGCATTTGAATACTCCGCAGGTCGATTTATTTGCCGAAAAACAATTTTCCACTAGTACTTCCGCAGGAAACCGGCAACTTTTCCTCTCCACGGAGTGATCTGGCATGAACAGCCCCAACACCGACCAGCATGACCGTTTTCTGCGGCTTTTCATGTCGCAGGAGGAGTCGCTCTGGGGCTATCTGCGGTCGCTGCTCTTTTCCGCCGATGACGTACGGGACGTGATGCAGGACGTGGCTGTGGTCCTTTGGCGGAAGTTTGATCCCGGGATGTCAAGCGAAGACTTCCGGCGCTGGGCCTTCGGTGTCGCCCGGATGGAGGCACTGGCATTTCGTCGCGACAAGGCGCGGGACCGGCTCTCGTTCGGGGACAGGGTCTACCAACTGCTCGCGGACACCGCCGCTGATGACGCGGACGAGTCCCCAGCCCAGCTCCGCGCCCTCGAAGTATGCCTCGCGAAACTACCGGAACGGCAGCGGCAGCTGATTCAGGCTGCCTACGCGCCCAACGTTCGGATCGATGAGATGGCGAAGGCGACGGGGAGAACGCCCATGTCTCTTTACAAGGCGTTGCACCGGATCCGCCTGGCTTTGGCAGCGTGCATTGAGCGAGCCCGCGTCGCGGAGGAGCACGCATGAAGTTCACCATCGCGGATGACCTGATCGCACGGTGCCTGGACGGCCGGGCCACGCACGACGACGTGCGCCAACTCGAATCACAGCTCGAAGGCGATGCTGATTTCCGCCGCGCATGGCTGCGGATCGCCCGCCTTGACGCGCTCCTGCACCGGCTTGGCCGGTCACGCGGTGCCGCCCTGACCGCGGAACCCCTTGGGGCCGTGCCGCTCCTGGAAGCGTCGTCATGGCAAGCGGGCTGGAGACATGCGGTTGGGACACGGGCACTGCTGCTCATGGTGGGGTATGCAGGGCTCGCCATCGGCATCGTCTTTGCCTCGGTCGTCTGGGCGGTCGCGCCGCAGCGGGCGGCGGAATACCGACGCATTGACTCCGATGGTTTCGAGACCGGCGCAGACCCGCAGGTCACGGGCCTGCCCGCCAAGCCAGGCGTCTGGAGCGGTGACCAATCGGAACTCGTTCGTCACGATGGCAGCGTCGCACCGAGATCGGGGAATCGCATGCTCCGGTTCGCCAGCGGATGGTACGAAGGCAAGCCGACCCAAGACGGCCAATCCTGTGACGTCCTCAAGTTGATCGACCTCCGGCCCTATCGGCACCAGATCGCGACCGGGACGTGGTCGTTGCGCATCACGGCCTTCTTCAATGTCTCGACGGGCGCGATCGAAGGCCAAGAGCAGTGCTCGGTTGCAGGATTCGTGTTCGACACCGCGACCGCCATTTCCCTCGCATCCCCCGTCAGCCTGCGGGACCGGTCTCTGGCGTACGCCTGCTGCCAACGGATCGACCTCGACGAGGACGCCGACACCTGGCAGCAGGCGACCACGGAGTTCCGGCTGCCGGCCGAATCGGCTTTTCTGGCCGTGCACTGTGGTGTCAGTGAGTACTCCCGGGAGGCCGACAAACCGCCGAAGCGGTTCCTGGGCCACTACTGTGACGACGTCAGCGTGACGCTCGTCCGCCGACCTGACGTGCCCTGATCCCAGTGGAGACTCCCTCGCGTGGCCTTCCTGAGTCGTCGTGGTTTCCTCCGTGCCTGCGGGGCCGCTGTCCCGCTGCCCTGGCTGGAGTCGCGCGCCGACGCGGCGACCTCCCTGCCGCCGAAGAGGATGCTCTGCATCATGAGCGACATGGGGGTGCTGCCGAAAAACTTCTTTCCCGAGGAGGCCGGCCGCGACTATCGCTCCACTCCGTACCTCGACATCCTGGCGAAGCACCGTCAGCACATGACGGTCTTCAGCGGCCTCCATCACCCGGGCGTGACGGAAGGCCACGTTGCAACGCGCACGTTTCTCAGCGGTGCCCGAAACCCGGGCGCAACGAGTTTCCGGAATACGATTTCGGTCGATCAACTTGCGGCCGAGCAACTGAGCGGCCAGACACGCGTTCCGTCTCTTGTATTGGGAGTGGGACGTCTCGGCACCGGCTATCCCTCGACGCTTCGCAACGGCGTCATGGTGCCGCCCGAATCGAGTCCTGCAGCGGTTTATCGCCGGCTCTTCGTGCAGGGCGATCGCGCCACGGTAGCGAAGCGCGTCGCCGAATTGCAGGAGGGCCGCAGCATTCTCGATTTCGTCCGCGAGGAGGCGGGCACCGTCTTCCGGAAGGTGGGATCGAAGGATCGCGATCGCATCGACCAGTTCTTCACGTCGCTCCGCGATGTGGAGCGCGCGATGACCGACGCTGAGGCTTGGGAACTTCGGCCACGGCCCACCGTCGCCGAGCCGTTGCCGCGAGATGCGAGCGATCACTCCGAGATGGTGCGGGCCACCGAGCTGATGTACGCCATGGCGAGGCTCGCGATCCAGACCGACAGCACCAGGGTCGTGAGCATCGCCCTGGGCAATATTGCCGTACGGCCGAATATCGTCGGGGTCGCCGATCAGATTCATCCTCTGACTCACCACGGCGGCGATGCCGACAAGATCGCCCAGCTCAAGACGATCGAGTCGGCACTCTTCACATCACTGGCCGGGCTGCTCACATCTCTCGGGGAGACCACGGAAGGGGCCGGGTCTCTGCTCGACAGCACGATGGTGCTCTACGGCTCGAATCTCAGCGATGCCAACCGGCACGACACCCGCAACCTGCCGATCATCCTCGCGGGGGGCGGTTTCCGCCACGGATCGCATCTGGCATTCGCGGACGGCCTTCCGCTCTCCAACCTCTACGTCTCCATGCTTCATCGTCTCGGCATCGAGGTTCCCTCCTTCGCTTCCAGTACGCGTGCCATGCCCGGCCTGGAGATCCCGGGATGAATCGTCCGCTGATTGTCGGCCTCGCCCTGGTGCTGTTCGCATGGGCACGCTGTGCTGCTGCCGCTGAGGGACTCCCCTCGCTTCAGTTGCTCGCAGAGCACTGCGGCGCTTGCCATACGGGTGAGAGTCCGCCCGGTGGCTTTGACCTAAGCTTGCTTTCGTCCAATTGGGGCGATCGTCGCAACTTCGGTCGCTGGGTCGCCGTCCACGACCGCATCTCCCGCCACGAGATGCCACCGGCAGACGCCGAGCCGCTCGCCACCGATGACCGCACGCTGTTGCTCGCCGATCTCGATCGACTGCTACACGACGCCGACGCGGAGATCCAGCGGACGGATGGGAGAGCCGTTGTCCGAAGGTTGACCCGCCAGGAATATGAAAACGCCCTCCGCGACGTGCTCGCTCTGCCGGCACTTCAGATCAAGGATTTTCTTCCGCCAGACGGGCGTCTCGCGGGCTTCGACAAGGTCGGGGATGGACTGGAACTGTCGCCTGTGCAACTGACGCAATACCTCGCCGCGGCGCGCAAGGCGGTCGATGCGGCGTTCTGCCAGGACCGCGTCCCACCGGTGGCACAACACAGCAGAATCCATCCCGCGGCTGCTTTCCCGCATGTCTTTGAACGATGCGAGGCGATCCTCCTCGACTGCATGCGACTGGATCACCGGTTTCCGATCGACTGGCACCGCACCCGCAAACTCACACCAGAGACACTCGCGCCCTACGGCCTGCGCCTGGAGGACGTCCTCGAGAGCACCGGTGCGGTGGGAATGATCTCCGGCAGCAACATCAATACGCGACGCAACTTCTTCGTCGTCCAGCGGGCCGGCCGATACCGCCTGCGGTGCTCGACATGGAGCTTTCAGCTGCGCGCCGGCGTGGTCGAAGCGAACGACCGCAGCGAGG
>CAMCQY010000180.1 GCA_945877135.1 Candidatus Kuenenia stuttgartensis
TCTTCGGCCGATGCTTTTGTCGCGCCGGGCTTGTCGACCGGAGGCACGGCGAGCAGTTCGGCAAGCGCAGGGGGCGCGGGCCGATCGCCATTCAGCGGCCCCTCAGCCTCGATCCAGTCGATCCAGATGGCGAACGGCGGACCGACGCCGTTCTTGCCATGGGCGTCGAAGAAAAATCTGTGCGCTTTTTCGTTCGTGTCGTGAATTCCCTTCTCGTAGATCCAGAATCCCCGGGAACCACCCGTCGTGATGCTGACGGGAATTTCAAGGATCTGCGGCTCCGCGAGGGTGCCGGTCACCTGCCGGCAGCCCTCAACCCCATAGTCTTCCTGAGTACGGCGGCCGTACTCGATAAACCGACGCTGCGGCGGCGCGTCGTCGAGGGCCGCCACCCGCAACCGGAGCACGTACTCTCCCGGCGGCCAGTCCCCGGGGATGTTGAACGACTGGTATGGATGGACATACACGTCGTAAACCGACAAGAGGGAGCCGGAATCGACCGCAGGGTGCGTGGCGTAGGCCTTGTGATGCGGAACGTTGAGCTTCCACCACCCTTCGCCCTCGTGGAAGGCATGGATGGCGTCTGTCCAGCCATAATCCTTCGGAGAGGCCGCGCCCTGCAGCCGGTCAGAGGCCTTGAACAGGGCGTCGGGGTCGTTGGGCCGCGCCTTTCGGATTTCGGCGACCACCGCCGCGTTCTCCGGCTTCGCCGCAGCCTCTTCAACCTTCCGCTTCCATTCGAGAAACTTTTCTCGAGCCTCGAGCCGCTTGTCGAGCGACTTTCGGACGTTTGTGGTCGTGACCTCCTCTGCCTCGACGTGGATCTTCCGCACCTTGCTGGCACCGCCATACCGCTTCCAGGCCTCTTCGATGGCGGTCATGCCAAGGGAGTGATATTGCTCGATCTGATCGGCCGAAATGAAAAGACCTGAGCCGACCGTGTCGAATCCGGCCGCCTGCACGTCAGCTGGCAATTCCCGCACGTCGATCTCGACACCGAGCAGATTGCGGAGCGTGTTGGCATACTCCCGGCGGTTGAGCCGACGCATCGTCACCGCCCCACCGGAGTCGGCCAGCGACTTTCTCGCCGCAACCATCACGTGCGCGAGGTCGTCAAGCAGATCGGCCTTCGCGGCCGCTTCGATCTGCTTCTCGTCATCGGGCGGCATCTCACCCGAATTCAAGACATTGAGCACCTGCTGCCACCGTTCGGCCGCCTCGAGCGAATCGACCGCCGCGGGCAGCGTGTCGACACGGAAGCCGCCATTCGTATCGTCCGGACCATGGCACTTGAGGCAATGCGCAGCCAGGAGGGGCTGCGTGGCAGACTTCACCGCCGGCGCAGCAGGGCGGTCCGCCGCCATACAACGGCCGGCGAACACGGCCGCCATCGTCATTGCCGCAGCAGCCACGTGGTTCCAATATCCATTCACGATGGCACGCCAATCCATGAAGCAGGCGACGAGAAGCCGCCGCCGTATTTCACAATAGTATCGTCCGGCGATCGGGGCTTCGGAAATGGATTATTCGCTGCGTTTTGTGTGTTTTCAGGAACGTAGCCCTCACTCCCAGCGGAGGTTGCGGATCTCACGAGGCCCCACCCACGGCTTCCCTGGCATGGGCTGTTTCACACCGTCCCGTATAACTTCGCCGGTCGGGCCGATGCTCAACTGCGTGACGGTCCGCCAGTTCGTCAACGGGGCCGTGAACTTTGGATCGGTGGCGACCAGTTCGTCGAGGCTCACCGTCACCGGTTGCCAGTCGGGCGAGCCCTTCAACTGCTTGACGGCGTTGTAGCTGACGGCCGGTTTCCCTTTTTCGACGGCACCCCAACCGTTTGTCTCGACCTCCACCACGAGTTGGTTATCCGTCTCGCAGCGGATGTCGAACATCAGCTTTGCACCATCGAACCCTCGCCACTTGGGATCCTTGAGCTTCCGCGTGAACGCCCGCCACAACGGAGGGTGGCCCCAGTTGCTCTGGTACCAGTCCTGCCAGAGACGGCGGCCGTCGTCGATCATTCGGTCGGGCGTGTCCGTCGCCTTCACTCCGGCCGCCACGAGCGCCGCGGGCGGGACCAGCAGCTCGCGGGAGCTGATTGTGAAGGCATCGGTATTGGACTGACCGGGGGCCGTCGCGATCTTTCGATACGTTTCGGGCAGGTCGTATGTCACGTTGGCGAACGCAAAGAACGGCTCGTCGAGGCTCATCACAGGGCACCGTGCCTGCCAGTGATCCCCGGCCTCGACGGCCTGCCCGTCCCGCCAGAAGCGGGTCAGCACGTGTGGATCAGTCGAGTAGAAGATGTCCACGCGCTTCACGGGCCGCGACCGGTCGGGCCTGACAGTGATCACGGGCACGCCGTCGGCGGCCTTCAGGTCGACGGAGATCGCGGGCGAGGCGGGCATGGTGAAGCAGCCCTGACCACCCTTGAGATGCTGCTCAAACCACAGATGCTGGGTGATGGAGCACTCGGCGGCGTTGTGGTGATTGATATGCGGCGTGATGCTGAACCGCACCCGCTCGTCGGGCACCTCCCGCCAGTTGACCGCCATGTTGTCGATCACAGCATGAAAATCGTTGGTCGGCGACAGCCAGAGCATGGGGCAGGTGAGCCGGTCGATGTAGGGATTGTCGCTCACACATCCCAGCTCCAGGGCCGACGGGCTCGACTTCACGCATCCCGGCAGGTCTACCTGGCTATCGAGCACGGTGCCGGAGCCGCCGCAGGACGGCACCGCCGCCCGCACCCGCTTGTCGATCGCCGCCAGATTCGTCGTCAGCTTCCCACCCATCGAGTGTCCGTAGACGCCGATCTTTGCCGGATCGACCTCGGGCTGCTGCTCGAGGAACGTGATGCCGCGGCGGGCGGCGAGCAACACCAGGAACCAGTTGCTGTTCCGCGGCGACTCGATCGAATCGAGCGTGTAGTCGTCGGGAGTGAGGGGGCCGGCGAAGTGATTGGACTTGTTCCGCTGCGGCGGGTGGGTGGCATCGAGTTTCCCCCAGTCGGTATTCGGGCCGTCATACTCAGGCGGATTCCGACCGAAGTTGAGCTTGTTGCCGCCCCAGTTGAGCGACAGGCAGGCGTAGCCCCGTCTGGCGTCGGTCACGGCGACGTCGAGATTAGCCGACTGGCCGCCGCCGTGGATCTGCAGTAGCCCGGGCAGCTTCGTGGCCCCCTTCGGGAACGCATAGAAGCCCACCATCGTCGCCGGTGCTTCCTTGAAGGTGCCGATCCGATAGCGGACGACACGGCAGACGACGCCATCCCGCTCCCATTCCTTGAGCGTTTCAGATTCGAGCGGTTCGGCCTGCGGGTCGTAGTTGGCCCACAATTCATCCAGCGTCTGCGGCGGCCTGCCGTCGCGGAGCGGAGGAAGCGTCTCGTCGGAGGCCCGAAGAGATCCCCCCCAGGCAAACACCGCCGCGACCAAAGACAGACAGACGCCGAGTAACTTTCGCGCGACGGCTTTATTCATGGAGAAGGCCACCTTTCTTCGTTGCAGGGCAACACCGCGGACCGCTCGGCCGGTGGTGCCGACACCGCGCCAGGTTTCACTTGTTGGCGTCAGCCTTCGCCTTTGAATCGAGCTCGAACCGATAACTGTTTTTGCCCTTCTTGACTGTGGCACGCAGCGGGGTGGTGACGGCATGCTTATAGATCACGGGCAGCACATCCCACACCTTGACATTCGGCGGACCCGAGGGTGGCTTGTCCGGGTCCGGCGGAGGCACCGGATCGTGATCCTGCTTGCTCACGGTGACGAGGTAGTCGCCGATCTTCGTGCCGGCTCCAAACTTCGCGCCACCCGCCGCATTGAGACGGAACAATCCGTCGGGGCCCGTTCGGCCCGCCGCTGGAAGGCCACCCGCAGGGCCGCTGGATTCGGGAGAAAACAAGACGGTCGCACCCTCGACCGGCGCACCATCCAGCAGCACGAGTCCCTCGACCATCTCGACCGCCGGGCCTCGATGCCCGCAGCCGACGACCGTGCCGACCAGAAGGCACGCCGCCACGAAGGGCAGGCGACTCGCCGCCACGCCTCGCCTCCCATTCCCCAGAACATTCGCCTGACGTGCTTTCATATGCCCCAATCATGCCTCGATCGTGCCAAAGATGGCGAGTCAATCGAGCCGAACCCGTTCACCGTGCCTGATAGTGCTCAGTCCGCCCCAGATCCCTCGGATGCTACCCCTCGAATAGGTCCACGCATTCGCGTAGTTGGGCGCACCTTGGTCGTTGTACTGCTGCTGCGTCGAGTCACCGGTGTCGACCTGGTCCGATACGAATCGCACCGATGCATCGCACATCGTCGCGAACACACCCCCTTGGTGGTAACTGCTCGCAGGCATGACGACAGGGCCCCAGTTGTAGTCGTTAAGGCAGCGGGGGGTGTTCGGCGCGGCATTCGCGTAAAACGCCGTGTCGGAATCGCCGGAAGCCCACCAACAGCCCCCTGGCGGGTAGCGCACATCCGACGGAATCGCCGAGTAGGTACCACCGACGACGAGCGCCCAGCACGACGCGGGAGCCATGGAATCGCTGATACCGCTTCCGTATTTACCCACACCACCCGCCAACGAGCTCAGATTCGTTGAGTCGCCGATGGTTGCCTCGCTGAACATGAGCGTGTTCGAGAGCCCGTCCGAGATGTCTTTGAACGAGGTGGCGATGTTCCGCGTCACGGCCGGGGAACCGCTCCATGTCGATCCGGGCGAGAAAACGCCACGGCACTTGGAGTAAGGATTGGTGCAGATGTCGCCCCTATTCGCGCGGTAATTGATGGTGGCAATGTTGAGGGGCGCCAATCGCCGAAACCGTTCCGAAGGGCAGAGAAAAACGCCGATTTGTCTTGCAAATGCTCCACCTCGACCGTTTGTGTTGGCAAACTTAAAAGCGGTGACACAGTCGTCATAGGTCTTCTGTTCCTCTGCGAATGGCAACAGCCAGAGAAAGCAGCCCACGCCGTCGCCGTAGGTGATGGTGGTGCCCGAATTGATCAACACCCTGAATTCATACGGGTAATGGTGCCCCGGCAGTCGCTTGTTGACGCTCTCGTAATTGTGAGCTGCGATCCCCAACTGCTTGAGGTTGTTCTGGCAGGCGCTCCGCCGGGCCGCCTCACGCGCCGTCTGCACCGCTGGCAGGAGCAGGCCGACGAGCGTGCCGATAATGGCGATCACCACCAGAAGTTCGACCAGCGTGAAACCACGGGTCGTGAGCCGATCGGTGCGCACGTTACGAACGTCGCTCATCATGTGAAACCCTCCCAAGCAAAAGCCCGCCGAAGCGATGACAGACACCGCTGAACCCTCGATGAGGTTATATCGCCGTGCCCGTCCGGCCGAAATGTACTTTTGTGCGAAGGCTTGTGTGTTTTTCCGCCGCCGCAGGGGGAGATCACTTCCCACCCGCCGGCACCCAGCGGAACTCGGCAAACAAGACCTTCGTCAGGTCCGACCCAGCTTTCGGCTGCAACTGGAGATTGCCCACAACCGACCAGGCCTTCATCGGCTTCTGGTCGAACTTGCTGATCAGCCGCTCCGCCGGCACCACCATCTCTTGCCACTCGTCCGAGGCCGTGATCTCGAGCGTGACCGAGTATTGGTTGTGGTCGCCCCCTGAGAGAACCACCGTCTGCGGCTCCGTGCAGTAAAGCTTGAAGCCGAGCGATGCGTCGGCCGGCGCTCGCCACTTGGGGTCGTAGAGCTGTTCCGTGCCCGAGCCCCGCTGGTTGTTGGTCGACCGGAATCCCTTGATGCCCTTGGGCCCCTCGACCTCGGCGACGTTCGTCCACTCGCCGTAGCTGCTGCTGGCGATCACGTCGGTCGGCTTGTCG
>CAMCQY010000181.1 GCA_945877135.1 Candidatus Kuenenia stuttgartensis
AGAAACTCCTGCGCCACGCCGGCGAGCGGTCTGACGGAATTCGATTGAGTGGAAAAGCTACTCGTTTGGACGCTGTTGACGGCTGCGACACGGAATAGGTAGGTCGTGCTGGTGAGCAAGCCCGTCACTGTCGCCGTCGTAGCCGCGGAGGCCGCCCGATTGACTGCCGTCCAAGAGCTGCCGTTGTCGCTGCTGAACTGGATCACGTAGTTCGTGATCACGGCCCCGCCGTTGGACGACGGCGCGGTCCAGCTGAGGCTGGCCTGGGCGGTGCCTGCTGTGGCCACGACGTTCGTCGGGGAACTGGGTGCGGTCACGGTCGGCTCTGTGCGGTCCAATTTGAGCGACAGCGAGTCGAAATAGCCGTCGTTGTCGTTGCCCGATTTCCGTTCGGCCAGGAGTCGCACATTGATCGACCGCGTGCCGACTGGCAGCGTGGCGGTGTGTGTAATCGGAAACCAGGCCGTGCGGTTGAACCTGTTTCCCGTATCGAACGAGCCGAGGCCACTCCCGCCACTGTTGCGGTATTCGAGAATGATCCGACTGGTGTCCGCGGGGCTCTGGTTCCAGCTGCGGATGAAGCCGGAGAACGCCATCTGTTGCGTGCCGGCGTCGATCTGGGCCGCGCACGACGACACGTCCACCGTCTGCGCGAGCTCGGCAGAGCCGACCCGTCCCGCGAAAAAGTGCCCGGTACCGGAATGCGGGCTGATCTCCGACCCGCGTGTCCAAGACGAGCCGCGGACCTCCCGCCAGCCGGGGATCTCGCCATTGACAAGAGCCGCGTCGGCCCCGCCGTTGGTCAGAAATTCCACGGGGGCGAGCATCGCCCGCGACTCCAGTCTCTCGGCGGCAAGCGTCGTTCGCTGCCGTTTGGCACGATTGCGGCGCTGCATCAGTTGGTCCCTCCACGGCGAGCCCGGGGCATCACCCGCTTTTGGACGTCGGTCTCGAGCACGCCGAATGCGGCCTCGTGACGCTGCACGGCCATGTGGAGGGCCGCCATCAGTCGCTTGGCGGTGAAAAAGTTCACGATCAGCCGCTGCGAGATCTCGATCGGATCAGCGACGTCAGGCCCTACCTGCTTGTTGAGCCCAAAATCAACGATGAGTTCCTCGGGCGTGCCGGTCACACGGCAAAAGTTGGCGTAGCTGGCCACGCACTTCGCATCGCTGACTTCTATGCCAGTGCGGCCAGTGGGGGCCGCTGGGGGCTGGGCTGCGTCGGCTTCAGCCTGCCGGTTTTCCTCTGAGGCAACGGGTTCTTCAACTGAATCAGCCATGGTGTCAGTTCCTTGTGTGGAGCCGGGCGGCTGCCCGACGCTGTCTTTGATTCCACACGGTGTGGAATCTCCTGTGAGCAGGCGACGACCGAAGGAGTCAGGAGACGAAAGTCTTGGACGCGGCATGGTCTGCACCCTCGTAGTGTCGAGAGGATGCATCGATGCCGACTCCGCCATACGCTGGCAGAGTCATCGTGCATGCGCACTGCTTCCTACCCTGGAAGGCGTCTGCCATGCTGAAAAGCGGACGGAGAATTGCCCGCTTTTCGTGCGTCTCAAAACGCAGAGCAAACCGAAGTGTGCAGCAGCGATCCCGGCCCCTTCTGAAGAGGCGTGAACAGCTGCGTAAGGGAGTGACAAAAGAAGCCAAGCAGTTGGTGCTTCGCCCGTTGCTGCAAGCAGTCAGGCCCCTGTCTACCGCCCGACCTGCCCGTCGTTGCGGGAAGAGGACGCCTGATGGACGGCTGGATCGATCCCATAGTCGGTCGTCCGCACCGATCCGTCGGCCATCACCATGCCGCAGGACCCCGGGTGGGCACTGCCGAAGGCGATCGGCTTCGGGGTTTGGTTGCTCGTGTTGGGGTGGGGCGTGTACAGGTCATAGATGTCGAGGCCGGGTGTATCTGGATACGGCGGCGAGTACCCGACGCGGAGCACGTCGCGGTCGTGACCCGAATAGAGGCACTGATCGTCCCCCTGTTCGCCGCCGTCCGCCATCGCCTTCGGGTCCATGTATTTCTCGCCGAACATGTAGGTGTGCGTCGTGCCATCGGTGATGTCGCGATGTCGGATCATGCTGCGGCGGAAGACGACGCCGTCGGGAGCCCTTGGCGGCGAGAAGGCGTCGAACCAGTCGTCGATCCACTTTTGATCGCTGGCTTGATCGCCCTCTTCGATCGTCGACGGAGAACCTCCCGATTGATACACGTAGGGGGGCGCGCCGCTGCCCATGTTGGCGGCGTAGTCGCCACGGATGACCTTCTCGACGCGACGGCTTTCCACCGTTGGCACCGACGTGACACGAAACTGTCGGCCGGCAGTCACGGGCCAGAGCGTTGCCGGACGGCGTGACGGACAGTTGAAAATCGGCAGTGGCGTCTCCAGTCGGATTACCGCCTGATCGGCCTTCGCAGCAGGGTCCTGCAGACCACGGCCCATGTCGCGAATCTGCTGCTGTTCGACAAATGGCAGAAGATTGAAGGCCCAGCCGCCCGTCTGCCGCTTGTCGAAGCCGCGATCGGGATCGCCGACCCACCGCCAGCCCCAGCCTCCCGTGGGCAGAAACCCGTGCGCCTGCTCGTGCACCTGGCTCCCAAGCCCCATCTGCTTGAGATTCGACTGACAGGTAGACCGCCGGGCCGATTCGCGGGCAGACTGCACGGCCGGCAGCAGGAGGCCGATGAGCACGCCGATGATCGCGATCACGACGAGCACCTCGACGAGCGTCATGCCATGGCGGTTGGTTCGGATGGGTTGTCTGGATTTCATGGTTGGGGCCTTTGTGGCGGTAGCGACCGGTGCAGATCGAAGATGCCCACGCGGGGCTCACGGCCGCTGCCCTCCGGGGCTGCGGCCGATCCGGCAATGACCAGCAGAGGCCCTGGCTTGCCGTCGCCGCGATCGACAAAGTCCAGGTCTTCGATGATCCAGTCCGGCCGCACCTCGTCGAACATCATCGTGGTCGCGACATCGGAAAACCGGACGCATTCGGCGTCGGCCGTGACCAGCGTCCGGCCATCCGAGGAACAGACGATGCCGATCACCTCCCGGGCGTGCTTTGGGAATGTGCTGACCGTCGCCCCCGTTTCTGAATCGATCATCGCGACACGACCATCGTCCGTACCGTAGACGATCCGTCGGCCATCGGCTGACCATGCCACCTTGACGACGAGGCCGGTCTCGGTCGGCAGCGTGAAAATGGTCTTCGCGTCACGGGCCATCGGAAGCCCGGCGGCTGACACCGGATAGACCCGCACCAGCTGGCCCACCGCTACGGCCAGACGCGAAGGCCCTGCCGGCGAGAGCCGGACAGCATCGACCGTGCGTTCCAAGCTGTCCACGATCGTGAACTGGTCGAGTCCCGCGTTCCACGCGATCAGACGGCCTTCTGTGCAGCCCGCGATGAGGCTGCCCGGCCGTGTCCAGACGACGTCCTTGCCGACCAGGCCTTCCATGCCCATGAGCTGGCGAAAGATGGTCGACGGAGGGACCGCTGGATCGACGGCGGACGTTCCCGGCAACGGGTGAACCTCAATCGGGCTGGAACTCAGCACGGCAGCGAAGCGGCGTCGCTGCTCGTCGATCGCTATGCTGTAGCTTGACGTCGTGGATTCCGATGCCGACTCGGTGACGTTGCCGGTCGTCGTGTCCACCAGGACCGTGCGGCCCTGAAGATTGAGCAGCGCCGATGCTTTCGCCGCAGGCGTGCGTACGATGCCGACGCCGCAGCGGCCTCCGCGCATGCGGCCGACGGCGTCCGTGAGGCCGGTGATCCGCACGTCCCGCATGCCGAGCGTGTCGATGGTGGCCGCGAGTCCCCAGCGGCGGAGCGTGCCGTCGGCGCCGGCACTGAGAACCATGCCACCAACATCGTATTTCACGTCCCATGTGCGGCCGATGTGCCCGACCATCTGCCGTTGCTGGCGGCCCGTCGCGGCGTCGAAGATCCGCACGACCCCGTCGCGGCAGCCGGTGGCGATCGATTTGCCATCGGGTGAGAAATCACAGCCCTGCACCCAAGACGGGTGACGGGGCAGCGTCAGCAGGAGCCGACCAGAGGCGAGATCCCAGACCCGTGGCTCCCGATCGGTGCCCCCGGAAAGGAGTCGCGTGCCGTCGCGGGACATGGCAAGCTGGCCGACCGAGCCAGCATGGCCTTCGAACAGCTGCGTGCCGCCGCTCGCCAGATCGAGGATCGCAACCAGCCGACCACAGGCGACCGCGATCCTGTCATCGTCGATGAATTGAAGCGATTCAATGTCGCTGTCCGGAGCCAATGAGCCGGCCGCGACCGCCTCTGCGAACGGCTCCACCGCGACAGGCTGTTCTTCGGCGACCAACGAGATCATCCAGAGCCGCTGATGGGCACCGCCAAAGGCCAGCCGGCGACCGTCGGGCGAGAACGCCGCCGCAAACAATGGTCCCGAGGTCGCGAAGACATCGCGAGCGAGGCTGCCGTCTCCCACGTTCCAGAGACGCAGCCGGCCATCTTCACCAGCCGACGCCACGTGAAGCCCGTCGGGCGAGATAGCCACGTCGTTGACCTCGTCGTGCGCTTTGATCGCGAGGGGAGAATCGGCTGCACTGCCGTCGGACGCGAGAGGCAGGATGAAGAGCCGACCGTCGGCGCCGCCCGCTGCGAGGGTGCGGCCATCGTGGCCGAAGGAAAATACGTACAGGTCGGGACGACCGCCGTTCTCGCCGTCGGGGGCAAGCAACATGTCCCATTCGCCGTGCAGACGTGCGGACAGCCAGCGACCACCCACAGAACCAGCAAGCGAACCGCCCAGGACGTCGTCCATGGCCGCACATGCCCGCAGATGATCCAAGGCTGCCGTGGCATTGCCCGTTCGCCACGCCTCGAAGCCGCGGCGGAGTTCGGCGGCCGCCTCCAGCTGGATTTTCTCGGCTTGGTTTTTGGCATTCGCGTGCGCCTCGCGCTGGCGTTCCGCCGCGGTCCAGCCCGCCAGCCCCAGTCCTCCGATCGCTGTCGCCGCCAGCAGGAAGAACAGCGGGCGACGGGCAATCGACCGCGCCACTCTCGAGGCCGCCGAAAGCGGCCGCGCGAGCGTCGGCTTGTCTTCGAGGAACCGGGCGAGGTCGGCCGCGAGTTCCGTCGCCGATCGATAGCGATCGGCCGGCCGCTTGGCGAGGCACTTGAGGCAGACGGCGGCCAGATCCCGCGGCACGCCGTGGGCCACGCGGTCGGCAGGTGCTGGATCCTCGAGCAGCACGGCCCGCAAAATTTCCGCCTCGGTTTTTTCACCGAACAGACAGCGTCCCGTGAGCAGCCGATCGAGCAGCAGTCCGAGGGCGTGGATGTCGGTCGCTGGTCCCACCTCTCCGAACGAGCGGTCGATCTGCTCCGGTGCCATCCAGGCGGGCGTGCCGAGCCGTGAGCCGGTGCGGGTGAGTTGCGTGAGGTTTTCGTGCGACGAATCCGCAGAGACCTTACCGAGGCCGAAGTCGCCAACTTTCGCGACCATTTCATTGATCGGCACGTCGCCACCGCGGCTCGCCTCGCCAGGCGGCTCGGGCGGGGGCACGAGCAGCACGTTCGCCGGCTTGATGTCGCGGTGGACGACGCCGTTGGCATGGGCATGCGCGACGGCGGTGGCAAGCGTCCGCACCAGTTCCGCGGCCTGCCGAGGGGGCATCGGCCCGGGATGGTGATCAAGCCATGCGGCCAGGTCGCCCCCCGCGCAGTATTCGCTCGCGATGAAGACGAGGCCCGCCTCCTCGCCCACTTCGTGGATCGCGACGATGTTCGGGTGAATCAGCCGCGCGGCCAGTTCCGCTTCGCGGACAAACCGCCTCCGAAACGGCAGCGAAACGAGG
>CAMCQY010000182.1 GCA_945877135.1 Candidatus Kuenenia stuttgartensis
AGCCTGTTCACGATTTCCAGCGGGGGCTGCAACGTCCTCAACTATCTGATCCACAAGCCGAAGCGGATCGTGGCGGTTGACCTGAACCACAACCACATGAGCCTCACGCGGCTGAAACTCGCCGCGATCCAGCACCTTCCCGACTACGAGTCGTTCTACAACTTCTTCGGCTACGGCCAGCACGACGACAACCTCGCCAATTACCGCCGCTACATCCGCGACCATCTCGATCCACAGACGCTGGCGTATTGGGAGTCGAGCGACTGGCCCGGCAACGCGATCGGCCCGAAGCGGATCAGCTTCTTCAAGCGTGGCCTCTACAACCAGGCGAAGCTGGGGCAGTTTTTCCGGGTCGTGCACGGTCTGGCGCGGGGCATGCGGCGTGATCCGGCCCGGCTGCTCAAGGCCCGGACGGTGGCCGAGCAGGAGAAGATCTTCGACGAGACGTTCAGCCCGCTGTTCGAGAACAGCATCGTGCGGTGGATGGGCCGGCAGCCGGTCGCGGTCTACAGCCTCGGCATCCCGCCGAGCCAGCATGCGGCGATGCTCGAGGAGCAGGATAACGACGGCGGCAAACTGTTTGACATGTACAAGCAGCGGGTTCGTCGCCTCGCCTGTGGCTTTCCACTCGACGACAACTATTTCGCCTGGCAGGCGTTCGGCCGCCGTTACGACCACGAAGGCCGTCGGGCGCTTCCCGACTACCTCAAGCGGGAAAACTACGAAACGATCAAGGCCATGGCGCCCCGTGTGGAGACCCACATGGCATCTCTCGCCGATCAGCTTGGCGTGGAAAAGCCGGGCAGCCTTAACAGCTTCATCCTGCTCGACAGCCAAGACTGGATGCCACCGGCGGTGATCGACGACCTCTGGGGGCACATCGCGCGGGTCGGCGGCCCGGGCACGCGGGTGATCTTCCGCACGGCGGGTGAAAAGTCGCCGGTCGATGCGGCACTCTCGCCCGAGACGGCGGCCCGGTTTGTCGCGCGGGAAGAACTGGCCCGGGAACTGCACCTGCAGGATCGCTCCGCGATCTACGGCATGTTTCACTTGTATGAGATGGTCGGAGGTCCGGCCGCATCATGAGCACCCCCGACGCTGTCCCGCCAAGCACCGTATCGCCGAGTCCTGTCGCCGTGGGCCCGGTGTCGTCGTCAAACAACCGCCGTCCGGCTGGTGCGGACCACGCGGCGGCGATGGACAGGATGTATCGGCTGACGCGGCATGTCTACGACCTGACGCGACGCTACTATCTGCTCGGCCGCGATCGGCTGCTCGAAAGGGTCGTCACGTCGCCAAACACCGCCACACTGGAGGTGGGCTGCGGCACTGCCCGTAACCTGATCAAACTGGCGCAGCGTCCGAACCACGGCCGACTCTACGGCCTCGACGCCTCCCACGAGATGCTGGAGACCGCCGGGAAAAGCATCGAGAAAACGCTGGGAGTGACCCCAGGGTTGGCGACGGGAGGGTTGCCGACGGGCTCCGCGACCTCAGCAGGTGTTTCGGGCCATGCCAGCCAGGAGCCGATCGTGCTGCGGCAGGGGTTGGCGGAGCAACTTGACGCCCAGCGGATGTTCGGGCGGGACGAGCCGTTCGACACGATCTTTTTTTCCTACTGCCTGTCGATGATTCCCACCTGGCCTGGTGCGATCGATGCGGCGATGGCGAATCTCCGTCCGGGCGGCCATCTCCTGATCGTCGATTTCTGGGACCAGAAGGACCTGCCGAGCGTGTTTGCGGCGGGACTGAAGCGGTGGCTGTCGATGTTTCACGTGCACTACCGGCCGGAAGTGCACGACGCGATCGTGGAGCTTGGAAAGTCGGGCCGCGGCGAAGTGGAATTCGAGTCGGTCGCCCGCCGCTACGCCTACATCGCCAGCATCCAGAAGAACTAAGTATCCCGAAAATCCTTCGGATCCTGAAGATCGTAGTGCCGGTTCACGGCAGCAGGAACACGAGGCCCGTGACCGTGGCGGCTTCCACCGCGAAGCCGCGGCAGCTGATCGGTACCGCCGGCACCGTCCAGGGCGCACAGTTGCCAGGCCGGTAGTAGCCCAGCGGATAGACGCACTCCCAGGGCAGTTCCACGCCCATCTTGTAGGGCAGCACGGGCAGCGTCACGAAGAAGTGGGCCGCAGAAAAGACCGGATCGAGTGGCCCGTGCGAATGGCCATACCGCTCCAGGTTCCAGTCCTCGAAGTAGAGCGGCTTGTGGCAGTTACCCGCTGCCTTCCAGGTCATCATCGTGGTGGCGAACCGCCGCGGCTGGAACGTCTCCCCTTCCAGACGACACTCGCAGGGATAGTCGCTGCCCGGCCGCCCACCGACGCGGATATCGAGCGCGATCGAGGCAATGCCGTCATCTCGCAGCGCCTTCAGCGCCTCTTTGCAGTCCTTTGTCTGGTCGCCACACGGATTTTTCGCGGCATCCTTCTCCTTCTGGGCGGCCGTCTTCTGGGTGGCCGCCGTGGCGGTGTCTGCCAAGGCCACGAGGACGATGCTGTCGTCGGGCTCAGGGGCCTGTGCGGGTGCTTCCTCCAGAAGCACGCCCGCTGGGGGCATGGAGACCGACGATTCCGCTGCCGCAGCGTCAGCCGACTGGTCATCGCCCAGGGCCGGCGAGACAGTCCCCGGCGACACTGCCGCTGCGACGATCGCCAGGCCCATCGCGATGTGCAGGGTCACGGCCTTCAGGCCCACGAACCCCAGGGCCGAAGGTTCAATCCCCGTTGCCGCGTTCCACGCTGTAGTTCGGAGCTTCCTGCGTGATGACGATGTCATGGGCATGGCTTTCCCGCACGGCGGCTGATGAAACCTGGATGAATTTCGCATCGCGCCTCAGTTCGTCGATCGTCCGCGTGCCGCAGTAGCCCATGCCGGCCCGAAGGCCGCCCACGAGTTGATAGACGAACACGCTGAGCGGCCCCTTGAAGGGCACCCGACCCTCGACTCCCTCCGGCACAAGCTTGTCTGTTCCCCGGCCCGTTGACCGCTGACGATACCGCTCGCTCGACCCCTGAACCATCGCCCCAAGCGATCCCATGCCGCGATACGACTTGAACGTGCGGCCTTGATACAGCACGGTCTGGCCGGGACTCTCCGCGACTCCTGCCAGCAGCCCGCCGATCATCACGCAGCTGGCCCCGGCCGCGATCGCCTTGGTGATGTCTCCCGAGTAGCGAATGCCTCCGTCAGCGATCACCGGCACGCCGGCGGCGGCCGCCTCCGTCGCCGCCTCCCAGACCGCCGTGATCTGGGGAACGCCGACACCGGAGATGATCCGCGTAGTACAGATCGACCCGGGACCGATCCCAACTTTGATCCCATCCGCGCCAGCCTTGATTAAATCGCGACAGCCTTCCCGGGTTGCCACGTTCCCCGCCACCACCTCGATCCCCCAGCGTGCCTTGATTGCCGCCACGGTCTCGATGACGTTCGTCGAATGGCCGTGCGCTGAGTCCACGATCAGCACATCGACTCCCTTGGAGATCAGGCTCGCGGCCCTGTCGTAGTCGAACACGCCGATCGCGGCACCGACCCGCAGCCTTCCCTGCCTGTCTTTGCAGGCATTGGGAAACCGGTTCATCATGTCGATGTCTTTGATCGTGATCAGCCCGGTGAGCAGCCCCCGGTCATCGACCAAGAGCAGTTTCTCGACCTTGTTGGCCATCAGCACCTTCTCTGCCTCGTCGAGCGTCACCGCTCCCGTTGCGGTGACGAGCCCGGAGCCCGTCATGATGTCGGAGATCGGGGTCTCGCCACTCTCTTCGAAGCGGAGGTCGCGGCGGGTGATGATGCCGACCAGCCGACGCCCCTCCTCGGTGATCGGAACGCCCGAGATGTTGTATTGATCCATCACCTCCCGTGCCCTCGCCACGGTGGCGGTCGGGGGCAGGGTGACGGGATCCATGATGATCCCGTTGGCGCTCCGCTTGACCTTGTCAACCTCCTCTGCCTGCCGGTCGATGGAAAGATTCTTGTGGATCACCCCCAGGCCACCCTCCTGGGCCAGGGCGATCGCCATCTCGCTCTCCGTGACGGTGTCCATCGGGGAGCTGATGATCGGGATAGTGAGCCGGATGCCCCGGGTGAGCTGGGTGGCCACGTCCACCTCGGAGGGCACGACCTCTGAATGCCGGGGAACCAGCAGCACGTCGTCGAAGGTGATCCCGGTGGCGACGATTTTTCCATCCATGTTGCCTGCCATGACGCGTCCTGTGTCTGGATTGAGGGGGGAGGCGGAGAGGGTGGGGGCGAATTCGGCGGGGCAGAATACGCGGGAAAGCCGCTGATTATGGGGTTCAGGTGACCCAACCGGCAACGACCGCGATTTTTCACGGGCTGCCACGCAGGTCGCCACGGCGCACGGCGCGGAAGCGTGTCCTAGGTTTGAGGGTCTGGCGGCCATCCGGCCCGTCAGTCACCTGACCGACGCTTTTCCCGCACGCAGGCTGTTGCCGTTACCATGCGATTCCTCGACGACTACCTCGACACACTCCAGCCCTCCAGCCCGTCCGCGGCCCCGGTCGCCCCCAGGGCAGCCGCTCCGGAAGGCGCGATCGCCCGCCCAGACAGAGCCACGCTCGAGGCCCACCTCGCGCGTCGCCATTACGGCCCCTTCACGCTCACCGACGCCATCCGCCCAGGCTGGCAACTCGACATCGTTCCCCGCGCCGGCTACCGCCACGATGCCTACGTCGATCCTCGCACCGGCACCCGCCTGCCGGCTCTCGTCGCCGCGATCTCCAGCGAACACCTGTTCGAGACCTTCCTGCGGCTGCTCGAGCCGCTCGGCGACACGCTCGACGTCGTTCTGGAAACGTCGCACGAACACAAGACGAACCAAGAAGATTTCACCCGCGAGGGCATCGAGCGGCTGGTGCTCGAGAGCGTGCTCTGGGACTTCGAGGACATGCTGCTCGACGACGGCTGCACCGGCATCGCCGTGATGCACCCGGAACTGCAGATGGAAGTGCAACTCGACGAACACAAACTGCTGGTTGTCTACGCCCAGCAGCGGGCTCCCTTCGAGCGGATCCTCGCCGAGCAGGGGATCGAGCGAAACGACCGCATCCGGTTCATTTCGCAGGCCGAACACCTGCACACCTCCCACACGCGTTTCGCCCGTCGCTTCGACGAGATGGTGAACCGCCTGGGCGCCGGGACGTAGGCTTCTGCCCCGTGGGGACACGTTTTTAACTTGCTGTTTGCACGGCAAGCCTCGGCATCCTGCCGACATTTCCTTCGCCGACGTCCGTCGGCTGGTGCTTACACGGCCTTCTGGGCCTAGCGGCCACAGTCAGCGCCACTAGCTCCTCCGCCCTCGTGGCGGCACGTTTTCAACTTGCCGTGTCCCGGTGTCTCCGGGCCGTTAGATTCGGCCCAGTCGGACGACTCTAGGGTGGTTCGGGGGTTTTTCTCTTCCAGACAGTGCCAGAGATGTCCCATCACCCGTCCAATCCACCACCGCCCGACGACGGCCCCGCCGGCGCCTCGGATGACTTCGTGGCCGTGCTCCTGCGGCATCAGCGGCAGATTTACGCCTTTATCGCCACGCTTCTGCCCCACCAGATCGAACTCGACGACGTCTACCAGCAGACCTGCCTTCTCCTCTGGCAAAAGCGGGATCAGTTCGACCCGAGCCGGCCGTTTCTGCCCTGGGCCTATGCCTTTGCCCGCAACGAGGTCTTCAGCCATCTTCGCCGCGAGGACAGGGGACCGAGCCTGAGCACCGCATTGCTCGAACGGATCGCCGCCGCCCGCGAGGAATCTGATGCCACGGCAGCGGCCCGGCGGGCGGC
>CAMCQY010000183.1 GCA_945877135.1 Candidatus Kuenenia stuttgartensis
CATCGAAAAGAGCGAGTGATTCCAGCGGCATGTTCCGTACTACCGGCAGGTAGACAGAGCGATGCAGGTCCACCTGATCACTCAAGCGGGTTTGAGCACCCACTGCATAGCCCTCCCCAAATGCTCCAACTGTGCTCCCCGTGGGGGGCCGCAGATCCAGCATTCCGGCCGTCAGCAGCATCGCATCGCGAATCGACTCGGCATCGAGCCTGCGCGGGGTCATTCGCCAGAGCAGGTTGTTATCGGGGTCAACCTGGAAGTTCTTCGTGTTGTGCGCGGTGCTCAGCGCATACGCGCGGCTCGTCATGAGTTCGCGGACGAGCGACTTGACGGACCACCCCTCCTTCACGAACCTTGCCGCAAGGTGGTCCAGGAGGGCCGGATGCGTGGGTGCCTGCCCCGACACGCCGAAATTGTCGGGAGTACGCACGAGGCCTTGCCCGAAGAGATGCAGCCACACGCGATTGACAATGACGCGGGCTGTGAGCGGGTTCTCGGGTGATGAAATCCATGAGGCCAACTCCTTTCTGCCGCTGCCGTACGCGATGGGTCCGCCCCGCTTCGCAAAGGCTGGCAAGCCCCGAGGCACCACGTCGCCGGGCTTCTTTGCCTCGCCCCGAATGAATAATTCCGAGTTGCGCGGCGTGTCGCGTTCCAGCACACAGGTGGCGAATTGTTTCGGTGTCCCATCTGCGTGGTAGGCGTCCAGGCGAGCCTTGTCGGTAGCGAGCCGCAGCCGGGTTTGGACGAATTCCAGCGTCGCGTATTCGCGTTTTTTCGCCATCTCGGCCAGTCGCTCCGACTTACGGGATATGGCCGCCTCGAGGGCCGTTCTGTCGCGAGCGGTCAGCACCTTGAGTGCATCGGCCTGCCCCGCGGTCGACGGCAACGCCTCGAGATCGCCGGGGTTGTTGTTCTGCACCATCTCGACCGTGCCATAGCGCGTGTCTGTACTGCGGAAGATCCCCGCGAGCGCGTAGTAGTCCCGTTGTGATATTGGATCGTATTTGTGGTCGTGACAACGGGCGCAAGCGACGGTGAGGCCAAGGAATGCCACGCTGACGGTGTCGATTTGCTCGTCCACCACATCGAGTTCGAACTGCAGGGGATTCTTCTCGATGTGGGACTTCGGACCGATCGCGAGGAAGCCGGTAGCGATGAGCAACTCCGCGCGCATTCTGTCGTCTCGTGCCTCGTACAGGTCACCTGCGATCTGCTCCCGGATGAACTGATCGAACGGCATATCTTGATTGAACGCCTGGATCACGTAATCCCGATACCGCCAGGCCTGCGGATAGGCGAAATCGGTCTCCTTGCCGCTACTTTCCGCATACCTCGCGACGTCGAGCCAGTGACGCCCCCAATGCTCGCCGTATCGAGGCGAATCCAACAATTCGTCGATCACAGTGTCGATCCGAGTCGCACTGGGATCGGAAAGAAACGCCTGCACTTTCTCGGCCGTGGGCGGCATTCCCGTGAGATCCAGATGCACGCGACGGAATAGCGCCGCCGGCTCCGCGTCACCTACCGGCTCGAGTCCGTTTGCTTCCAATTCTGTGAGGATGAAGCGATCCACGTCCGACTTCGGCCACGAAGTGGTCTTCACTTCCGGCACGACTGGAGCCGTCACCGGCTTGAACGCCCAGTGATCCATTCGGGGTTCCAGCCTTCGGGCGAAGTCCGCCGCGTCGACCTCAGGCATCGCCGCGCCGCGCTTCACCCATTGCACGAAGGAGCCGATCACCGCGTCGCTCAACTTCCCGCCGTGCTTGTCTGGCGGCATTTTCAGATCCGGATTCGTGTGCCGCAGCGAGGTGATGAGGAGACTCTCATCCGGTTTTCCCGGAACCACGGCCGGTCCACTGTCGCCGCCCCTCAACAATGCAGCCCTCGCATCGAGTACCAATCCGCCTTTCACGTCCTGGGCATCAGCACTGTGGCACTCGTAACAGTTCTTGATCAGCACCGGCCGGATATTCTTTTCGAAGAACGCGATGTCAGCGTCTGCGATGGCGCTCACGCTCGCCGCGGCGGGCTCCGCGGAAGCTGCGGCGGCCTTCATCTCTGGCGGTAAGGGCTTCGCCACACCTTGCCCGGTGTTGCCGCTACGAGGCCTGCCAATATTGCGATATTCTTCGACGGTCAAGGATCCATCTGCGTCTGCATCAAGTCGCTTGAAGACGGGCTGGACGGCTTCTGGATGCTCGCGGAAGTACGCCGCGGATGTCTGGAGTGCTCCGAACTCCTTCGGGCTGAGTCGCCCATCCCCATCGGAGTCCAGGGCGGCGAACCGGTTGGTCGGGTTCGGCATCGCGGCGCGCTCGGCGATCGGTCTTGGGGCTTGGGTATCGGCTCCCGTCGGCGCGTCGGTCGAGTCGGCGCTCGCGCCCACCGCCTTCTCCGTCGTGCCCTTGAGGTACTCGTCGAACCAGGCCAGTTCCAGCGTAGTGGCTTCGTCGAATCCCTCGCGATAGATGCCGTAGTGGCTGATACCCTTGATGACGTGATACTTCACCGGCACGCCGTTCTTTCGCAGGATGCCTGCAAACTTCTCGCCGTTTTCCTTGGGATTTGACAGCTCCTCTTTCTCGGCATCGATGAAGATCATCGGAACACGAATCCGATCGACCAATTCGTATTTGTTCGGATAGCCAATGCTTTTGGCCGGATTGCTCCGCATGCTCTCATAGCGCGCCATCGGGCCGCCCAGCCTCCCGGTGTCGACTGGCACCGGCTCTGTCTCGCCTCGCGCCTGCTTTCCGAGCAATTGGTAGCCCACTTTGTCTCGTTGCGGACCCGTGCCGAGGCCGGCCACTTGGGCTGCAACACACTTGACGCGGGGGTCGATGGCCGCCATCAAGGTGACAAGCCCGCCGCCGTAGCTGCTGCCGAAAAGCCCAATGCGTTCGGCGTCCGCTTCCGGTTGTCCCTCGAGGAACGCAATGGCACAACGGATGTCGCGAATCTGGTCATCGAGATTCATTTGCCATCGCAGGAGACGAACTTTCATTGTCACTTCCGTCGATTCCGCGGAATGTGGCTGAGGTTCCGCCGCGATCAACTGGCTGTCACTCTCGCCCCACCCCCGATAGTCGAAGGCCAACGCGACATACCCACGCGAGGCGAATTTCACACCCAGCCGTCGGCCCGTGCCCTTCTTGGTGCCACCGGTCCCGGCGCAGAAGACCACTCCCGGCAGTTTCTCGTTGGGCTTGCGGTCGCGCGGCAGATAGAGATCGCCCGCCATTCGCGTGCCGTCACTCCAGATCGTGACGCTCCGCTTTTCCACGCCATCGGGAAGCGGAGGCTGGTCCTGCGCAAAAGCCGTGATGCCCGTGAGCATGGCCGCGACACAAGCCAACACGAGCCCCCACAAGGCCGTCAGGCCATCGTTGCGGACAGCGAACATCTTCAGATTTCTCACTGTCAGATCACTCCGGAGTAACGATCCAACGCTCAGCCGGCGAGCCAAACCAGTTCGTGAGTAATTCACGGCGGCGATCCGGGACGGTCGCACGGGAAAGCAATTCGTATCGCTCCTCAAGATGGCCCGCGGGGCTGTAGTCGGTTTCTGTGGCTGGGCGAGTATCGACCAGCGTGAACGTCACGGTTGATTTGCCGTACTCCGGAAACTCGCGATCGAGCACCAGCCTGCGGACCACCTTCGACTCTCTGTCAACCTCGATCGTCGCCTTTCGCAGCCCGCCTCTCGCGTTCGTGAATCGGGGTACGACTCGGATCACGTGGTCGCCGCTTTCATCCTGCGACTGCTCCAGGCGGCAGTGGCGGCGGAAGTTCCGCAGAAGCGTCTCGATCTCGAGCGAATACAGGTCGCTGACGTATCGAAGTGCCGGTCCGAGTTCGTCGTCCTCCACCACGATCGCCCGGCGTTTGCCGACCGTCATCCAGATGGAACCAGCTGCGTCACAACCCCATATCCACTGCCTGGGGCCACGGCTCATCGTCACGAAGAATCGATCGCCCCGAGTCGCCACGCGGACGTCGCGTGGAGGAACGAACGGGACGGCCGCCTCGGACCGTTCGCTCTCCACGACGTAGACTCTTTCCAGTTGCTCCGCATGGACGCTCTCTGCCGCTTGGATCACGATCGCCGCACTGGCGACGGACGAAGGCTCCCACCGCGAGAGCCCGAACACGATACCGCCGAGGCACATCGCAGCCGCCAGCCAACCGACCTGCCGCCTTGAACGAGACAAGCCGATATTTGGGGTGGCTGCTCCCGCCACGCCGGCGGTGGATGCTTGGTAAGAGCCCGATTCGGCAACCACATCCACCAGCGCGGCAAGTGAATCCGCGCCGAGTTCGTCATGAAGCAAGGAGTCGAGTATCAACTGTTCGACAAGTGCATCGCGGCACGCCGCGGAGTCACAAAGGGCCCCCCGCAATTCAACGACGAGTTCCTCTGAACATTCCCCGTCGATGAGACGCGAAATAAGTTCGGCATGACGTCTGGCGGCTTCTTCGGCGCTCATCATGCGTCTCCCGCGGCGACAAGTCGGCCCTCGATGCATCCCTGCAACGCTGCACGAATCCGATAGAGCGTCTGCCGAACAGATCCGTTCGGCCGACCGATGGCGCGTGCTACGGCCTCCACGGTCTGGTTCGCGCCATAGCGAAGTTCGACCAGCTGCCGCTGCGCGGGCGGCAGCCGCTTCAGGCACTCGTCGAGGGCCTCGCGGCGGCGATCAAGGTCGTGAAGCTTCTGCGAGGCGGTCGCAGCCAATTGATCTAACAGGGTCTCGTCAAAAATCAGAAGTTCGCGGTCGTAGCGGCGGACCATATTGAACGCCTTGTAGCGGGCAACCTGACTGGCCCATGCCCAAAAGTCGGTTCCCGGCTCGAACTCTCCAGCCTTCTCCCACAGCACCGCATTGACCTCTTGGAGAAGGTCGTCCACGTCGCTGGGGCGAACGAGCAGGCACCGCAACAGCCCCCTCAGCCGGGGCTGGTGCCGGGCAATCTCGGTAACCACCAGCGATTCGCGTTGTGGATCGGTCATGAAACGGTCTCCTGAAGGCAGATGTCGCCGGCAGGCGAAACGTCAACAATGGACACAAGGAAGCTTTATGAAGGCCTGAGGCGTGCCACACCCGGGCAGCCTATGTCCACCCTGCACGGACCGCACAGGGGGGCATCGAGGGGTGGTCGGCGACGGCATTTTTCCAGGCCACCGACCTCACCTCGCCGTACTCAGTTGAACGGCATGCCCGCTGCTGGGTTGTGCGAATTCGTCGAATCGACATCGGCATCCGAAGCCGCAGATCGATTGGCGGCTTTGGACAGTCGTCGGCGGGCGGAGCCGAGCTCGGCTCATATCTTTCGACCCGCACCGCTCGGACGCGGGACGGCGATGGCCGCCTACACGCACGCGGCACGGTCCACCGTAGGCTCAAGGATAGGTTGGCCAATGGCACTTCGGCAAGCGTCGGCCTGGCGGGGCGGATCATGAGGAGCAACCGCCGGAGCTGGCTGGGCCGTATGCGGCCCGACCGTGGAGGTGCCGCGGAACTTCCTATCCACGCACGAGGCCGGATTTGTCTCGTCAGCGCAGACCGGTCTTGAAACCGCTCTTCTCACGGGCCGCCCGCACCGTGGCATGGGATCCCGTCAGAGGCTGCGAATGTCGATCACGGGCAGTTCGTCGGGCGACGACTGAGTCGCGTCGAATTCATTGTGGACCTGCACGAGCTCTCCCCAGTCGGTCGGTGGGCCACGGGCGGGCGAGACGGGCGGTGGTTCGAGCGGTTCGCCGAGATGTGTCAGGATC
>CAMCQY010000184.1 GCA_945877135.1 Candidatus Kuenenia stuttgartensis
CGTCCGGCGGTGCTCCACCCCGAGCAGACTCCGTCCTACGCGCGGGTTGTTGAACCCAGCACTCTCCGCAACTCCGACGGGCTTGTGCGTCCCTCCCTGACAAGGTCGGTCGCCTGCATGAGCAGCGTCGCCATGCCCGCCTCCTGAGCCGCACGATAGAGTTCGCGACTATCAGCCTTGCGGAGGATCAGCGCACCGAGTGAACCGTTTCGTAGATCGAGATACTCGGTGACGATCGCCCGCCCGACGAAGCCGGTCTGATTGCAGGCCGGACAGCCAACGGGCACACGCACCTTCTCTAAGCCCAGGCCACCGATGTCCTCCGGCTGCGACGTTTCCCGGGCGCACGAGCAGAGCAGCCGCAGCAGCCGTTGGCTGATCACGGCGATCAGACCGCTGCGAATAAGAAACGGCTCGATCCCCATTTCGATCAGGCGAGCGACCGCCGTCGCCGACGTGTCGGCATGGAATGTGCCCAGAAGGAGTTGTCCGGTGAGGGATCCCTGGATCGCGAATTCCGCCGTGTCTCGGTCGCGAATCTCGCCGACGACGATCACTTCTGGATCCTGACGCATCAGGCTTCTCAAGCCTGTCTTCAGATCGAATCCCGCCTGCACGTTCACCTGGCTCTGCGTCACGCCATCGACGGGCACTTCAATCGGATCCTCGAGTGACACAATAGCCCGGGCGTTATTGTTCGTGTTGACGATGTGCCGCAGGCAGGAATAGAGCGTCGTCGATTTCCCGCTGCCTGCCGGGCCGGTGATGAGCACGGCGCCGCTGGTCTCGGCGAGGGCGTCACGAATCTTTGCCGTTATCTGGGGCGTATTACCCAATTCATCGAGGGTCGTGAATTCCTTGTCGTGGCCAAAAAACCGCAAGACGGCCCGCTCCCCGTACATCGTCGGAAAGGTGCTCACCCGGATCTCACGGCTATGTTTTGGTTTCTCGACACGACCCTCCTGAGGGATTTCGTTCTGATAGGTCAGCAGGCCGGAGAGCACCTTGAAGCGGTTGATGACCGAGGTGTTTGCCCCCCGTGGAAACTCCCCGAGAACCTGCATGACACCGTCGCTGCGAAACTTGACCACCAGTCCATCGCGGGTGGGCTGCATGTGGACATCGCTCGTGCCCACGGCATGGGCGAAGTCGAGTATCGCGTCGACGAATTCACTGGCGTAGGCATCGGTGGCCGGCTTGAGCCTACCCAGTCGGCCGATGATCGCCTCCCGCTCTGCGGCAAGGTTGACGATGGAAGGGCGACCCAACTTTACGGATAATGGCTCGGAACCGATGACACTGTGCATTGTTTCGGACCCTGCTTTCGTCGTGCTTTCGTCGTGAAAACGTCCTACCTACCAGGTGGTATCACTCACCGCGGCGGCTCTCCAACACCTTCTCGACCGCCGCATCCACGGCTCCGGGGCCGAGGGCGAGGTAGCGGCCGAAAATCTTGAAAATGATGAATACCAAGAGTGACGACACCACCAGCCAGACCAACGTCGACGCGCACTGCGTCAGCGTGTTCATGGCGAAGCGAACCTTCATGCGAAGCAGTTGGAAGTGCTTCTCCAAAGTCTCAGCCAGCCGTCCTGATTCCTCGCCGAGATGCACTGCGTCGATCGTGTCGGGCGAAAAGAGACCGGTATCCTGAAGGACAAGGTGCATCTCCCGCCCCTGACGAATCGCATCGTGGGCCTGCCGAGCCTGGGAGCAAAACGGCGGCGACGAGCAGGTCTTGAACGACAGATCGATCGATTCCGAGGCGTTGACTCCCGATTCGATCGACATCGCGAGCGTCTGAATGAATGTTGCTTCATCAAAGCCCCGCATCGCCCGCCCAACGACGGGCAGCCGAGTCAGGAGACCGTAGAGAAAACTGAGCCGGCCATTCCTGACGAGGACATATAACGCGGTGAGCGCCGCGGTAATTCCCAGCACCCACCCCCAGAAGATCGCCAGCCCCCGCCAGCCGATCAGCCCAAGCCCGAGAAGATCGGGCACCTCGTCGTCGAGATCCCCTGTGGCAGCCGCCTGCATGTCGGCCATGATGACCGGCATATAGATGAGAACGGAAACAACGATCAGGCCGATGAAAAGTTGGACGAGCGGCCACGTAATTGAACTGACGAAGCTTGCCCGCAGATCGGCCAGATTCTTGTAAAAGTCAGCCATGCGGGAAAGCACGCGGTCGAGCCGGCCCGTTTTCTCGCCAACCTCGATGAAGTGGACGAAATTTGGCGGAAAGTAGTTGCCCTGTCGCTCGACGGCCTCGGCGAGCGTGGCTCCATTGCGCACCAACTCCGCCACCGATTGCATATGACGGCCATAGGCGTCTTTGCCTCCGCCCGACTCACGCTCGAAAATGCGGTAGGGATCCTGTCCGACCTCAAAGGCCACCCCAACCCGTTCGCAGAGGATGCTGAGCTTGCGGTCATCGATGCGACTAATGAGCATGATTGAGGGGGCTCTCAAGGAGGCTTGAGGAGTGAGTTCCAAAAAGACCATGCAGTGCACGCACGGAGCCGGTCGGCTGCCTGCATGCGATGCTGCAAACTCTGCGGGGCGCAGGGAAACTGGCGAAGCTTTGTAAGGCTTTGATGAGCCACGAAAAGCTCGTCCGGCACGCGGAGGCGTATCACCTCCCGAACACGTATCCGGTCCAAGCCCAGGTGCGTTCGTGGTCGCTGCCTTCGCAGCGTCTTCGACGTGGGCCACAGTCCGCCCGCACTGCGGCGGGAACAGAGGCGGAGAGAGTCAGCCGCCGGGACGGATGTAAATTTTCCCTTTGCTCGTGGACTGCAGCAGTTTCGGGAGGCTCGTGGCGATGTCCTCGAGTGGCACGTGAGCCTGGGCCTTTGATTGCAGGTCGGTGGTGAGCAGCCGACGGGCACTCCGCAGAAACCGCCAGATGTGCAGGAGCCCGAGTGGGCTGCGATCCTGAAACTCACGGGAGACCCAGTAGCCGGTCACGCTCTGACCACGGAAGATCAGGTCGCCCGGATTGACCGTCGATTCGCTCCCGGACAGCACGCCGTAGACCGCGATCGTGCTTCCGGAGGGCATGCACGCGGCCAGGATGCCCGTCATGCTCCCGGCCACGGCGTCGGCGGCCCACGTGGCCTTGAGGTCTCGGGCCAGGCGCGTGAGCGATTCATGGAAGTCGGCCCGACTGCTGTCGAGCACGTGCGTGGCGCCGGCTGACTTCAGTTCGGCGACGAGCGCATCGCGATGCACGATATTGATGAGCGGGAAAGCATGTCGGTTGCTCAGACGGATCAGCATCCGGCCGAGCTGGGAGGCCCCGGCGGTGTGAATCATCGCCCGATGGTGTCCCTTGATCACGGGCCGCGCGAGTCCCAAAGCAGTCAGCGGGTTGACGAAGGCGGACGCGGCAGATTCGTCGCTGACTTCGTCGGGCATCGGCAAGGCCTCCACGGCCTTGAGGACGACGTACTCGGCCCAGAAGCCCTGGCCAGACTGCACGGCCCCGGCGACCCGCTTGCCGACGAGGCGATTGGCCAGCCAGCCGCCTCCCGACGAGACGACGGTGCCGCACCCTTCGAATCCCGGAACCACCGGGAGCTTCGGCGGAGAACTGTATTTCCCGGAGCAGTACAAAACGTCGGATGGGTTCGCCGGCGAACAGATCACCCTGACGAGGATCTCGCCGTGGCGGGGCGTCGGGACGGGGATTTCGGCGACGCGAATCCCCGCGGGTCCGGAAAAATCCTCGAGCATGGCGGCACGCATGGTCATGGCACGAACCCTTCGCGAGAGCGAAACCTGAGCGACATGGAGCGGGAGATGTTTCACGACCGTCGCCCCTCAGGAGCATATCACTCAGGGTTCGCTCGTAGCGGTCGTTGATTGCACGTCGGCGGTCCCGCGGGCTATCCTGCGGTGGGTTGCGCATGAGCGTGGACCGCGTCGCGGGAGTCGATCCATGAGATGGTGTGCGTGCGTCTGCTGGGCTGTGGTGTGGCTGGCACTCCTGATTGGAGGCCCGCTCGCGGCTCAAGACCCAGCCTCCGAGGGCGACGGCGCCACGCTCGAAGATCTTGACTGGATGGTCGGCGACTGGGTGCTCGTGTCGGATGACGAGGTGAAGACGAAGCAGGCGGGCGCGATGCGGATGTCGGTGCGGTGGGACGAGGGCCGTGCGTTTCTCGTCCGCGAAGCCACGCTCACGCCGCCGGAAGAGTCCGGCGAGCCGATCGTCACGCTCCAGCAGCGGATCGGCTGGGATCCGCTTGTCGACCGGATTCGCTCGTGGAGTTTTTCAACCGACGGCAGCCGCGGAGAGGCCACCTGGTTTTGGGACGGCGATTCGTGGGTCGTGCGGGGCACGGCTGTGCTTCCCGATGGCACGCAGGCGAGCTCCATCAATATTTACACCTTCGACGGCAAGGACCGCTGCACGTGGCGTGTCGTGAGGCCGGCGCTTGCAGCCGACGATGATCCATCCGCGCGGGCCACGTGGGTTCGCACCCCAGGGAGCACCACGCCATGATGGCCGCGACGACAGCTTTCACACAGCCACGACGATCCCTCACCGGAGGGTCGCTGCTTCGAGTGGGCCGGTGCGCGGCCGTGGCTCTTGCCCTCGCCACCCTCTCCACGGATCACTCACGCGCCGCGGCTGCCGACGCCGTGCCCGACCGCCCAACATGCGATCTGACCCGCAAGGCCGACATCATGCACGGGGCCCAGTGGCAGCGGGCGATCGCGGAGCTCGGCAATTGGCTCACGACGCAGACCGTCTACACGCCGGCTGAAGTACGCCGCATCAAGGTGCGGTTCAACGAGCAGGTGGCGGCGATGTCGTCGTATGAGCTCGAATACCTTCTCGACTCGGTCGAACAAAAGATGCGGCTGCTCGACACGCCCGAGGCACGCGACGCCAAGGCCTGGCTCGGCGAATATCTGTCGGCGATGTCCGACGCCCGGCGGGCTCGAGAGCTCCGCACCGTGCCGAATTTGCTCGACATGAACGCGGCCCAGCTCTGGGAGGAAATCCAGCGGATCGACCGCAAGCGGGGCAAGCTCCAGCAGCGGCAGCAGGGGGTGGTGACGCGGCAAAACACGCTCGTCGATCGTGCCACCGCGAACCGCCAGGCATCGGCCGACGCGGCCCGTGCGACGGCAGAGCGGCGGCGGGCCGCCCCGGTGCAGGCACCCGCTCGCCAGGGAGGCGGGGCGATGCCGTTCTCCGACGTGCCGCGGCAACGTATGTCGATCGGCCTGGGACCGATGGGTGCCTTCATTCAGATGTGACGGGCGCCGCTTCAACGGCACCAGGAGCGACGATGACCATCCTGCGTTGTGCTGTCTTCATGCTCTCGATCGCCATCGCTACCGACAGCGTGGCCAGGGCGGCCGACCCAGCGTCGGCACGCCGACCAGCGATCGTCGCCGTCGATTCGCTCGTCGTTGACGTGCTCTCCGATGACGTCAGCGACACCTACGTCACCAAAACCTCGTTTGCGACCTCGGAACTGTCGAACGTGGTCGCCGCCGGAGCCACTGTTGTCTCGGGCGAGACGCTTTGCGTTGCCAACCTCGGCTACGGGCTGCGGCTTCGCACCCGCGTCGGTAACGACGAGCACGTGCTCCTGTTCGACGTCGGCACGGAGGGAAATGCGTTTCTGCACAACTGCCGGGCGCTCGGAGTCGACCTTGCCGAGGTGGAGGCGATCGCGATCACCCACGGCCACTGGGACCACATGGGCGCCCTCCCGAAGACGCTGCCCGTGATCGTCGCCAAGCGCGGGCGGGG
>CAMCQY010000185.1 GCA_945877135.1 Candidatus Kuenenia stuttgartensis
CTCGGCGAGCCAAGCAAGAAGTTCCTCCCGCTCGCTCAATGGGAGCGACTTCACCTGCTCGGCAATTTGCTCTACGCGGGTCGTCATGCCGCCATTATCGCACCGGCGACCGCCACACGGCAATCCAGAGATTCACCGCCGAAATGCCGGGCAAGGTGAGTCCGAACGCACTCCGGCAGCACCGTGACGCGATCCTTGTTGCCTTTCGCTTCCCGAATGGTCAATTCCGAGCGTGACGTATCGACGTCCTTGATTCGAAGCCGCAGGGCTTCAAGCAATCGCAAGCCCGCGCCGTAGAGCAGCATGCCCGCGAGCCATTGATCCCCAGTGAGCAACGCCAGAACCCGCTGCACTTCTTCCGGAGTCAAGACGGACGGCAGCCGCTTGGGACGTTTCGCACGCACGATACCTTCACACTGCGCAAGCGGCTGCCCGAGGACGTGATCGTAGAGAAATAGCAGGCCCGCAAGGGCCTGGTTCTGCGTCGATTCGGCCACTCGCTCCTCGACGGCGAGATGGGTCAGGAATTCCGCGACTTCTCGCTCACCCATCTCCCAAGGCGGCCGCTTGCGGTGAAACAGAACGTATCGCTTGGTCCAGTGCACGTAGGCCTTCTCGGTACTCGCCGCCAGATGCCGAAGACGAATAGCATCCCGTACCCGGTCTAAAAGACGAGGTGGCCGACCTACGGGAAATCCAATCGCCGAAGTACCGCGGCTGCCTGCCGTCGTTTTTGCCATCGAGTGATCCTCGCTACTTCTTAAAGCGAGAGTGGAAGCGTTTAGGGGCAAAACCGACCGTCGCTGTTTTCACTCCGGACACACCTCGCTATCGCCTTAACCACTGCGGAAGTGGTTCTCCTGAATTACTCGCCCCTCGCTGCTGACCTGCCCCCCTTAAAACCGCACCGCTTCCAGAGAGAGAATCTGGGGTGGAGCAAACCAAGGGAGGAAACCAATGCCACGCGGAAAGAAGGAACTGGCTGAACAGATCGAACCTGAGCTTCGAGTGGTCGAGATTGATGTGGGGAGAGGCAAGACCGTCTTGGAGGCGGTCAAGAAGATCGGCGTGATGCAGCCAAAATCCCCGGCTCGATCCCCCGGCTTGCATGGGAGATTTTTGCCGGAGGCATCCTTGTGAGCGGGTCAGGAGCACCCGAAAATGCCCGTCACGATTGCCCCGATCTCGTGCATGGCCAGCGGGCCGTTGGCGAGGCCCGGCCGTGACGCGATAAAAATCGTCTCGTGCGGGCTGGCCGGATCAATCGCGCCATGCGAGCCCTTCACGAGCGAGACGTCGAGCGGGATCGAGATGGCGGGCAGCTTCGTGCGGTCGATGTGCAACTCCAGCGGGTCGTAGCCCGGCTTGCGATGGATGTCGATCGTGCGGGCAAACCGCGGCGCCTTCGCGTCGTCGAGCCAGTAGAAATAGCCCTGCCAACTCTCTGGCGTGCTCTCGATGACAACGTCTCCACAGTGGCTTTCCTGGTCGGGCGGCACCAAGGCCGTCAGGCCTGCGGCAACGAGATCGGCACCGGAGAGCACGCGGGCCACCCCTGCCCTGCCCCGGAACAGCGACGCCACTTTTTCAACGAGTTTCTGGTCAGCACCGTCTTGAAGATAGACGTGGCTCACTTGATGGTCGGCGAGCGCCCAGGCACGGCTACCAACCATGTCGAGCAGTTCACCTTCAGCCGTCTCGATGACGTCCAACAGACCGGCCTCGCGGAGCACGCGGTTGGGGAAGAGCGTGTGCGACACCGGTCGGATCCGGTATTCGCCCACCACGAGCACCGTGAGCCGTTCGCGGCCGACGATCGCTCCGAAGCCGTCGATGAGTTTCGCGATCTCGGCATCGAGTTCACCGCAGGCCGCGTGGGCCGGCGGGCTGTCGGGGCCGGTCCGCTGCGCCGCGTAGTCGAGATGCGGCAGGTAGACGGTGGCGAAGTGCGGCGGGTTGTCACGCGATGCCTCCAGAAAGCTCCGCGCGATCCACTGCGACGACTCGATTCCCGCGATGGGGCCCCAGAACTTGTGCAGCGGAAAATCGCCGAGCGTGTCGCGAAGCGATGCATAGAGAGGCTCCGGATTCGTGTGACACCACATCGTCTCGGTGCCGTCGGGATTGTGCTTTGGCGCGGGCAGGCAGACGAGATCGGCGGTGGCATGCTTCGACTGCAGCAGAAACCAGGCCGCCGTCCGCAACTCCGGCCGGGCCGCCTTGAGCCGATCCCAGATCCGCGGGGCACGGTGCACGCCATCGGGGCTGATCCACATTTCGAGATGGTGCGAGCCGCGCTCGTAGAGACCGTTGGCGACGATCCCGTGGGCGGCTGGTAATGCGCCGGTCGTGAGCGTGGCCTGCACGGGGCACGTGACCGCGGGAAACCCCGGATCCAGTGGCACGCAGCCACCGCCGGCCGCGAGCGACTCAAGTGTCGGCATCCGCGACAAATCCTCCTGCCTCAGGCCAGGAATCGAGAGCAGCAGCACATGGACGGGGGGAAATGCGGAACTCATCGGGACGACTCCTTCGGAGGAAGATTGCAAGGAAGCTGATGAAGCAGCGGCATGAGGAAAGCGGCGGACTGTCGAGCTGTTTCCACCCAGCAGTGCGACTGCCGCGGCAGTTCAAGATGGAGGCCGACGGTGGAGCCGCCAGCAGCGAGAGCGGCGAGGACCGGCGGAAAGTCGACATCGCCTGAGCCCAGCGGCAGGTGCTCGTGGCGGCAGGCGAGCATGTCGTCAACATGGACGTTGACAACGCGGTCGGCCCACGGGCGAAGCATGTCGGCCATCGGCCGTTCACCCATGCACTCCATGTGGCCGATGTCGACGGTGAGCCGGAGGTGGTCGGGCCTGCCCAGCCGATCGAGCAGTTGGCCGTAGCGTGCCAGCGTGTCGATCGCCATGCCCGGCTCGGGCTCGAATCCCAACGGCATCTGCCGGGCCGCGGCATGGTCGAGCACGGGGGCCAGGCTGCCTGTCAACCGGCCCCAGATCGACGGCTCGTCGGCAGAGTCGCGAACCACGCCCGACCAGAGCGAGACGCAGGTCGCCCCCAGATTGACGGCGATATCGATGGCCCGACAGAGAAAATCGGTGCGGCGATTCCGGGCTTCACGGTCGGGCGTCACCAGCGTCGGTTCGTGTTTCTGCACGGGATCGAGCAGATGACGGCCGCCGGTTTCGATCACGCAGGCCATGCCAGCAGCGGCGAGGGCAGCCCGCCAGCGGACGATGCGCCCAGCCAGATCATCCGCGAAGGGATCGAGCGTGTGGTGGTCGAGCGTGATGGCCAGAGACCGGTAGCCCATGGCGCGGAGCATGGGGATCGCGTCGAGCGGATCGACGTCGCCGATGCTGTTGGTGCTGAAGCCGAGCAGCATGATGAATGGGCCGACGACGGATGGGCCGGGGGGGAGTGGGGAAACAGGCTTCAGGTGGGGCTGACGAACCGCCGTCCGAGAAGAAAGGGAACGAGCAACAGGAGGACGACGATCGACCACGGCTCGCCGCAGGTGGCGAGCACGAGCACGGCATCGAGCGTGATGATCGCCATGATCGCATTGCCCACCGACTGCTGCACACGGCCGCTCGTCGGATCGAAGATGCCGAGCACCGCCCGCAGCAGGACCGACGCGGAGAGCATCCCCCACAGTACCAGCCAGTTCGAGAGCTTTGCACCTGTGAGCCAGGCCCCAGTATCGCCGGCACGAGCGGCCAGCCATGGGGAGAGGCCGGCAGTGGCCAGCCCGATAAGCATGATGATCGTGCCGGCTGCGAGCGTCTCGGCCCGGCTCTCCTCAGCCTCGTCGCGGGCATAGACCGTGATGCCCATCACGTAGACCCCCATGCCGATCGGGAGCAGCCACTCGTGCGGCGCATGCGGCCCGCCAGCCGCGGCCATGCCCAACAACCAATTGAGGGACCGGCAGCTCCCCATCACGAGCGGCCCCATGCTCGTCGCCTTGGCATGGCGGTTGTAGATCCAGACCGTGGCGGTCAGCAGGGCTCCCACGAGCGCTGGCCAGGGAGACCGCGCCGCAAACGCTGTGGCACAAGCAGCGGCGCTACCGACCGCCATCAACACATTGCCGGCGGCAGCAGCGGTCCGCACACCGATCTGACCGCTCGGCAGCGGCCGCCCCGGTCGCTCCTCACGGTCGAGCGCCACGTCGAAGACGTCGTTCAGCACCATGCCGGCCGCATAAAAACCCAACGAACCGAGGATCGCCCACCAGAGGGCCGGCGCTGGCCAGTCGATCGCACGCGTCTGCGACACGATCAGGTAGCCGGCGAGTACGTCGGCCACCGCCGTGGCATGGTTGGGCAGCCGCAGGAGCCGGACCCAGGCGAGTGGAGATGCGAACATGTGCGGTCCTGCCGGGGTGCGTCAGGCGATGGTCACCGATGCCGCGGCGGCCTGGGCCAGCAGATAGCCGCGGGCGGCACGGGCGGCCTCATCGGGCTGGGCGCGATACGGGTAGAGTTCGACCGTGATCCAGATGTCGGGCGTGTGCGTGGCGATCGCCTTGAACACGCCGGCAAAGTCGATCGCCCCTTCTCCAGGCACGAGGTGGTGGTGGACGCGGGTCGCTGCGATGTCCTCGAAGTGGTAGTGCCGCGTGTGCTCCTTCATGCGGGGCACCCACTCGGCCGGATCCTCACTCACACAATACGCATGACCGATGTCGAAATTGAGCCCCAACGACGGATGATCGACCCGCTCGGCAAACTCCAGATACTGGTCGAACTTCTCGATCAGCAGGCCCGGCTCCGGCTCGATGAGGAGCGTCACGCCACACTCGGCGGCCACGTCGAGGCAGGGCATGATCTCGTCATAAAAAATGTCGGTCGCGGCGGCGCGGCTCTGCCCCTCAGCCAGTTCGCCGCCCGGTTCGGTGGAGATCGCCGGGGCGCCAAGTTCGGCGGCGAGCCGGAGGGCACGCTTGGTGTGCTCGCGACGGATGGCCCGGTAGTGCCGGTCAGGATCGGTCCAGCCGGGATGCCAGTAGGGCTGCCGGGGATCGGCGATCGCGTTCATCATGAAGGCATTGATGTTCGAGATCGTGAGGTTGTTTTTTTCGAGCGCTGTGCGGATCGCCTCCTTCTGCACCGGAAGCAGGCCGGCCGGCCAGGCATGTGGCACGTCAGCCAAGAGTTCGATGCCCCGGTAGCCGAATCCGGCGATGCGATCGATCGCCTGCTCGACGGGCACGTCGAGATAGGCATTGGAACTGAAGGCGAGTTGCAGCGGCATTGGGGGCCTCCCGGTACAGGTGGACGTCAGAGTTTAGTCGCGAGGATCGGCGTGAATAGGGGCGTCGACCTCGCCGCCAGTGGTGCTGTCCCGCCGGAGACGGTTCGGGGCTGCCCATGCCCCGTCGCCGGACGTTCGCTACGGGCATCCTGCCCTTCGCTCACTCGATGGCGGCCGCGCTCTCGGCATCCTGCCTTCGCTTGCCGCCAACGCCGGCTCTCGGGACATGGGCAGCCCCTCACGGATTCCCCAAGTCCGCATACAAGCCCGGAGCGTAAGCGATGGGATTCCCAGGCGCACGGCCAATATCCCCCGGCTCACGCCAGGGGCTTTTATGGGAGCGCTCAGATCCCGCGGAGCCGGGATCGGCAGAAGCTCGACGAGCGTTGGAATTTCGCCCTTTCGAGGTTCGCACTGCCAACACGCCCAACGGCGAAAGTCCCCGCGAAGGAGACTTCTGCCGTCCCGGCG
>CAMCQY010000186.1 GCA_945877135.1 Candidatus Kuenenia stuttgartensis
GTGAAACCGTCTCCATTACGGAGGATTCGACGGTTTCACCTTCTTCTGAACGGAACGGCACGATGTGTTTTCTCCGCATGATTGCAATCGTGACAGCGGTGCTCGGTGCGGCGTGTGCCCTGGCCGCCGAGCCCATGCCGGCAGGCGACCAGCGATTTCCGGACTTCAGCTGGGACACGATCCCGCTCTACATGCATGTCCGCAAGGCGACTGCCTTTACCGATGAGGAACTGGACTACCTTTCCTCATTTCCTCTGATCACGCTCGAGAAGACCACGGGCCTGCGCTCGAGCGGTTCGACGGACCAAGGAACAATTGTCGCCGCGGAAGCGATCAAGGACAGAAACCCACGCGCGAAGGTCCTCTTTTATCGCAACGTGCTCGTGCATTACGGCGGCTATTCCTTTGATGGCAGACTGAGCCAGATCCCGAATCCATTCCTGGTGGACATGCGAGGCAAGACACAGCTCGTCAGGAACGCAGCCGAGGCATACGACCTGTCGAATCCGGAGGTCGTCGCGTGGTGGGTCGACACGGCTCTGGAGGTCTGTGGTCACGATGCAATCGACGGCCTTTTTCTCGATGGCAACATCAAGGCCCTCACGCCCTATCTGTCCCGCCAACTTCCGCCCGGCAAAAAAGAAGCCGTCACTGCCGGCTACCATGACATGGTCAGGCGAATCTGCGTAGGCACTCCCAAGTCGGATCTTCTGATTGCCAACATGATCCGCGCTGGATACTTTCCCGACGCCGGCCTGGGATATCTCGAATCCTTCGATGGCTCCTACATCGAGGGATTCGATGTAGTCGTGGGAAAGGCCACCGAGACTGAACTCCTCGCCAAGGGAATCGCGGCGTTCCAACAGGCGGCCCGTGACGGCAAGATCGTCGCGATGACGCTGGGCCTGGGCGAATCGGTGGCCGATGCAACCAAGATCGACGACACGCGGACTCGTGTCGATGGATTGCTAGCGATGGAGGAAAGGGTGAACTATCTGATCGGCTTGTTTCTCATCTGTGCAGAGCAATACAGCTACCTTTATGTTCACGATGGCTACTCCGCCGAATTCCACCGCGGCGAGTGCCAAAGCAAGGTCTGGCTCAAACGGTTTCCGCAGTACGACAAGCCGCTTGGTCCACCTCTCGGACCGGCGACGCGCAATGGTCTCGTCTACTCACGGCGATTCAAGCACGTCAATGTGTTGGTGGATCTCGAGAAGAAGCAGGCGAGACTTGATTGGTTGACCCCTCGCGAAGCAGGTGAAGGTGATCAATGATCCTCTCACGAGCTGACTGACGTTCCTCCCAGATTCTCTCTCTGGAAGCGGTGCCGTTTAAGGGGGGCAGGTCAGAGGCGTCAGGTAACAGTTTGGCTAACAGTGCCCCTTCCGGCCCGCCTCCGCCGCCGATTGAGAATCGCCCTCAACCCAAGCGGCGACAGGTAGTTATCCCAAGTGAGGCTGCTGGGGCTCGAACCCAGGACCAACGGATTAAAAGTCCGATGCTCTACCGACTGAGCTACAGCCTCGGGAACAATCCTACCGAAGCCGGAAACGGGAGCAACGGGGCGATGTTGCGCAGGCTACCGAAACGTCGCCGGCAGCAAAGAAAGGCCGAGAGGATAGACCGCGAGACGAGGCGGCCAAAGAAATGCCCGAGAGAGGACTTGAACCTCCACCCAGTTACCTGGACAAGAACCTGAATCTTGCGCGTCTGCCAATTCCGCCACTCGGGCGAGTGCGGCCGCTTGAGCGGCAGGCCTTTGATGCTACCAATGCCCGTCCGGGACGCAAGTAGGAGGGCCCCTCCCCGGGCTATTCCACGGTCACGCTTTTGGCGAGATTCCGCGGTTTGTCCACGTCGCAGCCCCGCAGCACGGCGATGTGGTAGGCCAGTAATTGAAGCGGCACCGCCGCTACGATCGGCTGAAGGAATTCCGGCACTTCCGGGATTTCGATCACCTCGTCGGCCAGATCCCGCACCCGGCGGTCGCCCGGGCTGGAGATGGCGATCACCGGCCCCTTGCGGGCCTTGATCTCCTCCACGTTGAGGAGCACCTTGTCATACACGGCCCCCTGCGGAATCAAAAATACGCTCGGGGTCGCGGCATCGACAAGCGCGATTGGTCCGTGCTTCATCTCCGCGGCGGGATAGCCCTCCGCATGGATGTAGGAGATCTCCTTGAGCTTGAGCGCGCCTTCAAGTGCGACCGGGAAATTGCACTGCCGGCCCAGATACAGGAACGTGTTGGCATCCTGAAACCGCTCGGCGATCCGCTTGATCGCCTCGTCGGCCCGCAGCGCCTCGGCCACAAGATCGGGCAGCCGCTCGAGGGCATCGATGAACTCCAGCCCCCGCTCGTAGCTCATGTGCCGCAGACGGCCGAAGTAGAGGGCCAGGAGCGAGAGCACCACGCACTGGCTCGTGAAGGCCTTCGTGCTCGCCACGCCGATCTCCGGGCCCGCATGCAGGTAGATGCCACCGTCGGCCTCGGTGGCGATCGTGCTCCCCACGACGTTGCAGATGGCCAACGTGGGATGGCCTTTTCGCTTGATCTCGCGAAGTGCGGCGAGCGTGTCGGCGGTCTCGCCCGACTGCGTGATCGCAAAAAGGAGCGTGCCCTCATCGAGTGGCGGGTTGCGGTAGCGCAGCTCGCTCGCATATTCCACCTCGACCGGCAGCCGAGCAAACTCCTCAATCAGGTATTCACCGACGAGCGCTGCATGCCAGCTCGTGCCGCAGCCGGTGAGCACGATGCGGTTGATCCGCTGCAGTTGCCGCGGCGTGAGGTTCAAACCGCCGAAGACCGCCGTGGCGTCGTCCCGCGAGAGTCTGCCCCGCATGGCGGCCCGTATCGTCTCGGGCTGCTCGTGGATCTCCTTGAGCATAAAGTGGGCGTAACTGCCCATGCCTACGTCCTCTGCGGAGAGTTCGAGCGGCCGCACGGCGTGCTCGATCCGGCCGGTGTCGCGATGGAGCACGCGGAGGGTGCCGGCCGTGATCACCGCCACCTCATGATCAGCGAGGTAGACAATCCGGTCGGCGTGGCCGGCGAGTGGGCTCGCATCGCTGGCGATGAAGTGCTCGCCATCGCCAACACCGACCACCAACGGGCTGCCCAGGCGGGCGGCCACCAGCATGTCGGGCCGGTCACGGAACAGGACGAGCAGGCCATAGGTGCCGCGGAGTTGCGCGATCGCCTCCCGCACTGCCACCACCCAGGGCGTGTCGGCGGGATCGTCGGCAACAGAGCGGCCCGCGGCCATCGCCCGGGTGAGACAGCTGTCGATGAGGTGGGCGATCACTTCCGTGTCGGTTTCCGAACGGAAGACGTAGCCCTCCGATTCGAGCCGGTCCTTGATGGCACGGTAGTTCTCGATGACGCCGTTGTGGACGACGGCCACGTTGGCTTCGCCGTGACGGCTATCCTCGTCTGGCCCCGCGGGCTGGTCATCGCCTCCGATGTGTGGATGGGCGTTGGCGTCGGTCGGGGCGCCGTGCGTGGCCCAGCGGGTGTGGCCGATGCCGATGGAGCTATCGGGGGCGCCGGCCCGGACGAGGGCCTCCAGCCGTGCGAGCCGGCCCGCCGCCTTGAGCACGTGGAGCTCGCCCGAATCGGGCAGCAGGGCGATCCCCGCGGAATCGTAGCCGCGGTATTCCAGCCGCCGCAGCCCCTCGAGAATCAGGTCGGTGGCGCGACGAAACCCGATGTATCCAACGATGCCGCACATGGTGAATCCTCAGGGCAGGGGACGGGGCGGGGGACCGCCGAACTGGGTACCTGGGAATGTACTGGCATGGCCCCACGTCAGACCACACGAGTATTCTCTCGCGAAAAGGGGCTTTCCGCCATGAATCGTTCTCTCGCCATTATCGCGATCCCTGCCCGGCTCTCCAGCCAGCGTCTTCCCCGCAAGATGCTGTTGGCCGATACGGGCCGTCCTCTCATCGAACACACTTGGCGGGCCGCTGGGTGCTCCGCACGGGCAAAGCATGTCGTTGTGGTCACCGATAGCGAGGAGATCGCGGCCGCCGTGCGGGCCTTTGGTGGCGAGCCTGTAATGACCTCTCCCGAGGCCCCCAGCGGCACGGCCCGAATCGTCGAGGCGCTGCCGAGATTGCCCGAGGCAGACGTCATCGTCAACGTGCAGGGGGACGAGCCCGAGTTGGCCGCTGCAGCCATCGATGCGGCGATCGATCTGCTCGACCGCTGCCCCGAGGCGGGCGTCGCCACGCTCGTGACACCGCTCAAGCGGGTTGAAGACCTCCACGATCCGGCCGCCGTCAAGGCCGTGCTCACGCCCTGGCGGCAGGACGCAGAGCCTGAAGAAGCGGTCGGCATGCCGATCGTGGGAGCTTGGCGGGCGGTCTACTTCAGCCGGGCTCCGGTGCCAGCGGCACGGGATTGGTCGGAGTCGCTCCTAACCGCGACGCCACCCCTCTATTGGCAACACGTCGGCATCTACGCCTACAGGAGGCGGGTGCTGGAACTGTGGAACGACCTGCCGGAATCGCGGCTTGCCGCGATCGAGAGTCTCGAACAACTGCGGGTGATCGAGGCGGGTATCCCGATCGTGGCCGGGGTCATCGACCACGCGGCCCGCGGCATCGACACACCGAAGGACTATGCGGCCTTCGTGGAGCGGTGTCTCAGGCCTTCTTCTCCACCGGAATGATGAGCACGCTTGCGACGGCGTTGGTGAGCACCGCTTCCGACGTGCTGCCCAGCAGCCAGCGCGTGAGCGTGTCGGAGGGGGTGCGACCGATAACGATCAGATCGATTCCATCCTGCTTCGCCCGTGAGAGAATCTGCTCGCCCGGATTCCCCTCGACGATGATTGGCGGCTGAGAGCGGAACGCGGCAGGAAGGGTTGCCTGAAACGCCGTGAGGCTGCTGCCGATCGCTGCCACGTCTTTGTCGTGCTCCTGCTGCCAGGCGTTGGCAATCAGCGCCGTATCGGGATCCCGCACGCTCTTCTCCAGCCATGCGGGCAGCGGCCCGGCCAGCATCGACTCAGCGACGCCGATGACTGAGCCAGCCGTGGTGTCGGGCCAGTGGAGTCTGCCGAGGAGGGCAGCAACCGTCGCGGCGCTGGCCGGGTGATGGCAGATGAGCGTTCTCGGGCCACTGCCTGATGCAGGAGCACCGCGGACCACGAGCACCGGCAGGTTGGCGCCATGCACCACGGCCCGCGACACGCTGCCGAGCAGAAACTGCTCCAAAGAGCCGTGGCCGCGGGCGCCCACAACCAGCAGATCGGCGTGCCAACCAGCCGCCGCCTCCAGCAGACCGACTGCGGCTGATTTCGAACTGGCGATCATTTCCGTTGGCTTCGCGAATCCACTCGGCAGGAGCGAGCGTGCTTCCTCGAACAGCGCGGCGGCGGCGCCGTCGATGATCCGACGAGAACGGCCGATCAGGCGTTTTTCCAACTCCATCGGAGAAAAGTAGACCGCGACTTCGTCGCGTGATGGATCGACCAGTCGGCCCACCATCCGCACGGCATCGAGCGACGACGCCGAACCATCCACGCCAATTAGGATTTTCATGGACTCCTCCACATGTATTGAAGCCCGCAAGTCTACGCGTTGCGGCGTGAAAAGCGAAGCCAACCGTGCCTCAGGACGGAATCCCTTGCTTGCGCTGCGGGCTTGTATGGGAGGGGTTGGCTCATCCAAGTCCGC
>CAMCQY010000187.1 GCA_945877135.1 Candidatus Kuenenia stuttgartensis
GTTCACTTGGAGGGAGTGCTGACGGCGGCCGAACAACGGCTCATGGATGGGCACGGCAACGGAAACGGTCGGGGGGCGGAACTGCTCAAGCAACTCCGCAGCCATCTCGTGCTTGCCGGCAAGGCCATGCTCGACACGCTCGTTCGCAACGCCACCGGTTCCCAGCCCGTGAGCGTCCATCACGACATCAGCCCGACCACGGGAGAGGAAGTGCTGGTCTTCACGCTCGCCGCGGCACCGCAGTGCCGCTGTCGGGGCGGGCCCAACGACCGCCGACGGCGGTAGCTTCTTCTTCATGCTCGTCCCAGTCGGTGGCCGAGGGCGTTCGGCGCGTCGAGCCGCCGGCGGTGGCTGGAAGGGAATCTCCGGACTCCCAACCCCACCGCCGGCGGCCGCGATGCCGCCCCAGACGGCAAGGCAGGCCTGCCCAAGCAGCTGCTTTCGGCATTGAAAGGTCTCATGCCGCGTGGTTTCCTGGCGCAGCGGAATCTCTGCGATATTCTCTATCTTTCCGGAGAGATTCCTCGCGAAAAGTTGGCCTACCAGGTCTTTCCATCGACAGCGTGAAGCACATCAACGCGGCGGGCCCTGACTCGTCTGATACCGCAGAGCCGCGGGCAGATGCGATCCGGCGGTCGATCACGTATGCGGCCCACTTCCTGCCTGCCCAGGGGCCGATCGGCGTGTTCGTGCACCACAACACGCTGCACGCATTCGAGGAGCAGCCGTTCGATCAAGCGGTCGTCCGCGCCTCGCGTATTTTCGGCACCGAGCCATTCCTCTCGGAAAGCCGGTACCGCGACGAACTCGCCCGTGGCCGCATCCGCGAGACCGATATCGAGGCCGTCCTAGACCAGGAACCGGCTTGCAGGAATGGGAGCCCGTTGGCCGGTGGCCGTGTGTCCGTGCGTCAACTCTACCGGGCACTGCTGCTTCACCCGGTCCGCCAGGAATCGGATGCCGCTGTCCGTTGGACGCTCACCGAAAGCGATGTGCTGGAGCGGTTGCGCACAGATCTATCCCCTGAAATCCATTGGCGGCTGGTGAGCGACGATGGCATGGGCATCGCCACTGAGGCGGACGGCCCGCTTGCCGATTCCGACGACGAAGCCACCAAGCGGGCAACTTTTGCCCAAGATCCAGGCGCTGCCGGTGAACGCCGGGCAGCGAGTGAATTGTGGCATGCCTGCGTGGAGACGGTGGCGCTCGCCCGCGCTGCGGTGGTCCACGTGATGCCACCCGTCAGGCATCGCGATCTCATGTGTGCGGTCGACTCGTACCTCGATACCGATACCTTCGTCCATCCGCTCCTGATCCGAATCTGCGCTGCCTTTCTCGATCAGGGAGTCGCGGCCTGGCCGATGCCTGGCCGCGAACATGGGCTACTGGGAGCGGCCACGCGAGTGTATTCCGGACGCTTTGGTCCCACGGAGCCCTGGAGCGCCAGGCTGCCGAGTGCTCTGCGAGCCATCCGTGGACTACCGGCGGTCGATGTGATCGCAGCGGAACTCGATCGACTCGGCGTTCCCGAGAAGAACTGGCAGGAATTCATTGTTGACTCGCTGCTCGCCCTCCGTGGATGGGCGGGAATGATCCATCATCTCGAAGAGCGGCCAGACAGGGCTCCGGTGGAGGCCGTGCCGGCGAAGCTCATCGATTTCCTGGCGCTGAGGTTGGTATTCGATCGCGTGGCCACTGAATGGGCGGCCCCGCAGCTTGGGTTTGAACGGAGGGGCTTCGAGAACGGCGAGCGATCACAGGGCAGCAGACCGCTGTCCAGCCTGTGGACAGAACTCCGCGACCGTTATCCCGCACAACGCGGCCCCGGCAGTCTGGCGAGGGCGTTCCTCCTTCACCAGGTGTCGCAGCTCGTTGGGATCACCGCCCGCGACATTCGGGGACTCGACGAGAACGAGCTTGTCCGGCTCGAACAGGCCATCGCAGGCTTTGACAACATCGCCCGGCGTCGGCTGTTCCACCTCGCCTACGAGCGGCAGCACCGCATCGAGGTGCTGGACGCGCTGGCGGCGCAGTCCGCGTTTGCAACGCCACCGTCAGACGCTCGGCCGCTTGCTCAGGTGATCCTTTGCATCGACGAGCGGTGCGAATCGTTCCGGCGTCACTTTGAGGAACTGGGACCCCGCTACGAGACGTTCGGCACCGCCGGCTTCTTTGCCGTGCCGATGTACTACAGGGGCGTGGACGACTGGCATGCAACGCCACTGTGCCCGATCGTGATGCGGCCGAAACACACCGTCGTGGAGGTGCCGGAGGAGGCTGCGGCGGCACGCCATCAATTGAATCGCACCATGCGACGTCGCATCGGACAGATGTCTGGCGGGCTTTCCACCGGGAGTCGCACGCTCCTCCGCGGCGGGCTGTTTACGGCCTTTGCTGGGGCCGTGGCTGCGGTGCCGCTCGTGGCACGTGTGGTCTTCCCCCGCCTCACCGCCAAGCTCGGTCACCGGGCCGCCGAACTGGCCGGCCGAAGGATTCCCACTCGGCTCGAACTCGACCGCGACGACGAACAGCTTCCGGATGCCGACGGCCTGCAGGCGGGTTTCAGCGTTGCCGAGATGGCCGATATGGTCCGCCGCGTATTGCAAGACATCGGCATGACAGCCGTTTTCTCGCGGATCGTGGGGGTGATCGGACATGGGTCATCGAGCCTGAACAATCCCCACGAGAGCGCCTACGACTGCGGTGCCTGCGGCGGTGGCCGCGGCGGCCCAAACGCGCGGGCCTTCGCCACCATGGCCAATGACGAACGCGTTCGCGTGCGGCTGGCGGCTGAAGGGATCGTGATCCCCGCCGATACGCGTTTCATCGGCGGCATGCTCGACACCTGCTCCGACGACATCACCTGGTTCGATGTCGGCCGTCTGCCCGAGAGCCATCGGGCAGACGTCGAGCGATTGCAGGGAGCGTGCAGGGTGGTCTGTGCAGCCAATTCGCACGAGCGTTGCCGCCGATTCGAGACCGCCCCGCTCGATGTCTCTCGCGATGAGGCGCACGCGCACGTGGAGGCCCGCAGCGTCGACCTGGCGCAAGTGCGCCCGGAACTCGGCCACGCCACCAACGCCGTCTGTATCATTGGTCGCCGATGGCGGACTCGCGGACTCTTCCTCGACCGGCGTGCATTCCTCGTGTCCTACGACCCGGGAACCGATGACGACGGCACGATCTTGGCAAGGACGCTGGCTGCCGTCGTGCCAGTAGGGGCGGGCATCAATCTCGAATATTTCTTTTCCGTCGTCGATCGGCTCGGCTATGGTGCCGGCACGAAACTGCCCCACAACATCACCGGACTGATCGGAGTGATGGACGGCCATGCCAGTGACCTGCGGACGGGGCTGCCTTGGCAGATGGTGGAAATCCACGAACCCGTCCGACTGCTTGTGGTCATCGATCAGACTCCCGAAAAAATCATGGCCGCTGCCGAGGCGGTGCCGGCGGTCAAGCGACTGGTGCTCAACAGCTGGATCCAGCTCGTTTCCTCGGATCCGCACACCGGCGCGCTCGCTGTCTTTGAGAAAGGTGAATTCGTGCCGTATCGGCCCGAGCGGATCGATATCCCGGTGGTCGGGCGGTCGGTTTCTTGGTACGCCGGTCACCGTGATCATCTGCCTCCAGCCAGGGTGCTGGCCGCGGCCGTTGGCCCAGGAAAACAGGCATGACCAATCACGACATCGTCTCCCTGCTCGTCACCTGTCAGCTCGCCGCCCCGGCGGCCACCGTGGCACTCGTGGGCGTGCCCGCACTGCTCGGCCGGCCGCCGTCAGAACGGGCCACGTCCCGCATCGTCGGCGCCGGTTTTGCCATCGGCTTCATCGCCGGCCTGCTCACGCTCGCCGCGCTCGTCGCGCGTGGCTTCGTCCCGGAGATCGTCCATCTGGGGTCGTGGTTCTCGGTGGGGCACCACGAAGCCACCGTCGAACTCGTGGCCGATGCGCTCTCCGTGCCCTACGTCTGCTTCTCGACCGGCCTGTGCGGCCTGGTCAACGCCTTTGCGAGAAAATATCTCCATCGTGAGCCGGGGTTCACGCGATTCTTCCTGCTGCTGGCGGTGTTTGGCACCGGCATGAATCTGATGGTGCTGGCGGGCAGCATCGACGTGCTGTTTGCCGGCTGGGAACTGCTGGGCATCTCGTCCACGCTGCTGATCGGATTCTTCCTCGAACGCGGCAACGCGGTGCGGGCGGCCATGCGTGCCTTCGCGACCTATCGGGTCTGCGACGTTGGTCTGCTGGCCGCGGCCGTCATGGTGCACCGCGCGGTCGGGTCGGGCGACTTCGATCGGCTTTTCGGCTCGAACTGGCCCAATGGCACCTGCCTCGTGCCGGCGGCCACGGCCACGATCGTGTCGCTCCTGCTTGTCTTTGCGGCGATGGGAAAGAGCGCGCAGGTGCCCTTCTCAGGCTGGCTGCCGCAGGCGATGGAGGGGCCGACGCCGTCGAGCGCTATCTTCTATGGTGCTCTCTCGATCCATGCCGGTGCCTACGTCCTGCTCCGCTGCGAGGCGTTGCTCGACCAGGCGCCTCTGGCCCGGCTGCTGCTGATCGCGATCGGTCTGGGCACGGCCCTCCATGCCAACGTGGTGGGCCGCGTGCAGACCGACTTGAAGAGCATGCTCGCCTACGCCTCGATGACGCAGTCTGGCCTGATCTTCGCGGAGATCGGCGTCGGCTGGCGGGTGATTCCGCTGGTGCATGTCATCAGCCATGCGATCCTCCGCAGCCTGCAGATCCTGCGGTCGTCGTCGGCCCTGCACGACCGCCACGAACTGGAGTCGGCCCTCGGCGGGCATCCTGGCGCCGATCGGTGGGCGCTTGGCCGGCTGCTCCCGGAGGGACTCCAGGCACGGATCTATCGCATCGCGCTTGACCGCGGTTTCGAGGAGATGGTGGTGGGCCGGCTGTTCATCGTGCCGGTCCTCTGGCTGCTGGAATCAGCCGCCGACCTCGAGCGTCGCTGGCTCGTCTTTCTGGGGGGCGATGCGGGCCCCGGCGGAGGCCGCTCATGATCCCAGACGATGATCGCGGCCTGTTGGTCGCGGCTGCGATCACGGTGGCTGCCCCCTTGATCGGCTCCGCCGTCACGGCGGCGGGCCTGACGCGTGGCAGACCCCGCCGGCTTGCGGTGTCGATGGTCTTCGTGTCGCTGCTGGCCAGCCTTGCCATCACGATGCTCTGGAGCCAGACCGACGGCGCTCCTCGGCTGTTCGGTGACCGGCTCGGTGGCGGGCGGCTCGTCTGCATCGACGGCATCACCGCCGTGCTGCTCCCCTACGTGGCCTTGGTGGAGATGGCGATCCTGCTGGTGGCACCGCGGCGGGCGCTCGAGCCGTCGGCCGTGGCCCGCATTCTCTTCGGCGCAGCCACCACCTTCGCCCTGTTTCTCACATCGCATCCGCTGCTGTTGGTCGCGCTCTGGTGTGCGACGGCGCTGCCCACCTGGATCTCCGTGCGGAGCACGCCGGGCGGCTATGCGGCCGCCCGCGTGTTTGCCATCGCGATGTCCACTGCGGTGCTCTGCATGACGATCGGCACGGTGCTCCTGATCATCGATCCGCCCTGGGAGGCCACCGCCGGCTGGGTCGGCTCGGCGGGGGGCTGGCTGGTGGCGATCGCGGTCATGGTCCGCAAGGGGATCTTCCCGTTTC
>CAMCQY010000188.1 GCA_945877135.1 Candidatus Kuenenia stuttgartensis
CGCGAGCCGGTGGAGAGGTCATCGAGCACCTCGACGCGATGTCCGGCCGCTACGAGCCCATCGACGATGTGGCTCCCAATGAATCCGGCACCGCCGGTAACGAGGACGTTCATGAATGTGTCCGTTCCAAATCTGGGCTGGAAGCCGCCAGACCAAGGGAATCGCCGCAGGGGGAATCGCTGGAGGGGGAAATCGCCGCTGAAAATGCCACAGCGGCGATCATACGTGCGCCACTTTTGCCTGCAAACACAGGAAAAAAACAGCCATTCACGGACAAAACCGTGTCGCTGGAGGCAGTTCACCCGATGTGTCCGGAGGAAAACCGGCACGGCCCGCCAGCGAGAGCGGCCGGCTTTTCAGAATTTTGACCCCGAAATACAGGGAGTCCTGTTCCTTGACTCGGGCCTGTCCCGGTTGAAAATAACCGCTGCCTCAAACTTTGGGGTGGGCTCTGACGTAGGATCGTTTCCGCCGTCCCCGCTGTCCCCCCAGATTCCCAAGCCGTTCGTTCTCGGCCTCGTTTCTATCCCTGAGGTGCCCCATGCCGTTGTCTCTCCTGCAGTCCATCGTCCGCACATGTGTCGCCGCCACGAGGCCAACGGGGCGACGTCGGTCCCCCGCCGGGCTGAGGAGCCGGGCAGCGTCGATGGGCCTTGAGTCGCTTGAACAGCGGATGGCACTGACGGTCGCGGCGCCATCAATCAGGCTGGCGGCGGCGAGCGACACCGGCGTCTTGGGGGACGGTATCACACGACTCGCAAGGCCGGTGTTTACCGGCATGGCCTCCCCTCGCTCGAGCGTGGTCGTCTATGCCGACGGACAACTACTCGGCATCACCACTGCCACCGTGAAAGGGGCCTGGAGTCTGGCGACGCCCGCAGCTCGGCCACTCAAAGCAGGTGCCCACACGATGACGGCCTATGCGGTCGGCACCAGCAAGGTCTGGAGCACGGCAACGCCGATGTGGATGGCCGTCGATCCCACTCCGCCCACGGCGAGCCTGACCTACGACTCGGTCAATGGCCGCGCGACAGTGACTTTCTCCGAACCCGTTTCAGGTGTGCGGGCGTCCAACCTGATCATTTCCGGCAGGACGCAGTCTGGAGTCGTGATACCCAACGTGGCCATCAACGACGTTCGTGCCCGGCCCTACGTCGGGTTGATCACAATGTCCCAGTCCTCTGACGGAAGGACGTTCACGTTCCAGGAACAACTCACCCTGGCGGAACCTGGAACCTACACCCTGTCGTTCGTGAAGGCAGGCGTTAGGGACCGGGCCGGCAATCCGCTGGCTGCCGGTGCCGCGACCAGGTTCGGGATCATCTGATCTGACCTTGCCCTGGGGCCCGCTCAAGGCATTCAGGCTGTACGTAAGTCATTGATAACCGGTAGCTTAGATTCAAAATACGGGCTTTTTTCGCCCCCTTCATGGCCAGAATGACAATCTGCTCAATCTCTTAGCATCAGATTTTATGAGAAATCAGTTCCGCGAGCTTGACCCCCCAAATAGCCGTCGTATCCTACGCATCTTAACAGAGGCGTGTTTTGCCCCGAGAAATGCAGCCATGAAAACCACCGCCCAACGCCTCACGCCGAGTGGCTTTACACTCGTCGAACTGCTCGCGGTACTCGCCATTATCGGGACGCTCATTGGCCTGCTGCTGCCGGCGGTCCAGCGGTCCCGCGAGGCCGGCCGCAAGATGCAGTGCGCCAACAATCTCAAGCAGATGGGCGTGGCGCTGACCAACTACGAGCAGGCCAAGAAGCGGTTCCCGCCTGGCAATGATCAGATCGGCAGCCGCCTTCATGCCTGGTCGTCCTTCATCCTGCCGTTCCTGGAACAGTCGGCGGTGTCGGATCGCATCGACTACACGAAGCCCTGGGATGATCCGGCGAGCAATCTCGCCAAGGTGGATATCACGATCCCGACGTATGTCTGCCCAAGCGGCGTGAAGCAGTTCCCCGGCAAGCAGGATTACGGCGGCATTCTCGGCGCCTACATCAAGCCCAACGGCGAGGCGATCGTTCCACTCACGACCCGCGATGAACACGGCGGGATCCTCTATGCCACCGATGCTGAATACAAGCTGTCGGCTACCGCTGCGTCGGTCTCGGACGGGCTTTCCAAGACGCTGCTGGTTGCTGAGGCAGTCGATCGTGAGGTGGCTGGTGGTGCGGACACGCATTTTGTCGGCGATGCCTGCTGGGCCTGCGGCAACAACTGCTTTCCGCTCAATTCCCGCGTCATCAATGACCCCAGCGTCGATGCCTTTCGGAGTCACCACGTCGGCGGGCTCAACAGCCTTTATGGCGACGGCCACATTTCGTTCCTGAGTGACCGTCTCGATGTTCGCGTGCTGATTGCCATCTGCACCCGCACCGGCGGCGAGACCGAGACCGAGGCAGCCAACTAAGCCCCCACACACCAAAAGACCCGCCGGGGCGACCCGGCCCACCAACATTGCGGGGCGACCCGCAGTCGGTCGTGCTGACCCCAGCACGGTCGTGATCGAGAGAATGTTTCTTCGAAGAAAGGTTTTCATGATTCGTAATGCTTTTTTTGCCTTGGCGGTCCTCGCCATGGTGGCTTCGGCCAACGCCGCGTTTGCGGGCGGCCGGAGCAGCGGTAGCTCGAAGTCGAACAACCAGTACGTTCGCATCAAGAACACCGGCACCGCGCCGGCGCTCGTGAATGCGAAGAATGGTGCCGCTTCGGCTGCGGGCGGGAAGACGGTGTCTGGCAACGGCGTGGCCCAGTTCACGATCAAGAAGGGGGCTGCCCAGGCCTTCGTTCAGGATCAGACTGCTGCCGTGTCGCAGACGCTGGACTTCAACTTCCCGAAGAGCCAGTACGTCTACCTGTTGGCTGCGGCCGACGCGACGACGTCGACTCTGACCTTCTCCGCCCCGGGGAAGATTTTCTAGTCGTCGTCCGGATTTCCATCCGAATGCTGGCCTGAAAACAGACGAGATCACGAGCCGGACAGCACGTGCGTGGGCCTTGGCCCACCCGTGCCGTCCGGCTCGCTCGTTTCTGCCGGCCCTCGCCCATGCCAACCGGACCGACACCGACTCCCGGCGGACCTGCGGTTTGTGCGGGCCCCGGTTCGTGATTAGAACCGGTATATGAATGTTTTCGTGCGGCAACGAGCGGAGAACGCCTGGTGGGCGGATGGCCTGGGGGCGGCGGCGATCGCGATGCTGGTCGCGGCTCCGTGGCTCTGGCAGGACCTCGTGCCCTGCGAATGGCTGGGGGTGGCGGCCGCGCTCGTCTGTCTCCCTGCCCTCCGCGGCTGGCGGGGCGAAACGCTCGTGCTAGCCGTGGCGGCGACGAGCCTGGCCACGGCGTTTCACTGGTCACCCACCGTGCTCGCCGACGCGATCCAGTCGAGCTACGGGATCGGTCTGGCCTTCACCGTGCCGATCGTGCTCTGGGATGCCCTGCGGCTGTCGCTGCCCTTTTGGTTTGTCAGTCGCACGGTCGCCGATCCCCGTAATGCCTGGCTCCCGGCGGCACTCGTCGCCGTCGCGACCGAGGCCTTCGTCACGAGCGTCTTTCCCTGGAAACTTGGCTACAGCCAGATCGCCTGGCCGGTGCTCATCCAATCGGCTGACCTGTTCGGCCCGGAAACTCCCACATTCGTGCTCTATGCCCACGCCGGCGTGATCGTGCTCGTCGTGGAGATACTCCGCCGTTGGCGTCGCGGGCACAAGGCGGTCGGCCCGGCATGGACAGCGGTGGGTGTGGCCGCGGTCGTGGTCTGCCTGGCCAACCTCGCCTATGGCGTATGGGCGATGCAGTTCTGGTCGGCCCGGACGGCCGCGGCGCCGAAGCTCAGCGTGGCGCTCGTGCAGGTCGATCCCAGCCGCGACGATTCGATCGACGACCTGCAGCGACTCTCGCGGAAGGCATGTGCCGGCCGCGACCGACCCTTCGACCTGATCTGCTGGCCAGAATGCAGCGGCGGCTCCTACTCGGAAAAGCTCCCCGCCTTCAACGATCCCGAGCGGATCTTTGCGGAGTCGCGGGAGCCACAGCGGGGCCTGCGACCGCTAGCCAATCCCGCCTGCCCGCTCTTGTTCGGCGGCAAGATCTACAGTGGCTATCCCGAACGGCCTAACGACCTCTACCAGTCCGCGATCCTTGTGGACGACGCCGAACGGATCGTCGGCTGCTACCACAAGCGGCATCTGATGCCGTTTGGCGAATATGTCCCGGGCACGGCTTTCATGCCCGAGCTGCGGCACTATTTTCCGATGGACGACGATCTCGATGTCGGGCCGGAGGCGACCGTGCTCCCGCTTGGCGACAAGGCCAAGCTGGGCGTGATGCTCTGCTACGAAGACATGGTGCCCCCCGCGGCAGCGTCGCTCGCCGACAATGGGGCCAACGTGCTGCTCTCGCTGATCAATGGCTCGTCGTTCAAGGCGACCCTCACGCTCCTCCAGCACCGATTGCTCGCGCAGCTGCGGGCCGTGGAAAACCGCCGCTGCCTCTTGCGGTGCGCGGCGACGGGCGAGACCTGCCTGATCTCGCCGCTGGGCACCATTCCCGCGCGGCTGCCGCTCAACGTGGAGGACGTGCTCGTCGCCGAGGTGCCATTGATTAACGCCCGCCCGCTGGCCAGCCGGATCGGCCAGACGTTTCCACTTCTTTGCGGCGGCCTGGCGATCGCCATCGCCCTCGAAAGCGTGCGGCGACGTCTCAGGACAGCACACGCGACAACCGTCCCATAGAAGCCCGTCCCATAGAAGCCCGCAGCGCAAGCAAGGGAATCGTGGGTGGCCTCACGGCAAAGGGTCGCTGTTTCCTCTCGCTTGCGCTTCGGGCTTGCATGCAACAGGGATCGTTCATCCAAGCCCTTCCCATCCAAGCCCGCAGCGCAAGCAAGGGAATCCGCCGCCCATCACGCCGACGGCTTGCCGTTAGGCCGCGCGGCGGATTGACGGAGCCTGCGACGCGAGCCGCGCCTCCACCATCATCCGCGCGACGTCCTTCATGTGGGATCGCGCGGTCCAGCCGAGACGTGCCGTGGCATGCGACGTGTCGGCCTGGCCCGAAAGAATCTCACTCGGCCGCGTCAGCGCCGGATCGCGGACAACATGTTTCCGCCAGTCGAGGCCGAGGCTGGCGAACACTTCGCGGACAAAGTCTTCGAGGCTCGTCGTCTGGCCCGTGGCGATGACAAAATCTTCGAGCGTCTCCGTCTGCAGCATGCGGTGCATGGCCACGACATACTCTGGCGCCCAGCCCCAGTCGCGACGGACGGAGAGGTCGCCGAGGCTGAGCACGTCCTGCTCGCCCGCGGCGACGCGGCAGGCGCCCGCCACGATCTTCTGGGTCACAAACCGCTCCGGACGCAGCGGGCTCTCATGATTGAAGAGGATGCCGGTGCAGGCCTCGATTGCATAGGCCTGACGATACTGGGCGATCTGCCAGAACGACGTCGCCTTGGCGATGCCGTAGGGACTGCAGGGCCGCAGCACAGTGGTCTCGCCAGCCGGTTGTTCGCCGGTGTTGCCAAACATCTCGGAGCTGCCGGCGTTGTAGAGCCGAATCGGTCGGCCGAGCATGCGGATCGCCTCGAGCAGGTTCACCGTGCCGATGACGATGCTTTC
>CAMCQY010000189.1:0-5415 GCA_945877135.1 Candidatus Kuenenia stuttgartensis
GATGAGCGACTGGTCACCGGTGCCCACCGCCTCACGAACGAGCGCGTCGAGTGGTGCCCCTTCCCGCCACCGCGAGAAGATCACACCCGGTCGCTCAGCCAACCGGCTTGCGACACAGACCGTGCCCGTGGGATGCGTCACACGGGCCGCAGCCGCCACGGCCCGCAGGAGCATGGCTGTCCCGCCGCGAGGATTCGAAAGCGATGCGATCGTGAGCATTGCCGCGGCCGGCACGGTGGGCCTCCAGCCCGCAGCCAGCTTCCGCGCCCGCCGAGCGGCGGCATCTGGCAGCCCGAAGGCCGCACCAGCGAGCGTGTCACCCCGGCCGGCAACGAGCCGCAGGTTCGCGCATACGCCCAGCTGCCAGATCGCCTCCTGATTGCTGACCATCCAGGCGTCGATCGCCCGCCGCCCGCGGGTGGCCAGCGACCGCACGATCTCCTCCCGGCAGGACCGCCGCGAGAACGTGGGCCAGAGTTCGCCCTCGAACGAGCGGCCGCCGAACGCGGCGTCCCAGCCCCATTGCCCGAGGCTCACGACGACATCGGCGTCGACCAGCGCCCGCGCCAGATGGATCGGCCTGCCAGCCTCATCCGCGGCCATGTAGGACGTTTGCGGCTCGATCGCCGGATCAAACACTGTCGCGCCGCCGATCGCGGGCACGCCACAGCCCAGTGGCTCCAGCGGCGGCGCCCGCAGCACGGTGATGTCGGCCGATTCGACCCCTGCCGTGACCAGCCGCGTGGCGACTGCGGCCACAATCTCAGCCGCCTGGGGAACGTCAGCAGACAACCCGATGGCAACCCGATCCCCGGGCACCACGTGCGATTCGAGCGGCGGCCCCGACTCGTTCTCGCTGCATGCTGCCGTGACCAGTTGCCTTGCGGCCTCGCCAGCCACGCCAACCGGCCCGCGGCAGTCGGCGACGAGCGCGTCGTCATCCACCTCCAGAAGCAGCGGCTCGTCGGCGCCGTAATCAAGCGAAATGCATTTCACCGTCGAACATCCTTTCGCACCATCGTAACGGTTGTCGCCCCCTGCGGACGAGTGTCTGGACTGCTCTGGCCGTTGCAGCGACGTTTTGGCCATGATGAGCGAATGAATACCCCATGTGCATCGCTGGCGCGACACCTCGCCCCCCTCGCGGGTCTTCTGGCGACGATGTCGCTGACCGGCTGCAGTGGCGGTACGCTGGAGTGGATGCCTCCGCAGCAGATCGCACCCCGTCGGCAGCCGGACCGCTTCAAGCTCGTCAGGGCCTGGCGGGCCAAGGGCGTGGCCATGCCTGGAAATGTGGTCTGCTGCGATGATGGCGGTGCCGCCAGGATCATCGCCCTCGACGGCTGGCGGACCGTGGTCATACTCGATCCTAGCGGCCGCGAACTCGCCCGACACGAACTTGATCTACCAGCCGATGCCGCCGTCGGCTTCCTGCGGACGGCAATCGATGCGGCCGGCAAACGCTGGTGGCTCGGCGGCAATCGCGGCGGGCAGCAGGTCTTCGTGTTTGACGAGGCGTGGAAGCTCCACGCCGCCTATCCCGGCTGGGAGAGTCCATCACATGCCGGGATCAGGACCGCGCGGCTCGTCGACCTCAATGATGATGGCGCACCGGAAATCGTCGTTGGCTATCACGGCACCGTCGGCGTGCAGGCTGCCAGCCTCGCTGGCCATCGGCTGTGGCCGGAGCGTTCGTTCGACACGGTGCTCGACGTCGTGCCGGACGCACCGCATCAGGAGGGCAGCCGCGGACTCGTCTGCGTGAACGGCCACGGCAGACTCGTGCCGGTCACCATGGAGGGCAGGGGCGCAGAGGCGCGGCCCGTGGAAGGGGCTGGGCAAGGGCCTGGCGAGGGCCGGAAGCAGCCGGATTGGTCAGCGAGCCCTGCGGTCGCGTCACTCTTCGCGGGGCCTGTGGCACCCGATGGCGGATGGGCCTTTCTGGGACTGGCCAGCCCCAGCGTAGGCAAGAACATCGCAGTGGGGCTCGGGCCTCTCCCTGACCAGTTCTGGGAACTCAATCTGCCCGATGGCGTGCACCGCGATGGCCCGATCGAGCCGGTCGCTTGGGCCGATCTGCTCGGCACTCCGCGTCGGCAGTGGCTCATCGCCGCCCCTGATGGCTCGGTGACCGTCGCCTGGGCCGACGGCCGTGTCGTCGATCGCTACCGCCACGGCGCACCGCTCGTGGGGATCGGTGGCTACCGCGACGGCAATGAGGGCTTCATCGTGATCGCGACAAGCGACTCGCTCGAGAGCTATCGGGTCGAGGACGTGGCCCTCGACTGACGGTCACTCGCCGCCCTTACGGGTGCACAGCTTTTGAAACACGGTGACATCGACTGTTTCGGCGATGAAGTCACAGTGACCATCGGCGAACACGACGTTGGCTCCACCCTGATGGCGGCTCGACAGGTCGCCAAAATGCTGCTCAGCGGGGTTGCCGTTTGGGGCATGATGGCCATGGGCCACCACGCGTCCGATCGGCTCAGCAAGCCCCTCCACCATGCCGAGCCAAAGGCTTCCTCCGATCCGGGAGTCGCGTTCGCCTACCATGATCGTCTTGCTCAAGCCGTCGGTAACGTGCCGGAAGGGCATCCGACTGTTCGCGAAAAACATGCCGTTGCCGTCATATGGCTCGCCGTCCTCATGATGCTCCTCTTCGCCCGCTCCGTGATCTTCCTCTTCGTGAGCCTCCCATGAGTTGGTTCCAAACATGCCAACGTAGTTGGTCCTTGCATACGTGGCTGATCCGCCCGTCTGATCGGGGTGCTCGTGGTCATTGTCGGCGCCGCCCTCCTCGCCGGGATTGAACGTCGGCATGCCAGCGCCCGCGTCGGACGGGCAGAGGAACCCTGGGATCACCTTGCCGTGCACCGTTGAAGATGCGGAGGCAATTGGCATCTTGATGTCGATGCTCTTGAATGTCGCGTCTTCCTCAACGTAGGGCAGAATCCGAGATGACCAGCCCCAGCCGACACCCTCCTCCGCATGATGGGCGTCCGAACTGTCAAGATTGCACAGCCAGCCTTCCGGCAGTTGCCGCCGAGCCTCGTGATAATTTTGCAGGGCGAGACCGGTCTGCTTGAGGTTGTTGGTGCACTGGGCCCGGCGGGCCGCCTCGCGGGCGGACTGAACGGCGGGCAGCAGGAGGCCGACCAGCGTGCCGATGATCGCGATCACGACCAACAGTTCGACCAGCGTGAACGCACGGCGGGAGAGGTTCATATCCGTAGCTCCGGTGGATGTCGCAGGGGGGTGGAGGCGAAAGGTGGCGGGGCAGGCATGCCCTACCTGCAACCCTTTTGCACATACTACCCGTATGCAAGTCGGTGTCAAGCGGTCGGCATCATCTTCGTTTCAGATCATACGGCCCCACCCGTTTGCCTGTTCTCTCATCCGGGCAGACCTCTCCAGACGAAACATCTTTTGTGGATCGTGGAATCTGTCAGATGCCGTCTCGGAGAGCCTGATTCGTGCGTAGTGTTCGCCCACTGCTGTTCGCCGTCGCCGTCCTGGCCGCGGCCTCGTCGCCCCTGACTGCGACGGCCGCCCAGTTCGACGACACCCAGCCGGGTGACACGACCGTGGCGACGGAGTCAGCGGCCCCCGGCCAGCCGGGCGACTGCGGGTGCCGTGATGGCCAGCCACAGCAGTCATGGCAGCAACCGCCATGGCATGGCAACGTGCGGGGCAGCCAGTGCGGTGCGCCGCAGGCATGCTGCCGAGGCTCGAACGTCTACCAGGCGCATCCCTTCCAGCAGCTGCAATGGAAGCACAGCCCCTGCGTGACGCTGCCGCCGCACTTTCCGCGGCTCCATTCGCTGTGCCGGGAGGGCTATCTGCCGTCGCCCGTTCCGCCGGCGCAACCCCGCTGCCACCAGTGCGGCGTGGCGATCCAGGGAGGCTTCTAGCGCGACCGACGGACCGCCGCCGTTCGAGTCCCGAAGCCCCGATCGCCGCGAAACCTTCGTGGCAGTGGAAGACGATCCCCCTGACGTGGTCCGGCCGGAAGGCATGCACCGGCCGGACCGCGGTATCTCTGAGGAGCGCCCGCTCACAATCGCGATGCCAGCAGCATCGCGGCCGTGACCGTGATCGCTCCCACTCCATCGATAATGGCACCGCTGGCCATCATCGACCGCAATGGCACCCGGCCGGAGCCATAGACGATCGCGTTGCAGGGGGTGCTCACCGGCATCATGAAGCCGAGGCTCGACGCAAAGGTGGCGGCGAGCGCCGCCATCAGCGGATCGACGCCCGTGGCCCGGGCCAACGCGATCACAACCGGCACGACCATATTCGCGCTGGCGGTGTTGCTTGTGAATTCGCTCGTCACCACCGCCACGACGGTCGCCACGGCCACAAGCACGGTCCCGCTCCAGTCGCCGACGGGGATCCATCCTGTGATCGACTGGCCGATGGCACCAGCGAGCCCCGTGGAAAAACAAAGCTCTCCCAGCGCCATGCCGCCGCCGTACAGCAGCACGATGTCCCAATCGATACGGGCCTCCCGCCACTCGAGCGCCCGACGAGGACGACCGTCCGCGTCATGATTCCCTGGCAAGAGAAAGAGGAGAATGGCGCCGATAAGCGCCACGACCCCCTCCGGCAGCCGCTTCGAGAGCAAGCCACAGACCGGATGCGACGCCCCCAGCAGGACCAACAAAAAGCCCGGCAGCACCCACAGCAAAACCGTGACGGCAAATGCCGCGGCCACCGACTTCTGCGCGACCGTCCACGCGCCAAGCCGGCTCCGCTCGGCCGCGACATAGCTGCCGACCCCCTCGAGCCGCTCCACGCCGGCTGGAAAGAGCCTCGAAAGCACCGTGACGGCCACTGTTGTCATGACGGCCACGAGCGGTATGGCAATCGCACACCAACCAAGAAAAGAGACGTGCACGCCGACCTGATCGCGGATGAAGGCAAGGCCGATGAGGTTGGTGGGCGTGCCGATCGGCGTGGCCAGGCCGCCGATCGACGCCGCGAACGCCACGCAGAGAAAGAGACTTGTGGCAAAAGTGGGTGCTGGTGACCTGCCGTGACCGGCAGCGGCCTCCACGGCGCCGAGGATGCCCGTCACGATCGCCATCATCATCGCAGCGGTGACTGTGTTGGAAATGAAGGCGCTGATGAGCACCGACACCAACGCCACGGCCGCCAGGATCCGGGTCGGCCGCTCGCCGATCCACGGCACCGAAAGCACGCGGTAGGCGAGCCGGCGGTCGAGGCGGTGCTGCCGAATGCCCTCGGCCAGCAGGAATGAACCAATGAACAGAAAGATCAAGGGATCGGCGAAAGGACGAAACACCTCCTTCGCTGGCGCCACCCCGGCCACGACACAGAGCACGGCCCCGAGCAGCGACGTGACCGCCAAAGGCAGGGCCTCGGTCACCCAGAGCACGATCACGAGCA
>CAMCQY010000190.1 GCA_945877135.1 Candidatus Kuenenia stuttgartensis
CGAAGCCTCGCGCCCTTGACCGTCGGTGCGATCGCTCTGATCGGGCTGGCCGCGTGGCTCGTGCTCGGCGGGGCGGGCTGGAATGGCACGCTCATTCGGGCGACCTTTGTCGGCTTGAGCGCTGTGGCCGTGCCACATCTTCTCCTGCACGGCGTCGCCCCACTGTGCGAGGCGTCTGTCCGGCGGCGGATGCAGTCGTTGTACGTGAAGCCCCACACGAACTTGCAGCCCCACATGAACTTGAAGCCCCGCATCAATTCGGGGAGCCCCGCATGACAATTGTCACGGAGTTCGACTACTGCATTGTGGGCGGCGGTCTTCAGGGCTGTCTCTTGGCGCATGCTCTGGCCTGCCACCGGCCGGAGGCGACGGTCCTGCTCCTTGAAAGAGCCGATGAACTGTGCGGCAATCACACCTGGTCGTTTCACGAGACAGACGTTGCCGAACAGGCGAGAAGCTGGTTCGACCCACTGGTCGCCCACCGTTGGCCAGGCTATCGCGTCAGGTTTCCGACCCTGTCGCGGCGGGTGAATATCTCCTACGCGACGATCACATCCGACCGCCTCCGCGAGGCGACGCTGTCGCTGGCAGGCGGAGCTGGGGGGCCTGCTCGCGCCGGTCGGCTCGTCGTTCGCACAGGCGAGTCGTGTGAGATCCTCTCAACGACCGCGGTGAGACTCGACGGGACCACCGACGTTTCCTGCCGTGCGGTCCTCGACTGTCGCGGTCGGGCGGAGGCAGGGTCGCCGGGCGGAGCGGGCTATCAGACTTTCATCGGCCACGAGTACCAGACTGCTCAGCGCTGGCCGGCATCGGAGCCGACGGTCATGAATGTCCCGGCAGACCAGGCCGCGGGTTTCGAGTTTCTCTACGAACTCCCGCTCGGCTCTGATCGCGTGCTGCTCGAGTACACCCGGTTCCACGAGGAACCGGCCTGCGATGAATCGCGGGCCGCCTCGCTGATCGCGGCTCGGTTGGCCGAGGCCAACGCGGGAGCTGCGAAGCTGATCCGAACCGAACGGGGGTGTCTCCCGATGCCGTATACAGCCAACGCCCGGCGTGAGGGGCCGTCGCCAGCCGGCGGCTATGCCGGCGGCTGGTACCACGCCGCCACGGGATACTCGATGCCACTGGCCGTTCGATTCGCGGAACTCGTCGCCCGGGCATGCCCGGAACGAGTCGGCGCGGAGGTCGCCTCTGCGGCCGCAGAAGACCGGCTGCGGCGAGGATTCGCCCGCTTTCTGAACCGGCTGCTCTTTTGCCTGGTCAGGCCAGAAGACCGCTGGAAGATCTTCCGGAGGTTCTACCGAGTCCTGCCGGAGGAGCGAATCGCCCGGTTTTATGCGCATCGCTTTACGTTCACCGATGCGGCTCGGATCATGATTGGCTGGCCGCCCATGGGCCTGGCACCAATTCGTTTTGCCAGATCGTTTGTCTCACTCCCGGGGCCGTTGCCGACATGACGAAAAATCTCCTCGGGTTCGCCGGCACAACGCACCAGACCACCCGCACAGGGCACGGCTGGTCCAAGGCCCTCCAACTCGCCCCCGACCTCTATCCCGGCGTGGGTGGCAAGCGGCTTCGGGCAACTCTGCTCGAGGAGTCCTACGCGTTTGCCGGTGGCCGCTCCGCGGCTCCCTCGCTGATCGTCGATGCGGTCGAACTCCTGCACGCCGGTTCGCTCGTGATCGACGACTTCGAAGACGAATCGCTCACCCGCCGCGGCCAACCGGCGCTGCATCAGGTGATCGGGCCGGCCCGGGCCGTCAACGCTGGCAACTGGATGTATTTCCGCGCTCTTGAACTGGCGTCAGCCGCCTTGGAAGATCCCGCCCGGTCGGCGGCGCTCGTGGGCAGGTTCATCACGGTGGCACGGCAATGTCACGAGGGGCAGGCGATCGACCTCGCCACGCGGATCGACGAGATCACGCCTTGGCAGGCCCAGGTCACGGCGCTGGCGATCTCGCGGTGGAAGACCGGCCGCCTCGCGTCGCTGGCCGCATGGTGTGGTGCCCAGGCCGCCGCGGGAGACCGGCAGACGCTGCAAGCCGTTGCCGCCTTCGGCTGCCGGATCGGCATCTGCCTGCAAATGAAAAACGACCTCGACGAGCTCTGCGAACTGCTCGAAGGGTCGGATCGGTGCGACGACCTCCGCAACCGCCGTGTCACCTGGCCGTGGGCCTGGGCCGCAAGCGAAGTGTCGGCCCAGCAGTTCACAGCCTGGCAGCGCCGGCTGCGGCAATCGGAAGAACAGCGGGCTGAGTTTCGCCCGCTCGCCAAGGATCTGCTGGAAGCGACCCACCGCCGGGCGGTGGCTGCGATCAACGCCCGGCTCGACCGGGCAATCGACAGGCTCACTGCTGCGACGGGCGGAGCCCGTGAAGCCATTCCGCTGGCAGCGATCTGCGACGCCCTGCGGGTGGCCATCGAGCCGACGAGGGCGGAGGCTCTTCTGTGAATATGGCGACAGTCGCAGGGGGGCGTTCGCCTCAGTCAGGCACCGGTCCGCAGCGGCGTGCGGCCGTGATCGGCAGCGGTTTTGGCGGCCTCGCCGCCGCCATTCGCCTGCAGTCGATGGGGTTCGAAACGGTCTGCTACGAGGCCCACGACCAGCCGGGAGGCCGGGCTGCCGTCTACGAAGATGGCGGTTACATCTTCGATGCAGGGCCGACCGTAATCACCGCCCCACATTGCCTCGAGGATCTCTTCGAGCTCTCAGGCCGGCGGATGGCCGACTACGTCCGCCTGTTGCCGGTGACCCCGCTCTACCGGCTCCTGTGGAACGACGGCGTGGCCTTCGATTATGTCGCCGATGAGGCGGGGTTGATCGAGCAGGTCCGGCGCATAAACCCCGCCGACGTGGACGGCTACCGTCGCTTCGCCGAATACTCCCGACAGGTGTTCGCCAAGGGATATGAAGAGCTCGGCGCCGTCCCCTTTCTCTACTTCACCGACATGCTCCGGGCCGCCCCGCAGCTGGCCCGCCTGCGGGCCGATCGGAGCGTCTACGCGACCGTTTCACGATTTGTCAAAGACGAGCACCTTCGGGAGGCGTTCAGCTTTCACCCCCTGCTCGTCGGCGGGAATCCAATGGAGACGAGCTCCATCTACACGTTGATCCACTGGATCGAGCGGAAGTGGGGTGTGTACTTTCCGGAGGGAGGCACCGGAGCGCTCGTCCGCGGTCTCGTGCGGCTCTTCCAGGACCTCGGCGGTACGCTCCGACTTGGGGCTCCGGTCGATCGAGTCACGCTCGAGACTGCCGGCGACGCGACCAAGCACGTCATCCACGCCGCCGGCGGGCCGCCGGAGGTGTTCGATGCAGTCGTCTCGAACGCCGACGTGCACCATACCTATGCCAAGCTCTACCGTGGGGTCGCCGCTGCGGGCCGCCGGCAGCGGCGGCTGGAGCGAATGACCTGGTCGATGTCGTTATTCGTGCTGTACTTCGGCACCAACCGTCGGTATCCGAATCTGGCCCACCACACGATCCTGTTTGCGTCGCGGTTTCAGGGGCTCTTACGCGACATCTTCCACGGCCATAGCCTGCCCGCCGACTTCAGCCTCTATCTCCACGCACCCACGATCACCGACCCGAGCATGGCCCCGGCCGGAGGTGAGTCGTTCTACGTGCTCAGCCCCGTGCCGCACCTGGGCAACGCGGCGATCGACTGGGAGGCGGTGGCCACCCGCTACGGCGACGCCATCCTCGAGTCGCTCGAGACGCACCTCCCGGGATTGCGCGAGGCGATCGTGACCCGTCGGCACTGCACGCCCGCCGACTTCGCGGGAAGGTTCAACGCCCATCTCGGGTCAGCCTTCTCGGTCGCGCCCACGCTCACTCAGAGCGCCTACTTCCGCCCCCACAACCGCGACCCGGACATCCCCGGGCTCTATCTCGTCGGGGCGGGCACCCATCCGGGGGCCGGCGTGCCCGGTGTCGTCAACTCCGCGAAGGCCACCTGCGACACGATCGCGGCCGACTTCCATGTCGTCGCCAGTTAGCAGCCCGACAGCGGGTGAGTCGATCCGGCGGCACAGCCGCTCGTTTTCGTTTGCCAGCCGGCTGCTGCCCGCCGGCAAACGGGCCGACGTCGAGCGTCTCTACGCCTGGTGTCGGTGGTGCGACGACGGCGTGGATACCGCGGCCTCGCCGCAGCAGGCGCTGGAGTTCGTCGAGCGGGCCACGCAGGACGTCCGCCGGATCGCCGGCGGAGACAGCCCGGTCGCCACCGAAAGCCGCTGGCTGGCGGACCTCGTGGGCCGACACGACCTGCCACTCGAGGCGGCACTGGCATTGCTCGATGGGATGCGGTCGGATCTCACGCCGGCGGCCGGCTTGCATGAGGCCGACCTGCTGCGGTACTGCTTTCGGGTCGCCGGGGCGGTCGGCGTGCTCTTGTGTCCGATCCTCGGCCTCGCGGATCGCCGCCATCTCCCCCACGCTGCGGCGCTCGGCATGGGCATGCAGCTGACCAATATCGCCCGCGACGTCGCGGAAGACTGGCGTCGGTCTCGCTGCTACCTGCCGCTTGAATGGACCGACGGGCTGCGGCCCGGCGGCGGGCCACCCGACCCAGCGCAGGTACGGCGGGGCGTGCAGACGATCCTCGAAGTCGCCGACGGCTACTACGCTGCCGGGGAGGCGGGCATCAGCGGGCTCGATACCGACTCCCGCCTGGGTGTCCGGGCAGCGGCGAGAATCTATCGCGCGATCGGGACGAAGATCAGAGGGCGAGGCTTCGAGGTGCTCGACGGACGGGCCCGGGTATCGACGCTGGAGAAGTTCAAGATCTTCGCCGGCGCGATGCTCACCCCTGGCGGCGGCCGGCCGATGCAGCTTGACGATTCGGCCCGGCGAGCCCTCGCCGCGGCAGAGCGACTGCTCGCGGAGTATGGAATATCGGTTGAGGGTTAAGCGTATGCTGGGTTTTCAAAGCTCGATACACAAACGTGGAGTCTTGTCATGAAGTGGGATGCCTGGAGCGTCGTGTTCACCGGTCTGTCGCTGACGAGTGTGACCTCGGTCGTCCTGTTTTTCCTGGTCGCAGTCAATCCGAAAGACGCCTCGTATGGCTCGAGGCCGCTCTACTACGCCGCCGGCTCGGCCATCTTGGCGTTGGTCTTCAATCGGGCTTCGGCATGGGCGGCTCGCCGGGCTGAACGGGTGACTTGAGCGGCTTGTCGTGCCCGTCCTGACCAGATGCCAGCCATCAGTGGGTGCACCGGTCGTTATCCCGTGGCCAGCGCTGGGGCAAACAGTCGGACGAGCCACCCCGCTTTCGGCAGGACGGGAACTGATACAGAGCCGG
>CAMCQY010000191.1 GCA_945877135.1 Candidatus Kuenenia stuttgartensis
GGCCGAAGGGCGAGCTGTTCGAACAAGCTGAAACAGCTGGCACTCTCCTGCCTGAACTACCAAAGCGCGAGAGAGTATTACCCTCCCGCGTTCACAAACAGCCGCCTCCCCAAGCCGTCGAACACACGGTGGACATTCGTCAATGCTACGAGCCCCCTGGACGGCGCTCCCTGGACGGTGCGAATCCTGCCGTTCCTGGGTGACCAGCCCCGGTACGACTCGTTCCGGCACCGGGACGGCGACTTCTCGGGGTCGCACGGCGGATACCCGAGCGTGAATCGCGACAAGGCATACACCCCCAATGGCGACTTCCAGTGTCCGTCGCACGAGCGCAGCCTGCCAAACGTGCCCAATACCGACTATTTCGGCGTGTCGGGCGGTGGCCAATGGACGGGGACCGTGCCGGCCGGCAAGCAGCCGAGCGACGGGTATTCATGGTTCGCTGTGAACAGCGCTTACTACTTCGACAACGGCACGATCGTCATCAATGGCTCGGTACGGCCCAAGGACGTGACCGACGGAACATCCAAGCAGTTTCTGCTGGGTGAATCCCGATTCCAATTTCAGCTGTGCTCTGAGGAGGCCGCCGCTGCAGTCGATCCGGCGAACTGGTGGCTGGGCCGCATAAGTCGCCCCTCCTGGGCCGGCACGGCGCGAAACAGCCCGCAGGGAACGACGCTCGGCGCGACCGCATTGGCCGCGAGTTACAGCATCAACGGTTCGCTCTGGAATGACGTCTGCTCCTACAAAGCCTCCATCGACATCTGGAGAGAGCAGCTTCGGTATTTCGGCAGCAGGCATCGTGGCGGCTGCCACATGGCCTACGCCGACGGCAGCGTGCGGTTTACCGACGAGACGATCGACATCGCGACGTTTCGCCGTCTGGGATCACGGGCGGACGGCCTATGACTCTCTTGCGCACGGCATCCCCGATCGAACCGGGTAAGCAGACACCGCCCTCGGCCCCCTCTCTCGACCGCGGCCACGTAGCGGTCATGATCATCATCATGGCCGCGTTGACCGGTGCCGCAGGGTGTGGCCGTGCCGATGGACGGACGCAGGTTTCCGGGAGCGTGACCTGGAAGAACGCGCCCGTGCAAAACGGCCTGATCACGATCGAGCCCGACAGTTCGCAGGGCAATCGTGGCCCGCAGTCAGTGTCGGCCATCGAAAACGGAACGTTCCGCACCCGCGCCACGCACGGCTCGGTGAGTGGGCCGGTGGTCATCGAGGTCGTGGGCTACGGGTCATTGGGAAAGGGGGAGTTTCCGCCGCCGCTCTTTCCCACGTACACCTTCAAAACCGAAATCCCCAAGGGCATGGCCGTGCTCGACATCGTCGTGCCCGAGGATGCCGGGAAGCCGAAGCGATAGACCGACGGCACGTTCTCGCTGGCATTCGCCCCTCTCGCTTCACTTCACCCTTGCCCCCCAGCTTCCCCAGTTGGGGTTTCGTCCGTCGCCGGAAACCGGTATCCACTCCCGGCGGCCCGCGGCCTGTTTTTTCCCGAGTGGCGTTTCGTGGCGAAGTGGTTTCTCATCGCCGGCCTGTTGGCAATCGCTCCGGCAGTGGCCGCCGAGGGGCCCTCACTTCCAGCGGTCGATCCCACGGCCCCCGCGCCACGCGTAGCCGCGCCTCTCGCAGCGCCGGCCAGCCCCTACGCCGACGCCAGGATCGCGCTTCTCCCACCGATCGACTTCAACCTCGAGCAGGACGACTTCGCGAGCGAACCGCTCTCCGACGTCGATCCCGCCGCTTCACGCCCCGGCAGTCGTCCTCGGAAGTCGGGCGGGCCGTTCGGTGGCTCGGCACCCTTCTCCATGGGCGGCTTCTGGGCACCCACGGTGGACGTGGCCGGCCAGCCGGCGGAGCTTTCGATGAACGCGCAGTTTGCCCGCGTCGCCGCGCCTCTGGCGGTTCCTGCCGAAGGCAAGCCACTCTGGATCGGCATCGCCAAATTCGGTCGGCTCGAAATCGCCACCGACGCGATGCTCCCCGACTCCGGGCAGCCCGTGCCCGACCAACTCTGGCTGGTCGAGACTGGCTTCCTGCACAGCCGGCCACTCGACGACGGGGGCAGCATCGGCGGCACGTTTCTGTTCGGATCGGCGAGCGATCGTCCCTATGCGGCAGGCCGCGATCTCACGCTGATGGCAGTCGGCTTCTACACACGGCCGGCCCGAAACGAACGCGATGAATGGAATTTCAGCCTCTTTTACTCGCCGACATCGCAGCTTCCCTATCCACTGCCGGGCATCGCCTACGTCTGGCGACCCGACGAGCGATTCGAGGCCAAGATCGGCGTGCCGCCGTCGATCGAGTGGCGTCCCACCGACGACTGGACCTTCTCCGTCAACTATTTCCCATTGGTCAACGTCAACGCCGTCGCCCGCCGTCGGCTCGCCGAGGGACTGTCGTTCCTGGCGTTCTACCGGACCGACACCGAGATCTATTTTCTCGCCGACCGGCTTCAGGACGACGAACGGTTCTACGTCTTTGACCAGCGTGCCGCCGTGGGGCTCGAACGGGTGCTCGGTCGCGGTTTCGCGGTGGAGGCGATGGTTTCGTATCTGTTTGACCGCACGCTCTTTCAGGGCACGAGTTTCTCGTCGGGCCGCACCGACGTGGTCCGCTACGATCCCGGTCTCGGCCTCTCGCTGCAGGTCCTCTGGAGACGGTGAGCCGGCAGGACCCGTCGCTCGCAGGGTCCGGGGCCACCGGAAGCCTCGTGGGCTGGGACCACACCATCGGTCGGGATCACATTGCTTGCACCCGACCCTCTGCCAGCAGTATTCTCGTCAGACTATTCAGAAAACCACCCCTTTTTCGAGGCTTCCATGACCGCCGACCGTTGCCGCCGATCGTCTCCATGTTTGAGGATCGCCGTGGTCGCAGCCATCTTCTGCGGCGTCGTTTCGACTGCCATGCCCGTCGCCCACGCCGAGGCGCCTGCCGCTGTTGCCTCAGCCGCCCCGGCCGAGCCCGCCGGCATGCAGCAACTCTTCGACGGCAAGGACCTCGACGGCTGGGATGGCGATCCCCGGCTCTGGAGCGTCCGCGATGGCGTGATCCATGGCGAGACCACGCCGGAAAACGTGGCAGCCGGCAACACCTTCCTGATCTGGAAGGGTGGCGAGGTCGGCGACTTCGACCTGCGGCTCTCGTTCCGCTGCAACGCCACCAACAACTCCGGTATTCAATACCGCTCGAAGCACATCACCGACGACTCGGTAAAAAACAAATGGGTGGTCCGCGGCTACCAGCACGAGATCCGCAACGAAGAAAAGTTTCCGAACGTCTCGGGCTTCATCTATGACGAAGGTGGCTCGCGGGCACGGATCTGCCAGGTGGGCGAGCAGGCCACCTGGGAGACCGAAGGGGGCAAGAAGGTGGCGACGACCCCGCTCATCGACCAGGAGGCCTTCAAGGACCTCATGAAAGTCGACGACTGGAACGACGTCGTGATCCGCGCTGAGGGCAATCACATCCGCCATTATTTGAACGGCCGGCTGATCCTCGACTTCACCGACAACGATGCCAAGCGGGCGCTCACCAAGGGCGTGTTGGCCCTGCAGCTCCACGGCGGCAAGCCGATGTGGGCGGAGTACCGCAACATCCGCCTCAAGGCCCTCTGAAATCGGAAAGTCCACGAGCGTTCGGCACAGGATGCGCAGGCCACCCGTATTCCCTTGCTTGCGCTGCGGGCTTGGATGGACGGGGAACCGTCGAGCGGGCTTGGATGGGGAGATGTTCCATCCAAGCCCGAAGCGCCAGCGAGAGGAATCCGTTATTCGGCGGCCGGCAGGCGGGCGAGCACGGCCTGCATGAGGACCAAATGCGCCGGCAGCCGGCCGAGGATCAGCGGAATGACCTCCTGCCGATAGATGTGGCTGCAGGTATTGCGGTCTTCGTAGATCTGCATGCCTGCCGGGTATTCGGCCTCTGCCAGGAAGCCTCGGGCCAACGCCTCTTTCATCGCGCCCCGCGGACTGTTGGGCACTTCGGTCCCCTCTGACTGCAGACACGACCGTACGTATTTCCAGAACAGCTCGGCGCAATACTCAAACTTCTGGATGCGGCCGTTTTCGATAGCGTCCCGAATGGCGTCGGAGTACCCGTCGATTTCAAGGTCGAGCACCTCCGCAAAACCCTTCAGTGCCCGCTGGAGATTGTCTTGGCCTAGTTCGCCGCCCGCCATATCTCGCGACCCTCGTAGGCATGCTTTCGGAATTTCTCGTCGGTCACCAGCGCGAAATCAACCACCTGGCACCGCCACGGCACGTCGGATTCGGTGAGCAGCCAGAGCAGCCTTGAGATGCCGCCGGGGAGCGGCTCGGGCCCGGCGATCCCGATGTCGACGTCGCTCCCGTGGTCGCAATGCCCGCGGGCCCGGGAACCGAACAGGAAAATCTCGTACCGCGGATCGGGCACCGTCTCAAGACAGATCCGCCGCGCCTCGGCAAGGTATTTCTCCTCGAAGGGCGTGCGGGGCTCACGGTTTCGGCTCAGGGAAGGCATGGCGTTCATCGTCACGGGCGGAGGGCAAGCGGGGACGTCGCCGAGTCCACAGTATATTCTGTCGGAAACCTCGCATCATGCCCAAGCTCCCCTCACGCTTTCGCGTTTTCTCCCACGCCGTGCAGCTCCGCTGCCCGCAGTGCGGCATCGGCCCGCTCTTTCGTGGCTGGTTCCGCATGCACGATGCCTGCCCGCACTGTGGCTTCTCCTACGAGCGGGAGCCGGGCTTCTATCTCGGGTCGATCTATCTGAACTACGGCGCCACGGTGATCCTCACCGGAGCCCTCTACGCAATCTTGGTGATGGGCCTGGGCCTCTCGAATGAAACGACGCTGGCCGTCTGTCTCGCTGCCGCCGTGCTCTGCCCGATCCTCTTCTTCCGCCACGCGCGAAGTTTCCTGCTCGCCCTCGACAGTTCGGTCAATCAGGACCAGGCACGCAGTGCGGAGGAGACCGCCGCCGGCGCCACGCCGACGGCGACCTTAAGCAAGGGCAAGCTGGCCTCGCTCGCCTCCGATGACGGCCGGGCGGGCTGCGCGATGGGGATGGCCCTCGCGCTCATTCTCCTCTTCGGTCTCGGCATGGCGGCCGTCACGCTCTACTTCGCGACCACCACCAGCACGCAGATGGAGCCCGACGACGGGCTCGAGCGACCTCCCTCTCACCACAGCGTCTGCACCGGATAGCGGCCGACCACAGGATCGTCGGTGACGATGACCAG
>CAMCQY010000192.1 GCA_945877135.1 Candidatus Kuenenia stuttgartensis
CATCCCCTTGATGAGAAGGCAGGCACGAATCCGGTACCCGGCAGCCCGCTCCCATGGACCGGTGATTATGAAGACGGCCTCGGCAATAAGATCTCGATGATTGCCTACGCGAATCCTGACGACGTGAAGGACGAAAAAGAGCGGGGGGATGGCTACGGGATCGCACGGTTCGACTTCGCCGATCAGTCAGCCGGCGAGGGGGGCACGCTTACGTTCGAGTGCTGGCCGCGATTCCCGCGACTCGGAGCGAACGGCCGGCCGACACAGTACCTCGGCTGGCCTGTGCACGTGCCAATCCGGTGAGCCTCCTTTCCAGTGGCCTACCTTGGCAATCCTGATCCAGTCCATATGAAGGCGTGCGTTGACCGTGAAACAATGCTCGTGCAGGGGTGGTTTCGGGAGGAAAATCGTAGTCACCAAACAGCCAGTTGTGGAGGGCGGACATTGCCCGCAGAAGGAGCCGACCATGAACCACGCACACACTCTCACATTCCTCGCCGCCCTGCTGCTAGCGCCGCTGGCCGCGTTGCACGCAGCCGATGCGGTTGCCGCCAAGAAACCGAACATCATCTTCATCCTGACTGACGATCAGGGCTACGGCGATGTGGGGCGACATGGGCACCCATTGCTCAAGACGCCGAACCTGGATGCGCTGCACGATCAGAGCGTGCGCTTCGAGAAGTTCTCCGTGAGTCCTTCTTGCTCGCCGACTCGCGCGGCGCTCATGACGGGTATGCATGAGTTCAGAAATGGGGTCTCGCACACCAGCGAGCCACGAGAGCATCTGAACAAGGACGCCGTCATCCTGCCACAACTCCTGAAATCCGCCGGCTATCGCACCGGATTCGTCGGCAAATGGCACTTGGGCAATGACGGCGAGTATGCGCCCAGGAAGCGTGGGTTTGATTGGTGCTCTTGGAACGTCGGCGGCCCTAAGGTTCACTTCGATCCGGTTATCGTCCGCAACGGCAAGCGGGAGAAAAGGCAGGGCTACCGGGAGGACATCTTCTTTGAGGAGGCGATGACGTTTATTGATGAAAGCACCCTTTCGACGGGGGCAGGGCAGGGGGCCCCACCGTTCTTCTGCTATCTCGCTCCTTACTCGCCGCACTCGCCGCTGGCAGCCCCCGCGGATTTTGAGGCGCCGTTTCGCGGCAAGGTGGACGACGAGGAAGCCGCGTTTCTCGGCATGGTCGCCAATCTCGACTACAACCTCGGACGGCTGATGAAGTATTTGCATGAACGGCAATTGGAAGACAACACGATCGTGCTTTGGATGAACGACAATGGCGAGACCCACGGTCTGGATGTTTTTAATGCGGGAATGAGAGGCTGCAAATGCACCATCTGGCAGGGCGGTTCGCGAGCCATGTCATTCTGGAGATGGCCGGGCACATGGCAGCCGCACGAGGTGCGGAACCTGACGGCGCATCTGGATGTGCTGCCGACGCTCTGCGACTTCGCGGGCGTGAAACTGCCTGCCGACCTTGACGCGAAAATCGAAGGCTTCACGCTGCGTCCGCTGCTCGAATCCACGCAGCCGATCTCCTGGCATGAAGATCGTTTGCTGTTTCATCACGTTGGCCGCTGGCCCAGCGGACTGGCCGCGTCGCACAAATACGCAATGGCCGCCGTTCAAACAACCGATTACCTGCTTGTGCGCAGCCAGCCCTGCGATGATCCGGTGTGCACAAAGTATTCCAGCCAATGCACGACGCTACGGTCCGTTGAGGCCGGTGCCACCAAGGCGATTTACACCAAAGAAAATGCGCAGTTTCACTGGGGCGTCACGCCACATACGCGCTGGTCTTTGTTCGATCTGCAACACGACCCGACCTGCCAAAAGGATCTCGCCTCCGAGAAGTCTGACTGGGTGTCCACGCTGGCCGCGGCCTATGACAAGTGGTGGGACACGCTTTATCCCACGATGATCCAGCTCGGTGGTGACAAAGGCGAACCTGATTTGCTGAAGAAGGGCAAAGCCGGAAAGAAGACGGAAGTTCCCGAGGCAGAATGAAATACACGCGACGACTCATTACGCACTGCTGCTAGGCCCGCGGGCCCCAACTTGCCGGAATACGCTGCACGGCCTGCCGCAAAGTTTTTGTAGAGCAAGTCCTGCAGCATCTTCTTGTTGAGGCTCAGGTCAGTCATCGAAGCACCCGAGTCACTTCCGTTCCTGGTAGTCGGAACTCGCCACGAGATCGCCGGAGTGGACGTTCACGAACCAGGCCGTGGTTCCGGCAGGCAGCGGGGCGGTGACGATCCATCCGTCTCCCTGTCGCTCCACGGAGGCAGGTGACTCGGTCCACGTGCGATTGCCCGTGAAGCCGGCGTCGGTCGTCGTGATCAGTGTCGCCCGGTCGAGAGGCTTCGTCGAGGCGAACTCGACACGCACGGTGTCGCCTGCGGCCGTCGCGGCGGTCTGCATGCACCACGGCTTCCCTTCCCGCACAACGCTCTCCGCAAACGCATAGCCATGCGGCGGCCTGAAGTCGTTCCCGTGCCCCATGCCTGGAACCAGCGTGACCATGTGCGGGCCGGGGGCGGCCCGGTAGCACGCCGCTTGGCAATCGAGCGGAAAGTGCTGCTCCTGCGGCCAGGAAAACCAGAGCACGGGCAGTTTCACGCGGTCCATGCGGACCATCGGATCCCAGACCTGGCGGTAGAGCGTATTCGTGCCCAGGGTGCGGCCGTATTGATTGGGTGCATCGGACAGGCTCCCGCATCCGTACATCGGGATCGCAAAGGCGAAGCGGTCATCGATACTGATGACGGTGGCAGTGATGACCCCGCCCCACGAGATGCCCATGACGCCGACCTTGTCGGCGTCTACCTCGGGTAGTGATCGCAACAGCGAGTTGGCGAGCACCGTGTCGGCGACGGCGTGATAGATCCACTGATCGGCCAGCGGCTCCGCGGAATCGCCGTAGATGCCGTTGCGTTGCGGCCCGGCCCACGCGTGCCGCCTGTAGCCAGGCGTCCCCTTCGGCAATTCGGGATCAGCCCGGTCGGTCTGCCCCTCGACCGAGATGCTGATCGCGGCGAAGCCTCGCTCATTCCACTGCCGCACCCACTCCTTGAACGCCGAACCGCCGCCGCCGTGCACGAGCACCACGCCCGGCACCTTGCCCGTGGCGTTTGTGGGAAGACCGAGCCACGCAAAGACCCGCGTCGGTTTTCCCTTCCAGGGCAGCGAATCGTAGAAGACCGCCCGCATACCCGGTCCGTCGGCAAATCCCTCCGCGGGATGCATCTCCGGGGCCGCCGTGAGGCCGCCGAGTTCGAGGATCTGCCGTCGCTCGGCGGCAAGGTCGTCCGCCCGGATCGCGGCCGCCGGTACGAGCAGGACGACGATCAAGAGGGACAGGAATCGCATCATGTGCGGCGTGCTCCGGGTAACCCGTGCCTCGCGTTGTGGACTGCCGGCGTCATCGCTTCGCGGCCGCCGGGGGCTGTGCGGACAATTCGAACGTGAATTCATTCTTTCCCTCCGCCGCGACCGTCGCGGTAAACGTGCTCTCGGTGTTGAGGTGCGCCGGGAGCTTCTGGACCTTCACGGTCGTGGGGGGCGTCTCGCCCGGCATAAGCTTGTAGCCGGATTCCGCGAAGGTCATCTCCTTGATCAAGTAGAACTCCACCCGGCGGTCTCCCCCGGCCGCCATTCCGGAGAATCGTCCCTCCTTGATCGGAAAGGCTTCGATCAGGCCCTGGCTCACGGTGACGAATCGAGCCTCGCCGTCTCGGAACGGCTCGCCGTCCATCGTCACCGTGCCGGAGACCGGATGCCGCTTTGGCCCAGGTGGGCCGCCTTGTGAGCAGCCGCCGGCCACCGCGGCGAGCGTCAGCAGGAGAACCAGTTGTGAAAGGTAGCGGTCACATCGTCTGTAAAGCATGGTCGTTTCCGATAGAAATGCCCTTCACTCCATCAAAAATCGACGGTGGCGGCGCCATCATCACGGGTGGCCAGCTGCCCGAGGGTCTGCAGGCTCATGGCATCGACGACAAACCGGACGGCGCCGTCGAGCATCACGAGGTTCGTGCCGCCACGATGGTTCGAGTTGAGCGGCACGTTGTTCGGCCACCCGGCCCCCCCTGGGCCGACGCCGTTCGTGACTCCGTCCCATCCCGTTTTCTGGTTGATCGGCCAACGGATCGTCGTCACGTTGTAGACGTTCCCAACGCCGTTCGTGACGGCTGCCGCGCCGAGCGGCCAGCCGAATCGGCTGCCCGGCGACCACGCCTGCAACACGCCGGACGTGTCGGTGAGCATGCTGCTCTGCTCTCCGAAGGCGAGCATCTTGCTTGTGCCGTCGGTGCAGTTCTTGAGACCCATTTTTGCAGACGGAAACAGCATGCCGCCCCATCCCACGATGGCGCCGCCGCCTGCCCCGCCACCAGACCGCGTCTCGGTGAAGGCAGGGCTCGTGATCAGACCGTTCGCCGCACCTGCAACGGGATAATAGCTGAGGATGGCGATCTTCGTGGTGTCGTAGGTCCGCCACTGCGGCATGTCGGACGATGGGCACCTCGCCCACGGCAGAACCACGCCCGTCGCATACCCGGGGCTTATGTGGTCAGCCGATTCCCTAAAGTCCCACTTCGCATACAGGGCCGTCTCTTCGAGGTAGGGAAGCAGGTGGGCAAAACAGGAGCTTCCTCCCCAGCCGGAGGCGGTGATGGGAGCCGAACCGAAGGGGATTTGGTCCCGCGAACTGCCCGGCGGGAGCCGCAGCTTGGCATCGTGGTGCAGTTGGAGCGCCACGCCGATCTGCTTGAGATTGTTCTGGCAACTGCTCAGTCGCGCCGCCTCACGGGCAGCCTGCACCGCGGGAAGAAGCAGCCCCACGAGCGAGCCGATGATGGCGATCACGACCAAGAGTTCGACGAGCGTGAAGCCCGCGGACGTTCGCCCGCGGCGGGATGAAAGGTTTTTCGGTCGCATGATGGCACCTGAAGAAAAGGATGGAGACAAGGAATGAAACTTGAAACGTAAGGAGCTTTGGATGATTCGGTGACGCCTATCCCATCGCTTGCGCTCCGGGCTTCTATGGACATCGTCAAGAGGGGGGCGCGTGGTGACGTTTCGGGGGAGTGGTCGATTGCCGCACGACCAGCGTGGGAACGATCCGCATGCTGCGGGCGCGGTCGGTGGTGGTGCGGCCCTCGATGCGATCGAGCAGCAGGCGGGCGGCGTTGCGGCCGATCT
>CAMCQY010000193.1 GCA_945877135.1 Candidatus Kuenenia stuttgartensis
CTGCCCTGGGCCTATGCCTTTGCCCGCAACGAGGTCTTCAGCCATCTTCGCCGCGAGGACAGGGGACCGAGCCTGAGCACCGCATTGCTCGAACGGATCGCCGCCGCCCGCGAGGAATCTGATGCCACGGCAGCGGCCCGGCGGGCGGCCCTCGAAGAGTGCGTCAAAAAGCTGCCGGAGTCACATCGCGCGCTCATTCAGTCCCGATATGCGAGCGAGATCTCGCTCAAAAACCTTGCCGCCGCGACCGCGACAACCGCCGCCGCATTGACGATGCGGCTGCAACGGATCCGGCATGCCCTCCTGCGGTGCGTCGAACAGGCCATCGCGGACGGAGGCGGCTCATGAGCGACCGTCGCCACCGCTCCCGGCTGCCGCTTCGCCCCCTCGCGGCGATCCCCGCCGTGGAGTCGGAGTTGTTCACACTCATCAATCGGCTCTGCGATGCCGTCGCCACACAGGCCGACTGCACGCGGCTTGAGTCGCTCCTTACCGACCCCGCCATGCCAGACGCGATCGGCGTCTACTGCGCTGCGATGGAGGTACATGCATCGCTCTTGTGGCGATGGCATACCGCTCCGGCCGGCTTTCAACCGGTCGGACTGCAGCCGGTCGGCCAACACCGCCAGGCCGTAACGCCGGCGCCGCCGCAGGCCGGAGCGGCCTCGCGCAGAAACACCGCGACACCCGGCCTGCCGCAGCCGAACACCCAAGGCAGGAAGCAGGCGACTGGCCCCGCTGGAGAGCGGGCGTCGGCCGACCGCGTGCTCCCTTGGTTCATGCCTGCATGGCTGAAGGGTCTGGGGAAGTCGGCGGCCTGGGCGGTCGCGGTCCAGACGGCCGTACTCGCGGCCGCGATCCTCTCGGCCGTCATCGGTCAGTTCTGGCAGCCTGCCCCACGGGCCACGTCATCGATCACCTGCGGCTCGATCGTCGGCATCAGGAATGCCCTCTGGTTCTCGCCGGGGCGTCCGCCGCAGGTTGGCGATCCGGTGATGGCCCGCACCCGGCTGGAACTCGCCTCGGGGCTCGTCGAGATCGCCTGCGATTCGGGAGCGACCGTCGTGCTGGAGGGCCCTGCAAGGTTCGAACTTTCGAGCCCGCATACGGCCTCGCTGCTTCGGGGCCGGCTCACCGCCACCGTGAGCAAGGCCGGCGGCGGACCGCAGCCCGCCGCGGCCGCCGCGGGTTCCCTGTTCACCGTGCAAACGCCTTCCGCCGTCGTCCGCGATCTCGGCACCCGGTTCGGCGTCGAGGTCGACACCGTCGGCAAGACCAGCGTGCACGTATTCGACGGGCTCGTCGAGTGCGTCGGCTGGGGCTTTGGCGATGCCAAGAACGCGAGACTGGCCGCAGGGCAGGGGGCCGCGGTGGATCAACGGGGGGCCGTACGTCGGCTGGCGGAGTCGTCACCGGAGCCGTTTGCCCGGACGCTCTCCTCGGTGTCCGACATCCGCTGGGACGAGGCCCGCGCCGTCACGGTCTTCCGCGATGCGTTCTCGGGTGCCGGGCCACTCTCCGGCACAGCGCCGTCGTCCCGCGGCGGTGCAGGGGATGTCCGCTGGACCGCCCCCGCCGGCTGGCGGCTCACCGAATCAGGGCTCGAAGCAACCTCTCCAGGAAGCACGTCGCTGCCATTCGTGCCGCAGAACGGCCGAGTCTATCGGCTGGCCGTCGAGCTGACAGTGACCGCGGGTGACAACGACTGGGCCGCGTTCGGCTTCTCGGGTCCTCCCGATCCCGCCAGTTCGATCCTGCAGTGCGCGTGGATGCTTCAGCGTCACTCCACCGACCTCGACCCCAACGCGGCGTTCGTCGGGGCCGACGTGGCGAGTCTGCGGTTCTCGGCGAGCGATCGCGTGACGGGGCGCCGAAGCCTTTTGATGTTCCTCGACACGACGCGGCCCCGCTGGACGGTGACATTCGCCGCCGACGGCCGACGGCTGAAGACCGACATCATGCCCGAGGGCACCCGCATCGCCTCAGTCGCCTTGGCCTGCCAAAGCACCGCCCGAGCGATCTTCTCCTCTTTTTCGCTTTCTTATCTTCCCGCATCTCCTCCCTCATCTCTTCTCTCATCCAAGGATCGCTAGTCATGCGGCACATAAAAAGAGCTGCGTCTTCTCTTCCACTAACTCTTCCGGCAACTCTTCCAAGAAGAGGGTTTACGCTTGTCGAATTATTGGCCGTGATCGCGATCATCGGCACGCTCGTCGGCCTGCTTCTGCCGGCGGTGCAGATGGCACGCGAAGCGATGCGACGTTCTTCTTGCGCGAACAATATCCGCCAGATCGCGATGGCGGTTCATAACTACCACGACGCCCAGCGAGTGTTTCCATATGGACAGATCGTCCCACTGGACAGGTTGGCCTACCTCGATGGGACTTACGGCACGAGCTCTTCAAAACCCTATAAGACGGATCGCCGCTGCTGGATGCTGGCGATTACCCCCTTCATCGAATTAACGGACGTCCACGATCTCGTGATGAAGGGCGTGACGCTCAACAACGCATTTCCTTTTTCAACGACTGCCGGCAGTCGAAAGTACTCGACATTCATGTGCGCCTCCGATCCGTATGCCGGAAAAATCTCGATGTGGGCGGGCTCCTCGTCCCGCGGTTTCTGCGGCAACTATCTTGCCTGTGGCTCCTCGGGCTCATTCGGCCCCTCCGGCGGCGGCACCAATCTCGACGGTATCTCTTACTGCCTGTCAAAAACCAAAGCCTCCGACGTTACCGACGGCCTCTCGAAGACCGCCCTGCTTGCCGAGTGTATCGTCGTGCCCGATCCGCCGACTTCCATCGATGCGAGAGGCGGCTACTTCAACGCCAATTACGGCGAAACAATGTTCAGCACCCAGAACCCTCCCAACACCACCGTCGGTGACGGTCTTAGGTACATCGCGAATTGGCCCCCGCTTGCGCCGACTGGATCAACAGCATTCGTTCAGTACACCCGGTCGATGCACAGAGATGGCGTGAATGTCGCGATGGCGGATGGTGCCGTGCGGTTCGTGACGAACTCGGTCAACGCCGCGGTCTGGACGGCCGCGGGCTCGCGCAACGGCGGCGAAAACCTCGGAGCACCCGAATGATAAGGCTTGTAAGGCTGTCCGTGCATAGGTTAAAGCAGTGGTTCCGACACAGCCCCGGCCTACATTCCGTGGCCGCAGTGGCTCTCGTCGCAGCCGCTACTGCCACCGGATGCAGCCCGCGGGATCCGCGGGTGACGATCCAGGGCCAAGTCATGCTCGACGGTAAGCCGCTCTCGGAGGGCCAGGTTATCTTCAGGCCCGAGGACAAAGCACTCCGGGCCGAGGGCGCGGCCGTGAAGGACAGCGGCTTCAAGATCCGCGTCCACAAGGGCCCGCATCGGGTCGAGATCAACGCCCAGGTGGAGGAGAAGCGAAACGCCGGCCCGAACGCGTTGCCCGAGGCGGGCATCGTCTCCCGGAGCATCATCCCGCCCCGCTACAACGAGAAGTCGACGCTCACGTTCGACGTGCAGTCAGAGAAAGACAAGCCAGTATTCGAACTGACGAGCGAGAAGTGATCGGCACGATCAGCCGGTTTCGTCCGGCATGCCCCCACCCTCTTGACACCCACTGAGGTACATAGGTACACTGCATCTCGAGACGCCCTTCAGGCTCTCATCTCCTCTCTCATCCCCATGAGCACTTCGGCATGACACACCCACGTATCGAGATAGCGCCCGACGTGATGGGCGGCAAGCCGGTCATCGAAGGCACCCGGATCACAGTCGAGTTAATCGTTCGCAAACTCAGCGAAGGAGCAACGGAGCAGGATTTGCACGACGGATACCCGGCCCTCAAGCCGGGAGACGTGCGCGCGGCACTTGCCTATGCCGCCGATATGCTCGCACACGAGACGATCCTCGTGCAGTCGGCCTAGCATGCCATGCGATTTCTTGCCGACGAAAGCTGCGATTACCTCGTCGTGAGTACCTTGCGCGATGCCGGCCACAACGTGGTTGCAGTGGTGGACGAACGTGAGCGATCGGTGGATGCCGCCGTTATCGACCAAGCCTACGCGGACGGCCGTATTTTGTTGACCGAAGACAAAGACTTCGGGTGGCATGTATTTGTGGCGCGGGCCCAGTCACCAGGGGTCATCCTGATCCGATTTCCGGCCTCTTTGCGTACGACAATGGCAAAAGCAACGCTGGCGGCCATTCAATCGCACGGCGACCGGGTTGCGACCTCATTCCTCGTGATCCAACCCGGTGCCGTGCGTCTACAAAAACTGCCGTGAGAAGGTGGCGACTTCGTGTCTCGGATCGCGGTATTTCGGCCACCAGACTGGGCTTGAGGCGAATCGCCGGATTCACGACAGTCTGCGACCGTCCAGGCTACGGTATTTCGGGGCCGCACCGCGGAAGCAGCCATGGCTCGATCGACCATCATCCTTCTCGCACAGTCATTCGCGCTGGTCGCGGTTGTCGGCGTGGCCCAGGAAATCCTGCCTGCGCCGCCGGCTCAATTTGCATCTGGGCAGCCCAATCCCTTCACCGCGCTCCCCGCGGGAACGGTGATCGGCCCCTCGGGCCCGGTCGTGCCCGGACCACCGCCCGTACCAAAAAATTCGGCAGTCATCCCGCCCCTCGACGCAGAGACCGTCTGGTCCCAGATGGTTGACGTTGCAGACGACTACTTCAAGATCTCGGCGGAGCAGAGGGTGGTGTTTTCCAATGGCGTGCCCGCCGAGGGCCGCATCGACACCTTCCCGCAGACAGGCTCGACGCTGCTCGAACCATGGCGGGGCGATTCCATCGGCTTCCGCGAGCGGCTCGAGGCCACCCTGCAGTCGATCAGGCGGATTGGCACGATGCGACTCAGCCCCGACCCGAGCGGTTGGCGGATCGAGGTAGTGGTGCAGAAGGAACTGGAAAACATGCCCAGGCCCATGATGGCCACTACGGGCGGTGCGTCGTTTCGCAACGACGACTCGCTCTACCGCTACGGAACGCCGCTCCCCACGCTGGGCCAGCAGGTGGGCGATCAGCCACGACCGGTCGCCGCCCCCACCCCGAACCTCGGCTGGATTCCACTCGGCCG
>CAMCQY010000194.1 GCA_945877135.1 Candidatus Kuenenia stuttgartensis
CACGATCCGTATTCACGACGGCGGCACGCAGGAGAAGGTGTTCAACCTGCTTGGCATCTCGCCGGAGCTGGCCCGCGAGCGGTTTGGATTTCTGCTCGACGCGTTGCGGAGTGGGGCCCCGCCGCATGGCGGCATTGCGCTCGGCATCGATCGTTGGGTGATGCTGTTTGCGAAGCTCGATTCGATTCGCGACGTGATCGCCTTCCCGAAGACGCAGAAGGCCAGCGACCTGATGACGGGCGCACCGGGCGGGGTGGATACGAAACAGTTGGCGGAGCTGGGAATTCGGGTGGTCGTGCCGCCGCCCAAACCCGAATCACCACAAGCGGGAGGATGAATCAAGACCCTTTCGTGTTGAAGGTTCGTGATGTTTCATCCAAGCCCGCAGCGCAAGCAAGGGAACGTGCGGTTCGTGCCCCGGGAATCGGGCGCGGATTCCCTCGCTGGCGCTTCGGGCTTGCATGGGAACTCCGGCGGACCGAGTCGAAAAAGTCCAGGGATGGCTTTTTCGACGTAAACTGGCATCGTAGGATGCGATGCAGAGGCCGAGGAAACCCTTTGGCGTTTCCTCCGGCCGACCGAGTCGAAAAAGTCCAGGGATGGCTTTTTCGACGTAAAAACAGGGCGACTAGCTCAATTGGTCAGAGCACCTCGTTTACACCGAGGGGGTTGGGGGTTCGAGTCCCTCGTCGCCCACTAATGTGGTTTGCAGCGGGCTGCTTGAGACGGAAGCAGCCTGATCGTTCCCACGCCGGACAATCTTCCTGCAGGGGATGTCGACGAGCATTTCTCCGACGTGGGTCTGAATCCGCTCGAAGTCCCGTGCCACCATCTGCCGGAGCTTGATTGCTGACAGACTGGGGCGGCACGGGCTGGGAAAAGTCATTGTATGGTGACGGTTTTGGAGGCCTACGGAGGCCGATTGGCCATCGAGGCGATCATGGAGCCGGGTATTTCAATGGCGTTAAGCTGCCGATTATTTGACACGGACCGGGCCGGAATCAATAACGGGGTCGACGCCGGCAATGCCCTCCATCGCATCACAAGAGCGAAGATAATGATCCGCCTCTCGTTCAAGACGCTTTCCCTTTGGCTGGCTGCACTCGCCTGCCTGCCATTTGGCTCTAGCGCCAGCGCTGAAGCAATCCAGTGGATAACGGTAGGAGATCCGGGAAATGTTGCTGACACCACCTTCTACGGTGACGTCGCTACTTCATTCCAAATCATGAAGTACGAGTTCACAAACCAGCAGTACACAGACTTCCTGAACTCCGTGGATGCGGGCGGCATCAATCCGAACTCCGTCTACAACGTGGACATGGGCAACGACATCCGGGGGGGGATCAGTTTCACATCTGGTGCGGCCTCCGGCAGCAAGTACGCCGTGAAGTCAAACATGGGCGACAAGCCGGTGAACTACGTGAGCTGGTTCGATGCGGCACGGGTATCCAACTGGCTCATGAACGGTGCGACGAGTTTGTCGGACACCGAGACTGGGGCCTATACGCTCAATAATGCGACCACTGGCAACGCCCCTGCGGTGAACTTTGGAGCAACCTTCTACATCCCGACGGAAGACCAGTGGTACAAGGCGGCCTACTACAAGGGCGGCGGCACGACCGCGGGCTACTGGGACTACGCTACGCGGAGCGACACGCCACCCACGCCGGTGACGGCAAACGAGACCGGTATCGGCTCGGCAGGCAGCACGGACAACTTCGCGAACTACAGCGACGATGCGAACTGGAACGACCGAAGCGGCAACGTGACCACGGTCGGCACCAATGGTGTGTCGAGTGCTTACGGCGCGTTTGATATGAACGGGAACATCACGGAGTGGAACGACCTGACGGGGTTGGTGGCCGGCTCGACTCGTGGGGTGCGTGGCGGCTATTGGGGTAGCTTCAGCGCGTCTTCCTTGGTGTCTTCCTTCAACCAAGAAATCGCCCCGTCGGACGAGAGCGACGTCTACGGCTTTCGTCTCGCAAGTCCGGCAAGCAGCCCCTCCGCCGTCCCCGAAATCGACCCGAATAGGCTTGGCAGCGTTTTGGCCCTCGTGCTGGGGTCGCTGGGGTTGCTTGAGCGCCGTCGGCTGAAAGCGGCCTGACACGCGCAGAGCCTTACGGTCACAGTCACAACCGGGCTGGGCATCGCAAGGTGCGCAGCCCATTTTCATTTGGTGCCCGCAAAACACGCTGCTCAATTCACCACTGGCGCCGTTTGCGATACGTTCAGGGGCGTGAGTGGTAGCGAGGGCCAATGCGCAGGGAGGTTGAGATGCCAGAGCGAAAGGTCGCCGTCGTGACAGGGTCTGCCACGGGTGTGGGCGCCGCCACGGTTTTGGGCCTGGCACGCCGCGGGTACGACGTCGTCATCAACTACACCAAGAGCGAGGCGGAGGCCACAGCATCGGCCGCAGCCTGTGCCGAGGCTGGTGCCGACACGCTGGTGGTGCGGGCCGACGTCGCCGACGACGCTGCCTGCCGCAGTATGGTCGGCGCCGCAGTCGATCGCTGGGGACGCATCGACGCGCTCGTGAACAACGCGGGCCGCACGTCGGTTGCCAGCATGGCGGGCTGGGAAGGGCTCGATGCGCAGGTCTTCCATGACATCTACGCCGTGAATCTGATCGGGCCCTTCCAGATGATCCGCGCCTGTGCGCCGGAGCTGACGAAGGCCAAGGGGGCGATCGTAAACGTCTCGTCGATGGCAGGGGCGCTCGGGATCGGCACCTCGGCCCCCTACATCGCCTCCAAAGGAGCGCTCAACGCCCTGACCCTGAACATGGCGAGGATGCTTGCACCGGATGTGCGGGTGAATGCCGTGTGCCCGGGTCTGATTCTCAGCCGTTGGTTTGCGAGCGGGGCCGGCGAGGGCGGCATGGAGCTGCTGAAGAGCCAATACGAACGGGCCGTTCCGCTCGAGCGGGCCAGCACTCCGGCGGAGGTTGCCGATGCGGTGATCTGGTTGATCGATGGTGCCGCCACCATGACGGGCGAACTGCTGCTGCTCGATTCGGGCATGCATCTCGGCAAGGGGCTTTCGGGGCCCCGGCCGGCCCATTGAATCTCATGGCTTGCGTTGGCGGCGGATGAATCTCGAGGATACTCTCTCGTTCTGGCGGAATCCTCGAGGACAAGACGTGACAATCAGCGTGGCGATCGTCGGTGGCGGGCCCGCGGGCCTGACGCTCGCTGCGGCGTTGGCCCAGCAGGGCGGTTTTGAGATCGCGGTATTCGAGCGTGCCGACGACCACTCGAGCGCCGAAACCTACAACCCCGACCGCAGCTACACGATCGACATCACGGGCCACGGTCTGCGTGCGGCGCGATTCATCGGCATCACCGACCGTTTCGATGCCGGGCTCATTCACTTCAAGGGGCTCAAGATTGCTCCGCATCCTTGGCTCTATCGGCTCGGGGCTGGCTTCTTTGAGGAGCCCTATCACGGCAGGGGCTGGACGGGAAGCCGCGGTGACATCTGCCGCTGTCTTCAGGCCCATCTGCTTGAGCGGCATGCGGGTTCCGTGGCCCTCCACTTCGGAGCGGAGGCGACCCTCGTCGATGCCGGGAAGCCGCAGCTCCGCATCGCGTCGCGGGACGACGCAGCCGGCGAAGTGCGACGGTTCGATCTGGTCGTGGGCTGTGACGGCGGCGGCAGCGGCGTGCGGCGGTCGATCGCCGAGCAGTCCAGTGGGTTTGCAGTCGAGGGAGACGATCTGGGAAACCACTCCCTGATGCTGCATCTGGACCAGCATCTCGACGAGCTCGATCCGCAGTACCTCTATGTTCTCGCGGTCGAACCCGTGACGGCCGTGGCCGGGGCGATCAACGGCCCCGGAGGGCCGGCGGATCCGCGCTGGTTCTGCCAGATCGGGTTCAGCGGCACGAGGCGGTTCGACTCCGCCGCGGATGCCGGTCGTTTTCTCGACAGGTCGCATCCACTGCTGCGGCATTTCGCCTCCGATCCAAAAGTGGAGGAGTTCAGCCAGCGGCAATGTCTGCCGACCGGCAAGACCAAGCGGTGCTCGTCTCTCGTAGCCGGGCGGGTGGCGCTTCTGGGCGATGCTGGCGCTCCGGTGCCTCCCGTGGGGCAGGGGGTGAATGCGGCCATGGAAGGCGCGACGGTGCTTGCTCAGTGCCTGCACGAGCATCGCGATTCGCTGGATGCTGCGTTGGCGGCCTACGCGGCCACGTGGGGCCGGGAAACCGACGCGCTGCGGCGGATTGCGATGACGGTCGACCTCTCACACACCATGACGCCGTTCCGGATCCTGATGGCCTCGTTCCTAGGCTACTCCGGCCTGACGCTCGCCAAGCGCGAGGATCTCAGTTACGCCGAGGCCTGGGAGACTTTCCGCCGCGGCGAAGACCGCATCAGGTGCACGCCCCTTGGGCTCATGCTGCCTCGCCAGCGAGGTTGATCGAAAGAAAAAGGTGCCATCCACGAAATCTGGGATCCGGCTCGCGGATCTGGTCCCGCCGCCGAAGAGCCGGCTAGGGAGAATCCGTCAGCGTGCCGTGCGAGACCGGTCACCCGATCTGCGGGAAAGTGCGATCAGTGTTTCGCTGGGGGTGCCGTGAGGTAGGCCCCGAGGCAGCATGCGATTTCGTGCACCAACTCCGGGATGGTTGTCGGCATGCCACTGACTTCCTGGTCGTCGAACATCATCTGCTGGGCTAAAGCCGCAAACATCAACCGCCAGGCCACATCGGTCGCGGTTTCCGGGTGGGCATGGGTGATCTCATCGCGGTGGCTCAGTATGAGCGTGGTGAAGATGCCGGCGAACACGGCGTTCGCCCGGATGCCCTGCGCCCGCAGGGTCGTGTCGGCCGAACGGTGGAGAACGAAGAAGCGGGCTGAATTGCGGTACTCTTGCGTGGCGGTGAAGACGTGCGAGAGGAACACCTCGATTGCGCCTGCCAGGGTTTTTTCGTTGCCGGCTGCTGCGACCGCCACATGCGCCGCGCCTCCGAGCCGTAAGAGAAACCGCTCGTGCATTGCTTTCAGGAGGCCGTCGCGGTCGCCGAAGCGGCCGTAGAAGTTTCCTAC
>CAMCQY010000195.1 GCA_945877135.1 Candidatus Kuenenia stuttgartensis
CCAGATGCCGCCGGAATCGTCCTGCATGATCAGTCCGCTGCCGACCCGCCACGTCACAACACCCCGCACCGTCACCTGCCGCCGGGCGGTAGCATTGATGTCGGCGAGCACGTCGCGGATCGACACGAGCGGCGGGAGGGCCTGGCCCTCTTCACCTCCAACAGCAGCCGCAGCCCGCAGCACGCAGTTCGCGATGACTGTCCAAGCGAGGCGTTTCCGAGTGGAGTGTGTCCATCGACCCATCGTGTGTGTCACCTCGACAGCCAGCCGCTGCCACGGTCGGCTCGCCTGTTGATCGCCGAGATACGCCGGGCTGTTCGCGGCAGATCAGCCGTCCGGCGTGTCAATGAGCTGCTGGAGTCTGGCTGCCAGTTCGGGCGGAAAACGGGCGGGCCAGGTGGCATCGATGAGGCCGATCGCCAGCATGTCGAGGAGGTGCACCTGGTCTTTGCGACGGTATGACGTGAGCTTCATCCGCACAAGCGGCTCGAGGCCGAGCACGCGATAGGTCTTGAACGACGTCGATTCCGACACGTCCGGCACCGCGGCGACATACTCGGGCCGCACCTTCTCGCCGGAGAAGATCACGTGCACGGCATCACGGGCCTTGGCCCCGGGACCGTCGAGAAACATCTCGATACCGGCGGTCCGGCGATGGACGAAGCCATTCTTCTCAAGCGCCTGCGCGGCGCGACCGAGGTCTTCACGTCGCAACACGAGATCGACATCCTGCGTGAACCGCACCGCCGACTCGTCAACCTGTTCCACCCAGGCCATCACGGCATTGCCGCCGATCACGGCATAGGGAACGCCCGCCGCCTCCAGGGCGGCCGTTGACCGCAGCAGTCGGTCGCGAATTTTTTCCACGGCTCGCTCCATACGGTCGAGGGCCATCAGGCCGTCATACTCGGCATTGAATTCAGTCATTGGAAGTGCCAGACTCAGATGCTGTGACCCTGCGCCGCGGTGGGAACGGCGGCAGCCCGCGGGGCCGGCTATTCCCTGTAGGATAGCCCCGTGCACGGCAGGCCTGCAAAGCCCACCGGTCGATTGCCCAACTCGAGTTCCCGGCTCAAATTCCCTCGGCCACTCCTGAAATGCCGCGGCCTTGCCGGCGACCCGATCGACGATGCTACCTTGTCTGCCTGTCCGTCTCATCCGACGAGATGAGCCACGATTTTTGAGCAGGGAATGACCACGGAAAAGGAGATCGCATGAACATCCAGGGCTATCTCGGCATCGATGCCGGTACACAGGGTCTTTCCGTCATCTTCTGTGATGAATCGCTGAAGATCCTCGCCCACGGAGAGGGCGCCTATGCAATGGTGCCCGGCCTCGCCGCCGACTGCTACGAGCAGCATCCGGGCGACTGGGAGCAGGCGCTGGCCACGGCCATGGCCGACCTGCGACAGAAGCTCGCTGAATCTCGCATCGAGATGGACGTGCAGGCGATCGGCATCTCGGGCCAGATGCATGGCGAGGTGCTCGCCGACGAACTGGGCCGCTCGCTCGGCCCCGCGCGGCTCTGGTGCGACAGCCGCAACGAGGCAGAGGGGCACGAACTCACCGCGAAGCTCGGCGTGAAGTGCCCCAAGCGGCTCACGAGCGCCCGCTGGCTCTGGACGATCCGCCACCAGCCTGACAAGGCCGCGAAGGTGGCCCACATCACCACGCCCGCCGGCTGGCTCGCCTTCCGGCTCACGGGCCTGTGGAATCTTGGCATCGGTGACGCAGCGGGAATGTTTCCAATCGATCAGAAGACTCTCGACTACGACTCAAGGCTCCTTGTCGACTTCGACGCAATCGTCGCGACCACGGCAGATGGAAAGCAACTGCGACCGCTCCGCGAGCTGTTGCCCCATGTGAAGAGAGCCGGCGCTGACGCCGGCACGCTCGATGGCCACGGGGCCACTTTGCTCGGCCTGCCGACCGGCATCCCGGTGGCCCCCGCCGAGGGAGACCAGCCGTCGGCACTGGCCGGATCGCTGATCGGCGCGGCGGGCATGGTGTCGATGAGCTTCGGCACGAGCGTCGTCGCCAATGCCGTGGGCGACCGGGCCTTCCAGGGCATCTCCCGCGCGGTTGACCACTTCTGTGCCCCCGACGGCAAGCCGATCAATATGGTCTGGCTGCGGAATGGCACGACGGCGATGAACATGGTGGTCGAGATGTTCGGCAGGGTGAATGGCACGGTCGATAGCACGGACCGTGGCGACGCCTTCGCGGCCGTGATGCCGCAACTGCTCGTCGCCCCAGACGACTGCGGCGGCCTGCTTGCCCTGCCCTTCTTGGATGACGAGCCGGGGCTCGGCGTGTCGCGGGGGGGCACGGCCTGTGTGATCGGACTCAACGACATGAATGCCACACCGGGGAACGTTGCCAAGGCGATGCTCATGGCGACGATCTTCAACCTGAAGATGGGCAGCGACGAGCTCGACAGCCAGGGCTTTCCGCGGACGGAGATCGTCCTCTCCGGCGGTGTCACGAAAACGCCGGCGGTCGGCCAGATTCTGGCCGACGCCTTCAACACGCCGGTGACGATCCTCGACGGCGCGGCGGAGGGCACGGCCTGGGGGGCGGCCCTGATGGCAAAGTATCGCCGCCTCTCGATCGCGGGCCGGGCCCCAGACTGGGCGGCCTTTCTCGCCGGCCACGCCAACGGCCAGCCGACCCGCTTCACGCCTCGTCCGGCGGCGACGGCGGCCTATCAGGCGATGGAAAAACGCTACCGCCGACTCGTCGCCCTGCATGGCGACCTCGAGTCAGCGGTCGGGTGACGACAACGAAAAGGACAACGAAAAGAGCTGCGTCCCAATCCTGTTCGGCACGGAATGTGCGAGCGCCGCGTATTCCCTTGCTTGCGCTGCGGGCTTGGATGAAGAGGTGTCCCCATGCAAGCCCGACGCGCGAGCGAGGGAATCCGTACTGCGGACCCAACAAAACCGCACCAATCCTGAAATCAACGAATGAGCCCCGCAACCCTCGTGCCGAACATGACTGGCTGCGTCCCCTTTTGGGACGTTACCAGCGAGGCCAGAGGCCGCGGCGCATCCAGGCCTGGCTCCAGAGCAGCCGGTGCCGCCAGCGACGGGCGTGGATCGGAAATCGCCGCGACTCATCCCAGGCGTTTTCCCAGTAGGTCTCGTCAGGGATTCGCTGCAGACCGCGGGCATGCGCCAGGAGCGTGAAGATGCTCTGGTCATGACGGTGCGACCGAAACTCCGTGTGCTCGCCCTGCGGTGACGGCGAGTCATCGACGATCGTCAGGTCGGCCATCCGCTGTTCCCACTCCCGCGCGAGGTCGAGCGTCGGTAGCCCGGCCCGCATGACGAAACCAGTGGCCATCACCATCTCCCGCTGCCGCATGCTCGGCGAGTCGGCGTCGAGGGCCGCGAGCGCCGCCCGCTTTGTCCACTCCCCAACTTTTCCCTGAAGCGAAAACGCCAGCACACCCGCCGGGTCGTCAGCGGCCATCGCGGCATACTCCTCCAGCCTGCTTCGTCCTTCGCGGTTCAGCGAACAGCCGGCATCGCAATAGACGAGCACGTCTCCATCGGGCAGTGCCTCGAGCGACCGACGGACGACATACGGCTTCCACGTCCAGAGTCCGAAGCCACGGCGGTGGCGTCGCACCGTCTCGGCATGCACCCGCCAGTAGTCGTCCCCGAGTCCACGGTCGTCAACGGTCTGAATCGACCGGAACCGATCCATCGCGACCGCTTCGCGGCGAATCCGCTCAAGCGACCCACCGTAGCGGCGATTGGCGAACGAAAGAAAGTGCAATGGGATCATGTCGATGCATTCGAGCACACACAGCATCGCGATCAAACAGCACGCATGACGAGCCGGGATCGGCCAACGACCCGGTGTCCCCGGACTTCTGTCCGGGGCTTTTTGTCATCAGACGCGCCAGGCCCGGAGGGCCTGGTCAGAACCAGCAAACTGAGTTTGCCAAGAAAAAACGACAGGATGTCGTGTTTTTCGTGAAGCTAGCTCACGGCCAGCATCCGCTCGAGCGCCGTCACGGCCCACTTCGCCGTCTCGTCGTCGACCCGGATCACGTTCACGGGAGTCCCCGCCTCCACGTGTTCGAGGCTCCAGCAGAGGTGTGCGAGGTCGATCCGATACATCGTCGCGCACATGCAGACCACCGGCGAGAGAAACCGGATCGTCTGCTCCGGATGCTGCTGCTCCAGTCGCTTGACCAGATGCAGCTCTGTGCCGATCGCCCAGCTCGTGCCGGGCGGGGCTGCCTCGACCTGCTTGATGATGTAGCTCGTCGAGCCCGCGAGGTCGGCCTTGTCCACCACCTCCATCGCGCACTCGGGATGCACGAGCACCTTCACGCCGGGCAGGCTCGCCCGCACGGCATCGACATGCTCAGGCCGAAACATCGCGTGCACGCTGCAATGCCCCTGCCAGAGAATCACGCGGCTCTTTTCGAGCTGTGCGGCGTCGTTACCACCGAGCCTCGGCTCATGCGGATTCCAGACGCACATCTCGTCGAGGGGGATCCCCATCTTCCGCGCGGTGTTCCGTCCAAGATGCTGGTCCGGAAAGAAGAGCACCCGCTTGGTCTTCGCGAAGGCCCAGTCGAGCACCGCCCGGGCGTTGCTCGACGTGCAGACGATGCCGCCATGCCGGCCGCAGAAGGCCTTGAGGCTGGCGGCCGAGTTGATGTAGGTGACGGGCGTGATGTCGGAGGTGTCGATGACGCTGCCGAGGTCGGCCCACGCATCCTCGACCTGCTCGATCGCGGCCATGTCGGCCATCGAGCAGCCGGCGGCCATGTCGGGAAGGACGACGGTGACGCGGCGGCCAGCCGAAACTCCAGCAGTTGCTGAGACACGCGCCGCCACCTTCTCCGGTCGGTTGACGAGGATGTCGGCCGTCTCAGCCATGAAGTGCACGCCGCAGAAGACGATCGCCTCACAGGCCTCCCGCTCGGCGGCCGACTTGGAGAGTTGGTAGCTGTCGCCCTGCAGGTCGGCGTGGG
>CAMCQY010000196.1 GCA_945877135.1 Candidatus Kuenenia stuttgartensis
CGCAGCGCAAGCAAGGGAATGCGGGCGGCGTCATGGGATTGGGTCGCGGATTCCCTCGCTAGCGCGTCGGGCTTGGATGGGGCTCCTTCTTCATCCAAGCCCGCAGCGCAAGCAAGGGAATGCGGGCGGCGTCATGGGATTGGGTCGCGGATTCCCTCGCTGGCGCGTCGGGCTTGGATGGGCGTGGAGGCGAGGCCCGTGCGGCTGTTGAAGATCCGCGTCTGGCCCTCGGTGATGCGGGTGATCGCCTGCCACCGCGGCGCGTTGGGCCGGGCGGGCCGTGGGCCGAAGTAGGTCTCGCCGCGGCGGACCCACTCGTGGTGCTCGGCGATCTCGTCGGCCGTGAGAGGGAAGTCGTAGAGAGCCAGTTCGTCGATGACGCCGTTGAAGTTCTCGCGGCCACTGAGGCTGCCAATGAAGGCGGGCTCAGGGCCACCGCTCACGATCAGCGTGCCCACGGGATAGACATGCTCGAACCGGAGCGTGCCATCGATGAAGATCGCCTTGCGGCCGGTGAAGCTGTCAAAAGTGGCGACGACGTGATGCGGCCTGCCGTCGGTGAGATCGGCCACGGTCGGCCGACCGTCGCGGCCGTCGAGCGGCATGTCGAGTTCCTTGTAGTCGCGACCGGCCAGGTGGAGCCCGAACGAGAGGCAGGGGCCGCTTGGCACTGCCGGCTCTGAGTATCCGGCATTGATCGCGCCGTCATTTTGGAAGCTCAGCAACACGCGACAGTTGCCATCTTCCTTGCGATAGATCTCGTCGTAGTCCATGAACGCCGCTGTCCATTGAGAGATGATCAGCGCCTCGACCGTGATCCCCTCGGCGGCCGACAGTGTGCCGAGGCCCACCTTCTCGCCGGTGCCGCCCCGCACCCGGGCGAACGAGCCCGTGGAATTGTCGAACCGCAGTCCGCCCGGGCCGACGATGCCATCGCAGTGTTGCAGGGCGTCGCCCAGCGCCGCCGGCAGCGACTGCATCGCGTCGGCCGTGACGCGTTGGTCCGTGCCTCGTTGGCTATGGTCGCGGTCGTCGAACGGCCAGTAGCAGACCGGCAGCCGCACGCGTGACTGCACCTCGACGTCGCCGTCGAGCACCGTCACCGCCACGCGGTCGGCATCCAACTGGCTGACGCGAAACTCCGTGCCAAGGTCGACCACGCGGAGATTGGATGTCACCACGGAGAACGTCTTGGTCGGATCATCGACCCGGGCCCGCACGCTCCCGCTGAAGAGGGCCCCCGAATCGCCGCTGGCGAACCCGAACCGCGAGGAGCCCTCCAGCCGCACGTCGGCGCCGTCGGAAGACGTGAGTCGCATGCCGCTGGAAGTGGACTCGAGGGTCGAGGGCGTGATGTCTCGATCGGTCGCCACCGGTGTGTCCGAGATGTCGGCCTGCGATCCCTCGTCGTGAAGCACGGCCACGGTTGTGATCGGCAGTTGCCGGTTGTCGTAGTGCAGTTCCCCCGTTTCGGCGGGAGGAGCCACGGAGCCGGCAAGCCGGTCGGGGGCTGCAGGCTGCGGCGGAGTCGGCTCTGTCAGGATCAGCGTCAGACAGGCGGCGGCCAAGAGCAGGCCCGCCGCGAGGACGGCGGTGTTCTTTCGACCGCGGCGACACGATTGCATCGTGTCGGGCTCGGGACCGGAATCGGCACGTTGAAAACCTGACGCCACGGGGGAGAGGGAATACTCATGCCCTTCTGGGGTCAGTTCGTACCCCAGCGCCGCAGGAGTGGCGGCCAGTTGGGCATGGAGCAACGAACGGTCGAGGAACGCCTGCCGCGCGAGCGGATCCGTGGCGAGCAGCGATTCCAGTTCCACGGTCTCCGCCGGGCCAAGCGTGCCGTTGAGGTAGTCGTCCGTCAGCAACAGGAGTCGCTTGCGGTCGTCGGTGCGGTTGTCGTCGTCCGGCATGTCGTGCTCGTGCATGTTCACGGAATTCATTCGGGCACCAGGCCTTCCGCGGCAAGTCGCCGCTCCACGCATTCAAGCAGGCTTTTCCGCATCACCTTGAGCGCCTTGTAGACGGCGTGGACCGTGCGATCCCACGAGGCCGCGATTGTGTCGGCCGATTTGTTTTCGCCGTAGAACATCCGGATCAAATCCCGCTGCCGCGGTGGCAGGCCCTCCACGCAGGCGTCGAGGGCCCGCTGCCGGTCGGTCGCCCGCTCCTCGCGGTCTAGCGCGTCGTCTGCGAGGGTTGCGAGCAGGCTCTCGCTGAAGACGTGGCGGTCGCGTCGCTTCGTCCGCCAGAACATCAGCACCTGGTGCCGTGCGACGCCGAGGGCCCAGGGCAGGAAGTCCTTCTCGCGGTCGAACGTGTCGAAGCTCCGCCAGAGGACGAGGCTCGTCGCCTGGAAGACATCGTCGGCGTGAGTGGCGTCGGGCACCAGGGAGCGGATGTAGGCCTGCACTCTGGACTGGCTCCGTGAAAAGAGCCCGAGGAATTCCTCGTAGGCATCCGTCCGATCAGCGGGGCGGCGATGTGTGGGATCGGGTGGCATCGGGCGATTTCGGCGGGTGGGCAGGGCTTGGGTCAGCGAGCGGGCCGCAAGCAGCGGACAGCCCTCCGAAGAAGTTTGTGCAAAACAAGGTGACTTTAGTACCGAACCCTCGCGTGCTTGACTCGCGCAACGGCTAAGAATATTGTTAGCAACATGAAGACAACAATCGATGTTGCCGACTCGCTGCTTGAGGAGGCGAGGCAGATCGCCGCCCGCGATCACACGACGCTCCGCGAACTCGTGCAGGAGGGGCTTCGGAGGGTGATCGATGACCGGCGGCCGGCCAGGAAGCCGTTCCGCCTGCGGTCGATCAAGCCCGGCGGCGGCGGTTTCCAGCCGGAATTTGCGGATGGCGACTGGCAGCGGATCCGGGACGAAATCTACCGGGGCCGCGGGACGTGATTGCCGTCGACACGAATATCCTCGTGGCCGTCCTGCGGTCGGAATACGAGCATCACGAGCGGGCGGCTGCACGGGTTCGTGAACTCGCCGAGGGCAGTTCTCCGTGGGCTCTGCCGTGGCCCTGCGTGCACGAACTCTTGGCCGTGGTGACCAACCCGCGAATCTTCCGGGAGCCGCTGTCTTCACAGCATGCCGCCGACGCCATCGATGCGCTGCTTGAATCGCCCACCGCCCGACTGATCGCCGAGGGGCCTGGATACTGGCCGATCCTGCGGCAGCTTGTGACGGAGACCAAGGTCGCCGGGCCGAGGATTCACGACGCCAGGATCGCGGCGGTCTGCCTCGCGCACGGCGTGACGGAGCTCTGGACGGCCGACCGTGATTTCAGCCGCTTTCCGGTCCTCCGCACGCGCAACCCGTGCGTGGCGTGATTGGGGGAGAAATCCGGGACGGGAGCGGATTGTCATTCGCAGGCAGCCCACTGCCTCCACCGGAGATGCGGCAAAAGATGCAGCGAACGTAGTCCGTTACGAACCGAGATCACTCGTTGGGAATTCGCTCCCGTCCCCAATTTCCTGGAGGTACCAATCCCCCTCCGCTTGGCACAACTGTAGTAGAGATTAGGAAATGGCTTGGTATTCCTGGTCTTCGTTCTTATGAGTCTTCATTCTTTTCTTGTGTGGCAGGGGGAACGCCATGGACATCACCACATCGCACCGTGCGTCGAGAGCCTCCGGTAAGCGGCGGGTTGTAGGCTGTAGGCATGGTTTTACGCTGATCGAACTGTTGGTCGTGATCGCCATCATCGGCACGCTCGTGGGGCTGCTCCTGCCGGCCGTGCAGGCGGCCCGGGAATCTGCCCGCCGGAGCAGCTGCCAGAACACGCTCAAGCAGTGGGGGCTGGCTATGCACAATCTCGTCGATGCGAAGAAGAAATTTCCGCTCGCGACGACAAACAGCCCCCGCACGACCTGGGTGCCGTTCACCTGGGCCTATATCGACTACCCCGAACTGGCGAAAAGTTACGATCTCAAACAGGCTTTTCATGTGAGCGCCAACAGCACCGCGAGGCAGGTGAAGGTGCCGCTCTATTACTGCCCGAGCGACCGGCCAAATGCGATTTGGACCGCCGACGTTGCCACCCGAGTGCGCGGCAACTACGTGGTCAACTGGGGGACGGCCAGCATGTTCGCGAATGCGTCCGGCACGCTGGCTGGCAACGCGCCGTTTCGGAACACGGCGGCGGGCACTCCAGTCCAGTCCGCATTAAAAGACATCACCGACGGCACGTCGAAGACGCTCCTGATGTCGGAGATCATTGTCTCCAAGGCCGATGGTGACAACACGGCACGGGGCGACATCCTTAACGATGAGGTTACTTTCGCATCCGTCCAGTTCATGACCCGCAACACGCCCAACAGCGGTACGGACCAGACGTCTCGCTGCCTGAACGATGATCCGCTGGCCCCCTGTGTGACCGGCAGCACTTACAACGTCTCCGCCCGCAGCCGGCATACGGGCGGCGTGGGCGTCGTGATGTGTGACGGGGCCGTGAGGTTTGTGTCTGACAACGTGTCGCTCACCACCTGGCAGCAGCTGGGCAACATGAACGACCAGCAGGTGATCGCCGATGACTTCTGATCGTTGCAGGGATGCATGCGTGAGGCTGGTCTTGCTTGCCATCCTGGCTGCAGTGTTGGCGTTGCCGGGCTTGGGCTGCAGGCGTGGTCCGGCGAAAACTGTCATCACGGGCCGCGTGACGCTCAATGATGAGCCGCTGCCACAGGGGGCGATCAGTCTCGTTCCGCTCTCTCGCGGGCCCTCGGCAGGGGCCGTGATCAACGCGGGCAGCTACCGGATGGAGGCATTCCCGGGATCCTATCGCGTCGAGATCTCCGGCTCGAAGGTCGTCGGCCAGAAGAAGCGATACGACACGCCCGACAGCCCGATGGACGACGTCCTTGAGTCGATCGTGCCAGCGGAATACAA
>CAMCQY010000197.1 GCA_945877135.1 Candidatus Kuenenia stuttgartensis
GAGATTCTCGGGTCTGTCATCGGCATCCACTCAGGCGGCGAAGGAAAACGCACCTGGACGGGGCTGAGCTTCCAGGTGCCCGACGTGATCGCCGGGGCTCGGGAGGTGGTGGCTGCCGGCGGGCAGGTCGCCCGCGAGCCAGAGCCTGAGAACGGCGAGCCACCGCATCTGGCCATGTGCGTCGATCCCGAGGGCAACGAGTTCATGCTGTCGCGGAAACGAGCGTAGGAACACGCTGCTATGGAGCGATTCGACGCCGACGCTTCAACGCCGAGGAGTGAGTCGATCGGCGACTCGCAGTTGGGCTTTGCGGGTCTCACCGAGTTCATGGCTGGCCGTGCCGGCTCCAGTGGCGGAGACCTCGGCCCCGGCTCGACTCTGGGCGACGTGACGATCGTCAGGCTCATCGACGAAGGAGGCATGGGGCGGGTGTACGAAGGGCTCCAAGGGATGCCCTGCCGGACGGTCGCCGTGAAGGTGATCCGCCCCGGCGTGTTCTCCCCGACGGCCGCAAAGCGGTTCCAGCATGAGGCCCAGATCCTGGGCCGACTCACCCACCCGGGCATCTGCCGCATCTACTCGGTGGGTATGGAGCGATTGCCCGGAGGCGAGGTGCCCTACTTCGTGATGGAATACATCGAGGATGCGCTCACGATCACCGGCTATGCGGACCAGCGGAGTCTGTCCAGCCGCGACCGCGTCGCGCTCTTCTGCGAGGCCTGTCGGGCGGTCGCTCACGGCCATCAGAAGGGCATCATCCATCGTGACCTAAAGCCGGGAAACATTCTGGTCGATACGGCGGGGCATCCGAAGATCATCGACTTCGGCGTGGCGAGAAACACCGATAACGACACGGCGTTGACTACGATGCACACCGACATCGGTCAGCTCGTGGGCACGCTCTCCTACATGGCCCCCGAACAATTCGATGGGGCAGCCGACGGTCTCGATGTCAGGGCCGACGTGTATGCGCTCGGGGTCGTGCTCTACGAACTGCTCGCAGGCAGTCTGCCCTATGACATCGCCAAGCGGCCGGTCTACGAGGTGTCCCGCGTCGTAAAGGAGGTCGAGCCGCGATCGCTTTCGAGCGTCAGTCCGAGCCTCCGCGGCGATCTCGACACGATTGTCGCGAAGTGCCTTCAAAAGGATTCCGACCAACGGTATTCAAGCGCCGCCGAACTCGAGGCCGATCTGAGCCGGCATCTTCGCGGAGAGCCGATCAGTGCCAGCCCGCCACGACTCCTCGATGCCGTCGCCAGACTGGCCCGGCGGCACCGGCTGGCTGCTCTGGCAGCAACGGGCGTATTGGCGTCACTGGTTCTGGCTGTCGCGGGCATCGCCGTGTTCGCGATGCAAGCCGAGCGGCAGCGAGAGGTGGCCGTCGTTGCACAGCAGGCGGCCGTCCGTGAGGCCAGGGAAGCCGCGGCGCAGCGGGATGCAGCCGGCCGCGAGAAAGCCCGCGCCGATGCAGAGGCGGAGCTGGCGCGGCAGCGGCTCTACGTCGCCAATCTGCGGGCACTCGAGTCGTCCCTTGATGGAAAGAATCTGCGGATGGCGATGCCGCTCTTCGAGGAGAACGCCGCGATCCAGGGCCGGCCCCTGCCGATCGAAATGCAATGTGTGGAGGCCAGGCTGGACGATGCCGTCGCCGCGCTCGATCCGGGGGCGGGGCCGATCTCGCGAATCACCTACAGCCCCGATGCCTCGCAGCTCGCCGTGATCGCCACCGGGCCGTGGCCCAGAAGGCCGATGCCGCGAAAAGTCCCTGACAATCTGAGTCCAAATGCATCTGAGCCGATCTTTTTCACCGCCGGACGCGATGGTCGCCTTGACCGCTCGACCGAAGCGGAGGCTGAGGGTGCGGTCCTGCGGTGGGGGCCATGGTGGTCGAGGGAAAGCAGTTTCTACCGGCGGCCGGGACATATCGCCGGTCGTTTGGATAACACCGCCGAGTCGCTCGCTGTCAGTCCGGATGGCCTCCGGATGGCGATGCACACCCCCAACGGAGGCGTCTGCATCAGACACCGGGTGACTGGGGACGATGAGGCTTTGCTCGATGGGCTCCGTGGCAGGCTCGACGCCGCGGCCTTCAATGCGACGGGCACGCGACTGGTCACACTCAAGGACGACCTCGCAGCCATGCTGTGGGACGCCGAGAGTGGCAGGCTCATCGCCCGTTGCGGTGGTGCCGATTGCCCATGCGAGGATGTCGTGTTCAACCCCGACGGGTCGCGGCTGGCTGCCGTGAGCAGAACGTCGGCCGAGCTGCGGGAGGTGTTCATCTATGACACCGTCGATGGCCGACTGTGCTGTACGGTAACCACCACGCCGAGGCAGGAGTGGGGTGCCGCGATCATGCTGTTCACGCCCGATGGCGGTAGACTCATCACGTCGTGCAATGCCAACGAACTGCTCGTCTGGAGGGTGGCCGACGGCGAGTTGCTCGCGCGATTGCCGGGCCATGATTCGAACGTCATCGCGGCTGCCATCAGTCCTGACGGCCGCCGGATCGCCAGCGGCACCGTCGGCGGCCACATCCATGTCTGGAATGCCGACTCCTACACATGTGAGCAGACGCTGATTGGCCACACCGCTGCCGTCAGTTCGCTGGCCTTTCGCGATGATGCGACGCTCGCATCGGGTTCGCTCGATGGCACGGTGCGATTCTGGCCGAGCACCGCGGCGGAGCCGTTGGCCGTGCTGCCAGGCATCCGGGGGATGTCTGCCGCTGTTTTTCGGCCAGATGGACGGCAGTTGGCGGTGGCCCCCAGGGATCACGGGGGCATCCAGATCTGGGACCCTCGAGCAGTCCAGCGGATTCATACGCTCATCGACACGAGTGATACCGTCAGGCAGATCGCCTACAGCCCTGACGGCTCACTCGTGGCGGCCGCGTTCCTATCGCCGCGGCAGGATGGAGACGTGCGCGTCTGGCAGGCGGACTCCGGGAAACTGCTCTGGACGCTCGGAGGCCACGCGGAAGGCGCAGTCGCAGTCGCATTCAGCCCCGACGGCACCCGTCTTCTGACGACAGCGGGCAACGGCATGGTGATCGTCTGGGATGTGCGCACGGGTCGCCAGCAAATGGCCCGCCACTCCGGATTCCGGGCGGTGATCTTAAGGAGCGTGGCCGTCTTTGGCCTCGGTGGCAGTCGGGTAGCGTGCAGCACGCACGAACTGCTCGACAGCGACACCGGAAACGCGGTGGCAACCCTGCCCCTCCAGGGGCAGGTGACCTGCCTGGCCACGAGTCCGGACGGCCGGAAGCTGGCGACCGGCGTGGCCATGGGTGCCGTTCATCTGAACGATTTTACGACCGGAGAACGGCTGGCGAGCTTCATCGGACACAATGGCTTCGTGCGGGCGCTTGCCTTCAGCAGTGATGGTGGTCGACTGCTGACGGGCACGCAGGACGGGACGGTGCGGCTCTGGGATACCCGGCAGGATGGCGAAATCGGAGACGAAATCAAGAGCTTCGTCGGCCATGAAGGGGCGGTCGAGAGCGTCGCCTTCACTCCCGACGGCCGCCGGATCATCACCGCCGCGACCGATGGCACAGTCCGCATCTGGAGCGCGGTTCAGGGACGTGAACTTCTTGCCCTGCCTGGTCAGCGGGATTACCCGAAGGCATGTGCCGTGAGCCCCGACGGCACGCTGCTGGTCACCGCGGTCGACGACGGCAGTCCGCGGATCTGGGGGCTTTCGAATGCGGAGGTCTTCAGGGCTCGGCAGTCGCTGGCCGCCGGCAATCAGCCGGAGGAATCGTTACGGGGCCGCGACGGCGTCGCCGACCTCGGGAAGGATCGGCGGCCGCATGGCGTGGCGGGGCTCGTCGAGGCTGCCGAGAAACGCGGCGAGGTCGGCGAGGTCCTGCCGGTTGAGGCCGAGGGGCTTCAGGTGCGGTGACTTCACCGGAAACGTCGGGTCGTGCTCTTGGTAGGCATACCGCCTGAGCGTCGGCATGCCGGCGTTGTACATGTTGAGCACGCCGGCGAGCTGAAACAATCCGGTATGCATCAGTGGCGCTGTCTGCGTCACGTCCCGCAGGGTCGGTGTGCGGAAGCGGCCATTTTCCTTCGGATCACCAGTGACGTCATAGCGGCCCGCGTCGGCGTTGCTCCTGCCGTAGAAGCTCAGCCCCAGGTCGTGGAAGCGGCCGTCGCTGAAGGCGGGGCCATGGTGGCAGTTCATGCACCGCGCCTCACGCCGAAAGAGATCGAGCCCCAGGATCTCCGAGTCTGAGAGGGCCGCGGCATCGCCCTTCATGAAACCGTCAAACCGCGACCGCCCTCCGACGATCGTCCGTTCAAAGCAGGCCAGCGCGTCGACCACCCGGGGGAATTCGATCGGCCGGTCCGGGAAGGCGGCAGCGAAAAGCCTCCGGTAGGCGGGGATCCCAGCGAGCAGGCGGACGACATCGTCGCGGTTGGCGGCCATCTCCGTCGGATTGGTCAGGGCGTCCACGGCCTGCTCTTCGAGGCTGGAAGCACGGCCATCCCAGAACAAATCTGCCTGAAACGCTGCGTTGCGGATGGTGGGCGTGTTCCTGCCCGGCTCTTTGAAGTGCGGCTGGCTCACCGTCCGCCCGTCCGTCCAGCCGAGGTTGGGCTCATGGCAGGAGACGCACGCGACCTTGCCGCTGGCGGACAGCCGGGCGTCGAAGAAGAGCATTTTGCCGAGCGTCACCTTGGCGTCGTTGAGGGGATTCGACTCTGGGTGCACGACGGGCGGGAGGAGCCCGATCTCTTTCCATTCGACGCCGGGATCAACCTGTGGGGCCGGCCAGGTTGCCGGGGCCGCCCGATAGACTTCCCGCAACCGCTGCGCGGCGTCGGTGCGCTCGGCGGCGGTTCGCTCCGGCCTCGCTGGC
>CAMCQY010000198.1 GCA_945877135.1 Candidatus Kuenenia stuttgartensis
CAGGTGCATTTGGCGGGCCGGCGCCGGCCCCCGCGGCCCCGCAGGCGCCGGTGCTAGGGGACGACTGCTGGATTCTCTCCGGGCCCACCGCGTCTGGAAAAACAGCCCTCAGCCTGCTTCTGGCCCGTCGGCTCGACGCTGAAATCGTGAGCGTCGATTCGATGGCGGTCTACCGGGGGCTCGACATCGGCACGGCCAAGCCCACTGCCGCCCAGCAGGCGGAGGTGCCGCACCACCTCATCGACGTCGTGGAACCCGGCGAAATCTATACCGTGGCCCGCTGGCTGGCCGATGCGGCGGCCGCCGTGGAATCCTGCCGGGGTCGCGGAAAACGGGTGCTCTTCGTGGGTGGCACGCCGCTTTATCTGCGGGCCCTCCGCGACGGCCTCGACCCACAGCCGGCCGGGAATCCCGAGTTGCGACGGCGGCTGGAAGAGGAGGTGCAGGCAGCGGGCGTCGGCCCCCTGCACGCTCGGCTGGCGGAGGTCGACCCCGTGGCGTCCGCGCGGATTCATTGCAACGACACCCGGCGGATCATCCGGGCCCTGGAGGTCGTGGAGGTCACCGGGCAGCGATTGCCAACATCGTGGGCCGATCCGCCGCCGCTGCATCCGGTATTTGCCCGGCAGATGCTCGTTCTCGACCAGCCGCGGCGAATCCTCCGCGAGCGGATCGACCGCCGGGTCGAGCAGATGTTTGCCGAGGGCCTCATCGAGGAGACTCGTGTCGCCGCAGGCCGGCCCGCAGGCATCGGCGCGACCGCTTGTCAGGCGGCGGGCTACGCCGAGGCAATCGCGGTGTTGGCCGGCCGGATGACCGAAAAACAGGCGATTATGCTCACCCAACAGCGAACTCGGCAGCTGGCCAAGCGGCAGCTCACCTGGCTGCGGAGCTTCAAATCGGCCATCTGGATCGGGGCCTGAGCCGCCGGGGACGGGCTCCAAAGGTGCTAGCACCGCGCGTGCTAGCACCGGATATGGGGGTGCGGGCGCGGCTGCCACCACAAAATCAGAAAAATCCTTGCCTTGCGTCGGTGGCTCGATACGTTCTCGCCCGTTGCGTCTGCGGCAGCCGTGAGGCGGCTTGCAGGACGCGACCAACGGATGGATCCGTTGCGATCGGCTGAGTGGATCGGATCGTGGCTCGAACGACGGAATTGGCCCGGCTCCCCGGTGGGGTGCCGGCCCGGTGCCAGGATGGCACCCGCCCGGCGTGCGGCTCCGACAGGATGACGGTCGAAGCGTTAGGGATGACGCTGCCAGTGCTCGAGCCCTTCGGTGGGCCGCGGGTGCCGGCATGGTCACTCACGCGTCGGCGCGTGGTCCGGGGAGTGGCACGCGGGGAGGGAGTCAGCCAACGGCACTCGGGGGTCGCAATGACCACCACGTCGCCGGGCCGGTCGGCAGGATGCCGGCTCGACTTCTTTTCAGAGGAACCCCATGGCTGTCAAACCCCTCATTGGCATCAACACCGACTACCGCTCGACACGCAAGGAGCACGCCGCCCTGTCGTTTGTCGCGGCCGGCTACTACGACGGCATCACCGCCGCAGGTGGCATCCCCGTGATCCTGCCGCCGCTGGCCGATGAGGAAGACGTCATTCGCCTGCTCGACCTGCTCGATGGCGTGGTGATGGTGGGTGGGGCCGACCTCGATCCGCGTCGCGACGGCTACATGCCGCATCCGTCCGTGCGGCCGATGGATGCCCGCCGCGAGGATTTCGACCGCCTGCTGGCCAAGCACATCTGCGCCCGCCACATGCCCGTGCTGGCGATCGGCAGCGGCATGCAACTGCTCAACGTCACCGAAGGCGGCACCCTCTTCCTGCACATCCCCGAGGACCTGCCCAAGGCGATCCCGCACAAGGATCCGATCGATCAGTCGCACCGGCACGCCCTCGTGGTGGAGCCCGGCTCCGTGATGGAACGCGTCTATGGCGATGGCGAAATCCGCGTCAACAGCATGCACCACATGGGCCTCGACGACGTCGCCGAGAGCTTCAAGGTGACCGCCCGGGCGCCGGATGGCGTGGTCGAGGCGATCGAGAGCGCGGTCGAGGGCTGGGTGGCGATCGGCACGCAGTTTCACCCCGAGGCGGAGAGTGCCTCGGCACTCGACGTGAAAATCTTCGAGGAGTTCGTGATCGGCATCACCGGCGAAGTCCCCGAGATGCGGCTTGTTGCTTGAGCCCAAAGACGGAGCCGTCCCGGCGGCTCGTCTCTCATAAGGTCAGCCCGGAAACGTCACGCAGTAGATCTCGACGGCAGGCCCGTCGGTCGCACCACGCGGCCGGCGGGCCTGCTGCTTGACGACCCCCAAGCCTGCCGCGCGGGCGGCCGGCGCGAAGCCCGCCGCCTTCTGCCGACAGGGATCGGCCACGAGCGCGAGGCCGTCGGGCTTGAGCGTGCGGGCGATGACGTCGGCGAGCGCAGCGGGATGGTGCGATTCGTAGAGCACATCGGCCGCCACCACGCGGTCGTAGCGGCCCAGATCGGCAGGGAGCCTGCGCCAGTCGAGCTCGCGGGTGGTGATCGCGTCGAACCCGTTGCGGGCGGCGTTGTATCGCACACCCTCCAGGGCCGGTGACTCATAGTCGGTGGCGGTCACAGTGAATCCGGCGCGGGCGGCCGCCAGCGCGGGCAGGCCCAGGCCGCAGCCGAGTTCCAGGAGCGTGAGTCCGGTCCCGTCAACGGCCGCGAGTTCCTCGGCGAGCACGATTGCCGATTCCCAGACGTCGGCCCAGTAGGGAATCCGCTCGTCCTCGTCGAAGGCCACCAGATCGATCAACGCCTCCATGTCGGGAGGCCGCCAGACGGAGAGTGGACGGCCGTTGATGTCGATTCGCCGTTCCACCGGCGCAAACCGTTCGAATCCCATCCTGAGTCCTCAATTCCGCGGGCAGTTGGCGGGTTCCGGTAGGCGGACCGCTGTCGGGAACGATACCATGTGGCTCCATGCTCACCGACTATGACCTCCATCTGCTGGGCGAGGGCCGCCACTGGAAGAGCTACGAGAAGCTCGGGGCGCAGCTGCACGTTGCCGAAGGCGTGGCGGGCGTAAACTTCTCCGTCTGGGCCCCCAATGCCGAGGCCGTGAGTGTTGTCGGGGATTTCAACGGCTGGGATGGCCAGCGGCACGCGATGCAGAAGCGGATCCCGTCGGGGATCTGGGAGCTGTTCGTGCCCGGCATCGGTGCCGGCACGCTCTATAAATATCGTGTCAAGGCGGACGGCAGCGTGAGCGACCGCGCCGACCCCTACGGCTTTGGGGCCGAGGTGCCGCCGCGGACGGCCTCCAAGGTGGTTGACCTCGCCAGCTATACCTGGCGGGACGAGGAGTGGATGGCGCAGCGGGCAGCCCGCAACAGCCTTTCGGCGCCGATGAGCATCTACGAGGTGCACCTCGGGAGCTGGCGGCGGCCGGGCGACACCCCGCACCGCTGGCTCACCTATGCCGAAATCGAGCGCGAGCTTGTCCCCTACTGCCAGGAGATGGGGTTCACGCACGTCGAGTTCCTGCCCCCCTCGGAGCACCCGCTCTCCGCCAGTTGGGGCTACCAGACGATCGGCCTCTTCGCGGCCACCAGCCGCTTCGGCTCGCCAGAGGACCTGATGGCGCTCATCGACGCCCTGCATCGGGCCGGCATCGGCGTGATCATCGACTGGGTGCCGGCGCATTTCCCGCGAGACGCCCACGGCCTGCGTCGGTTCGACGGCACCGCCCTGTACGAGCACGAAGATCCGCGGAAGGGCGAGCACCCCGACTGGGGCACGCTGATCTTCAACTACGGCCGCAACGAGGTCGCCAACTACCTGGTCTCGAGCGCGCTGTTCTGGCTTGATCGCTACCACGTCGACGGCCTGCGGGTCGATGCCGTGGCCTCGATGCTCTATCTCGACTATAGCCGCAAGGACGGCGAGTGGGTGCCCAACTGCCACGGTGGCCGGGAAAACCTCGAGGCGATCGAGTTCGTCAAGAGCTTCAACATTCAGGTCCATGCCCACCACCCGGGCGTCCTGACGATCGCGGAGGAGTCAACCGCCTGGGCCGGTGTGTCGCGGCCGACTTATGTGGGCGGGCTCGGCTTCAGCCTGAAGTGGAACATGGGCTGGATGAACGACACGCTCCGCTACATGCGGCACGATCCGGTGCACCGCAAGTATCACCACGATGAGCTTACCTTCAGTCTGATCTATGCCTTTCACGAAAACTTCGTGCTGCCCTTCTCACACGACGAGGTGGTGCACGGCAAGGGCTCGCTGCTCGACCAGATGCCAGGGGATATCTGGCAGAAGTTCGCCAACCTCCGGCTCCTCTACGCCTACATGTGGTGCCACCCGGGCAAGAAGCTGCTCTTCATGGGGGGCGAATTCGGGCAGTGGCAGGAATGGAACTTCGACGAAAGCCTGCACTGGCATCTGCTCGCAGGGGAGAGCCATCGCGGCCTGTCCCGCGCCGTGGCCGACCTGAACAATCTCGTGCAGCGGGAGCCGGCTCTCCACGAACTCGATTTCGACGGCCGCGGTTTCGAATGGATCGACTGCCACAATTGGCAGGACAGCGTGCTCGCTTTCGTGCGTCGTGGCTCCAACAGCCGTGATGCGTTGGTGGTCTGCTGCAACTTCACTCCGGTGCTCCGGCAGGGCTACCGCCTCGGGGTGCCGGCCGCCGGCTCCTACGAAGAGATCTTCAACAGCGACTCGGCCTGGTATGGCGGCAGCAATACGGGTAACGGCGGCGGTCTTCAGTCATCGCCTGTGCCGCACCACGGCCGCGAGCACTCGCTCACGCTCACGCTGCCGCCACTGGCGGTGGTCGTGCTGAAG
>CAMCQY010000199.1 GCA_945877135.1 Candidatus Kuenenia stuttgartensis
AGGTCTCTGAGGCGACCCTTGCCGGCCTTGATCCGTTCGAGCATCCGCAGCGACCAGCTCGTGCCCTCGCGGCAGGGCGTGCACTGCCCGCACGACTCGTGGGCGAAGAACCGGCAGGAGTTGTGGAGGAAGTCGACGATGCTCACCGTTTCGTCGATGACGACGACTGCCGCGGTGCCGAGGCCGAGGCAGCCGACCTTGCCCGGGCCGGCGAAGTCGAGCGGGGTGTCGAGTTCGGCCTCGGTCATCAGCCCCATCGAGATGCCGCCGGGGATCACCGCCTTCGCCTTGCGGCCCTTCCAGACGCCGCCGCCATACTCGTCGATGAGTTGGCGGGCCGTAATGCCCAGAGGGGTCTCGTAGCAGCCCGGCCGCTCGACGTGACCCGAGAGGCAATAGAGCTTGGGGCCGTAGCTGCCGGGATCGCGGGGGTTGTTCGGATCGGCGGGCACTCCGATCGAGCGAAACCAGTCGACGCCACGGCGGGCGATCTGCGCCACGCAGGCCATCGTCTCGATGTTGTTGACGACCGTCGGCTTGCGAAAGAGGCCCTCGATGGCGGGGAACGGTGGCTTGATCCGGGGCCAGGCCCGCTTGCCCTCGAGGCTCTCGATCAGTCCCGTTTCCTCACCGCAGATGTAGGCCGCAGCGCCTCGGTGGAGATAGATGTCGAGCGAGAAACTGCTCCCCTTGATGTTCTTGCCGAGGTAGCCGGCGGCATAGGCCTCGTCGATCGCCGTCTGCAGTCGCTGCCAACTCTGCGGATACTCGTAGCGAAGGTAGATGTAGGCGGTGCTGGCCCGCGTGGCGTATGCCGAGAGGATGATGCCCTCGATCACCTGATGAGGATCATCCTCCATCAGGATCCGGTTATTGAACGTGCCCGGCTCGCTCTCGTCGGCATTGATGCAGAGGTAGATCGGGCCGGGATGATCCTTGGGCAGGAAGGTCCACTTGAGTCCTGTCGAGAAGCCGGCGCCGCCGCGGCCGCGGAGGCCCGACGCCTTCACCATCTCGACGACGTCGACGGGCTGCTTCTGCTTCAGCACCTGCTCGAGCGGCTCATAGCCGCCGCGGCTCCGGTAGCTGGCCAGCGTCTGTCCATCGGGCACGCCGACGGCCTCGAGGAGGACTGGTTTGAATGGCTGCATGTCAGGTGGCCCTCGCCCGTGGTTTCTTGAGTTCCGCCTCGGCGGTCTCAGGGGTCATGTTCTTGAGGAGGTCGTCGTTGGCGAGGATGCAGGGGGCAAAGTCGCAGGCCCCGAGGCACTCCGCCGGCTCGATCGTCAATTCGCCGTCGGGCGTCGTCCCGTAGGGATCAATGCCGTTTTTGTGGCAGAGGTGCGTAAGCAACTCGTCGCCTCCCCGAAGGGCACACGAGATCGACCGGCAGACGAAGGCCCGCACGTTGCCGCACGGCTTCTCCTGATGGAAGAACTGGTAGAAAGTGAGGGTGTCCTGTACCTCGGCCGGGGCCAATCCCAGTACATCCGCGATCTCTACCACTGCCTGCAACGGCACATGCCGAAGTGCCGCGTTGACGATGTGCAACGCAGGAAGTGTGAGTGCGCGACGATTGGGGTAGCGGGGCGCGAGCGCCTCGATCTGGGCGACCATCTCGTCAGTGAGGATTCTTGGTTGGGCGATCATCGGTGAAGCTCCGGAAGGGCTTGCCCCTGCCGACTCGCCGGACGTTCGCTACGGCCATCCTGGCCTTCGCTCACTCGATGGCGGCTACGCTCCGCCATCCATGGCTCCGCTTGCCGCCAACGCCGGCTCAACGACATGGGCAACCCCTTCCTGCTCGATGTTGATTGAGAACGGTAAGTCATCGATCCAGCTCCGCGGCGATGATGTTGAGGCTGCCGAGCACGGCGACAACGTCGGAGAGCGTGTGACCGCGGATCAGTTGCGGGAAGAGGGCGAAGTGCAGCACGGATGGCGGGCGGCATCGCGCGCGGTACGCACTCTCGCCCCCGTCGCCCACGAGGTAGAACCCGAGTTCACCGTTGGGAGCTTCGGTCGCTCCGTACGATTCCCCACTGGGAACCTCGAAGCCGCGGTTGCTCATCGACAACTCGAAGTGGGAGATCGTGCCCTCGATCGTGGAGTAGACCTGCTGCTTGGTCGGCAGGGCCGTCCGCTGGTCGATGCCCACGTTGACGGGGCCGGCGGGGATATTTTCGAGCGCCTGGGCCACGATCTTCAGGCTCTCTCGCATCTCGGCCATCCGCACGAGGTAGCGGGCATAGCAGTCGCCGGCAGACGCGCAGCAGATCTGGAAGTCGAAGTCTTCGTAGGCGAGGTAGGGCTCGTCCTTGCGCAGGTCGCGGGTGACACCACTGGCGCGGGCCACGGGGCCGGAGGCTCCGCTATTGATCGCTTGCTCTTTCGAGAGCACGCCCACGCCCTTCGTGCGATCGACAAAGATGCGATTGCGGGTGAGCAGCCGCTCCATGTCTTCGAGCGTCTTGGGGAAGGTCTTTACGAAGGTGCGGATTTTTTCGATCACCAGCGGCGTGAAGTCCTGCGAGACGCCGCCGACGCGGGTCCAACTGTTGGTGAACCGCGCTCCGCAGAGGGTCTCGAAGATGTCGTAGATCACCTCGCGTTGATAGAACGCGTAGAGGAAGAAGGTGAAGGCGCCGGTGTCGAGACCGACGGCACCGTTGGAGAGCAGGTGGTCGCTGATCCGGGCCAGCTCCGCGATGATCGTGCGGATCGATCGGCAGCGGGGGGTGAGCTCGATGCCGAGCAGTTTCTCCACCGCATGGTGCCAGGCGACGTTGTTGGCCATCGGGGAGATGTAGTTCATGCGATCGGTGACCGTCACGTATTGGTTGAACGTGAGGTGCTCGCCGAGCTTCTCGAAGCCCGAGTGCAGATAGCCCATTTCCGGCATCGCGTCGACAACCCGCTCGCCGTCGAGTTTGAGCACCAGCCTGAGCGTGGTGTGGGTGGCGGGATGTTGGGGGCCGAAGTTGAGCGTCCAGAGGTAGTCCTCCGACCGCTCGGCCGCGGTATCGGCGGCCGCATCGCTGCGGAACGATCGTGGGGCTGGGGCGATGGACATGGTTTGTGCCGTTGCTAGCTGTGGTCGCGGGTGATGACGGGGAAGTTGTGCCGCTCGCCGCGGCCCTGGAGCGGATAGTCCTTGCGGAGCGGGTGGGCGGTAAACTCCTCCGGCATGACGAGGCGGCGGAGATCGGGATGGCCCGCGAACTGGATGCCGAAGAGATCCCAGACCTCGCGTTCGAGCCAATCGGCAGCCCGCCAGAGTGGCTCGACACTGCGAACCGTGGGCCACTTCTCGTCGGCCGACACGGGATCATCGACAAACACCCGGATGGTCAGCCGTTGGTTGGTCGTGGTGGAGGCAAGCAGGTAGACGAGCCCATACCGCTGTTTCGCGCCGCGGTATTCCAGGTAATCGACGCAGGTCACGTCCACGAGCAGGTCGAAGCCCTGCTCCTTGAGATGCTCGAGCACCTCGAACGACTGGGCCGCCGGTACGACGACGCTCGTCTGGCCACGAAAAACGGCTGACTCCAGCGGCCCGAAGCGGGCGGTGACCGCGGCCAGAACGTCGTCAACGGCGGGTGGTTCGTAGGGCATGGGAGGAGCGATCTGCGGTGGCGAGATATCAGTTGTCAGGGGATCAGGTGCGGTGGGCGGCGGCGGAGAGCTCCCGCTGCGCGACCGGATTGCGGGCGGCGTCGAGCGTGAGCAGTTGATCCGCCTCGACGAGTGCCCGCTTGCGGAGCTGCCGCTGGCTGGTGTCGAACTCGCGGCCCGTGATCGTGCCCTCGCGTTGAATCTTGTCTTGGAGATCGATGATCGCCTGAATGAGCTGTTCGGGCCTCGGCGGGCAGCCGGGCACGTACATGTCGACCGGGATGAAGCGGTCGATGCCCTGCACGACGGCGTAGGTATCGAATACTCCGCCAGTGCTGGCGCAGGCCCCCATCGAGATGCACCACTTCGGCTCGTGCATCTGCTGCCAGATGCGTTGCAGCACTGGCAGCATCTTCATGACGACGCGGCCGGCCACGATCATCAGGTCGCACTGCCGCGGGCTGAAGCGGAAGACCTCGGCCCCGAACCGGGCGAGGTCGTGCTTGCTGGCGCCGGTGGCCATCAGTTCGATGCCGCAGCACGCCGTGGCGAAGGGCATCGGCCAGAGGCTGTTTTTGCGGCACCAGTTGGCCAGTTCGTCGAGCCTGCTCACCACCACGTTCTCGGGCAGTTCGATCTTCCCGGGCATGGTCTGTCGTCCCGGCATGTTTAACGCCATCGGAACACTCCCTTTCGCCAGTCGTATGCAAACCCCACGATCACCAGAGCAATGAAGAGCATGGCGGCGGAGTAGACGAGGCCTCTGCAGGAAACCAGGCCGTCGGCCACTGCGGCGTCGATGCCCGCAGCTGATCTGCTGGCAACGGCCCATGGATAGAGGAAGAGGAGTTCGACGTCGAACACCAGGAACGTGATGGCGACGAGGTGGAACCGCACGTCGAATCGTCGGCGGGTGTCATGGACGGGGTCCATGCCGCTCTCGTACGGCATTTCCTTGACGGCCCCGCTTCGCCGCGGGCCGATGAGGCTGGCCGTCACGACGAGGCCTACCGACACCGCCGCCGCGATGGCCACAAAGAGCAGGACGGGAAGGATGGCGTCCATGGTGTCCAGGGCGGGTGAGGGTCGGGATAACGGGCTAGCCGGAGCGCCGGGATGGGTTCCGGTTGTGAAAATCGGCCGTGGGAGACCACTTCG
>CAMCQY010000200.1 GCA_945877135.1 Candidatus Kuenenia stuttgartensis
GGACAGAGCGTCGCCGCGTACATGTCGAGCAACACGGAGGCCATGGCGGTGAAGCCATTCGCTTCGTGATACGCGACGAGGTCTTTCAGACTGCGCTCGGGATACCCAGGGTAGACGAGCAGTTCGTCAGCGTCGGCCACGAGGCACCAGCGATCCTTGGCATGGCGTTCCAGAAGCGTTTCGATCCATGCCCAACCGCAGCCAGCAGCGGCGAACGACTGTGTCGTTCGGTAGAGCGAGACATCGGGCTGCCGCTCGAGCCACTCCGCCGTGCCGTCCGCGGAGGCGTTGTCGACGATCGCGAAGTGGTCGACACCGATCCAGCGATAATGGTCGAGGAACTGGGCAATCCGGATCATCTCATCGCGGACACAGGCGACCAGCACGATCGCCCCGGCACCCAGTTCGGGAGAACGCGCAGGCGTCGCATCGAAGCGGACGACGAAGTTCTTCGGGGAGGCGACATACACAGGCCGTAGGCGAACCGGCGACGAAATCATGCGGCCTCCCAAAGCCGACGCGAGAGCCATCGCCGCACGGTCGGCTAGCCCAGCACTGGCAAGAGCGGAGGCTTCTGGCTGCGGATCGACTTGCTGCGATTCTTTTTCTTACGCCCGTCGCCGACTTCCATGCCACCTGGGCCGAGCACCGCGTCCATGTATTCCACGACCTGCTCGGCCGTCTCGAAATACTGGTCGTAGACCCAGTCGTCTTCGTATTCGCAGTCCTTGGTCGTGTATTCCCGGCAGATCTGCGGCCGCGTCTCGTAGATGCCGCAGCGGTAGTCGTCCTGCAGGTGCTTGCAGACGGTGTGCACGCAGACATACCAGTCGCCATCCTCGGTGAAGACAGTGGCGTGGTCGTGCAGGAGAAACCAGCGGATGTATTCAAACTCTTCCCGCGTCGTTGGCTGCTCCAGCGGCAGCGCAAAATAGCGGCAGCACTTGGCGGTGCAGTGTTCGCAGAGAACCGTATCTTTCGCCAGATCCTCACGCTTCGGTTTGACGGGCATCTTTGGCAGGACGATATCGGCGATCGACATGAGAACATGCTCCGAGAAGGCCACGGTCATAGTGGGCTGCAACCGAGGGTCAGGTACGCGGAAGGGTCCACCACTGAGCGAGGTTTTACGGTTCGTGGCACGGCTTGTCCACGGTCTGCCCGGGAAGCACAGTGTCCGCCCGCTGGGGCTGCCCGTTGGCAGCGATCACGAAAGCGGGTTCCAGACCTTTTCGAAGCCGAAACCCTTGAAGTCGCGATGATTGACGGTCGCAAAATGGCTCACGCCATGATGCCGCAACGTGAGCGCAAGCCGCATGTCGTAGATGCGACGAGCCGATTCGGTGCTGCGGGCCGCCGACCACACTTTGTCCATGAGGCCCGGCCCCGGGTAGTCGAGAACAAGCCACGCTGGATTGCTGCGCAGGTTTTCAATGACGGCGACGGCTGCGGCTGCCGAAAGCGGCCTGGCACAGATCGAGGCATTTCGCAGCAGCGTATAGACCTCCGTGAGCACGAGTTCACACAGTGCGAATGATTCGTCTTCAACCATTGACTCCAGCCAGACGCGGGCGGCGGAATGGTTGGGGTGCGATGCCTCGAGCGCAGGAAACAGGACGTTCGTGTCACACACAAGCATGCCTTGGCCTCCGCCCCATTATGTGCGTCGTTTCAGTCTGCTTGCGGCCGTTCCGAGATTCGCGTCCTCGCGCCATGCCAAACCAGCGGGGGTTGTGGGATCAGCGAACGGATCAACTCGGAGCTGCGTGTTGGCCGGCGGTTGGAGTGTCCACCCGTCGGCCGCACGCGGAAGTGGGCGACTTGCCAAGAGCAACTCTGCACCTCGTCGGAGCGTCTCGGCCAGCGTCCACTCTTGAGCCTCGGCAAGCCGCTTGACCCGGCGGTAGAGCTCGTCGGGAATCTGAATCTGCGTTTTCACCATCAAACACCTCACGTGGCGCCACACTGACCGCTGCAAAGTTCGCGGCTGATATCCATCAAAACACCTATCCACAAAAATAGTGGCTGACTGTCCCGGTCGTCAATCCGGCCGACAAATAACGACGAGGACGTCCTCCCGCGAACATCATCGCGGCAGCGCGATCACGTGATTCCCGTATACTCCCACTGAACATTTTTCGAAGGGAGTCGAGCCGTGCCGAAATGTTGGCGAATTCTGCCGCACGACCGTGACCTGGTAGAGTCGATCGAACGGTCGGCCGGCGTCTCCGCCATCGCGGCGAGGCTCCTCGCGGCACGGGGGCTGACCGACGCTCCGGCCGTCCGCTCCTTCCTCGGCGGCACGATGGCCGACCTCCGCGATCCCGACCTGCTGCCGGGTATCCCGGCGGCGGCCGACCGGCTGTTGGCGGCCGCGAGGGACGGCCGGCCGATCGTGATCTACGGCGACTACGACGCCGACGGCATGTGCGCCACCGCGATCCTGATGAGTTGCCTCGAGGCGATCGACGCGCAGGTGAGCTGGTATGTGCCCGACCGTTTCGAGGAAGGCTACGGGCTCAACGCCGAGGCGATCGAGACGCTCGCGGCCCGGGGTGCGCAGGTGGTGGTCACGGTCGACTGTGGCATCGCCAGCGTGAAGGAGGCAGCACGGGCACGAGAGTTGGGTCTGGAACTGATCATCACCGATCACCACAACCTCGCCGACACGCTCCCAGATGCCGACGTGCTTGTGCATCCCCGACTGCCGGGGGCTGATTATCCCTTCGGCGAACTCTGCGGCGCGGGCGTGGCCTTCAAGCTCGCGTGGGCGATCGCCACGCGAGCCTCTGGAGCGAAGCAGGTCACGCCCCGACTGCGCGAGATGCTGCTGAAGTCGATCGGCTATGCCGCGCTCGGCACGGTGGCCGACGTCGTGCCGCTGCTCGACGAGAACAGGATCTATGTGAAGCATGGCCTCGAGTGCCTGCGGAAGCGGGGAGGGCCGGGCATCGCGCGGCTCTTGGAGCTGGCCAAACTGGACGAGAAGTCGCAGATCGACAGCGAGGACATCGCGTTTCGGCTGGCGCCGAGGCTCAATGCTGCCGGCCGCCTCGGTCAGGCCGCCTGCGGCATCGAACTGCTGACCACGAGTGACGCTGCACGAGCCGTGCAACTGGCTGACTACGTCCATGAGCTCAACTCCCGCCGCGAGACCGAGGAACGAAGCATCCAACTGGCCGCGTTCAAGCAGGTCAAGGAGCAGTTCGATCCCGAGGCCGATCCGGCCCTCGTACTGGCCGACCGCGGCTGGCATGCCGGCGTGATCGGGATCGTGGCAGGACGGCTGGCGGAGCGGTGGCATCGGCCGATCGTGATGATCTCCCGGGACGAGCATCAGGGCCGGCCTGCAATCGGCAGCGTGCGGAGCGTGCCGGGTTTCGATGTGCACGAGGCTCTCATGGCCTGCCGCGAACATCTGCTCACCTGCGGTGGCCACGCGGCCGCGGCGGGCCTGCGAATCGAGGACGGCCGGATTGAGGACTTCCGCAAGGCATTTCTGGCGGCGGTGGGCCAGCGCATGCCGGCGAGCCTGCGACTGCCGCAGATCACCCTCGACGGCGAGACGACGCTCGCCGGCCTCACGCTCGACACAGTCCAGCAACTCGAACGACTGTCGCCGTTTGGTCAGAGCAACCGGCGGCCGATCCTCTGCGCCTCGGGCGTGCGACTGGTGGAGCCGCCGCGGACGATCGGCGGTGGCGCGAGACACATCTCCATGAACCTCACGCAGCATGGCGCGAAGGTTCGCGGCGTGGCCTTTGGCGGCGCAGATTGGCTGCCACATCTGCCCGCGCCGGGCCAGCCCTTTCATGTGGCCTTCAAGCCGAAGATCAACGAGTTCCGCGGCCGCCGCACCGCCGAGATGGAGATCATCGACTGGCGGCCAGAGGGCATCGACGTGGGCGTCGAACTGCCGCTGCCGTTGTCGGCCGAGCCGACTCTTTCCTGATCACCGTTCCATTCACCGGAGCTGCCATGATGCCGTTCGTATTCCTCACCCCATCTCGCGTAGCCGTCCGTCCCGTGACCATCCACCGTGTAAAACGACTCGCGATGCCCCTGCTAGCACTGCTCGCTTTATGTGTTTCCGCCGCCCGAGGTGACGACTGGCCGCAGTGGATGGGGCCTGCGCGGGATGGCGTCTGGCGGGAGACCGGGATCGTCAAGGTGATCCCGCCAGCGGGCCTGCCAGTGAAGTGGCGAACCGAGGTGAAGGGCGGCTACTCCGGACCGGCCGTGGCCGATGGCCGCGTCTATCTCATGGATTACGAACGCCGCGAGGGCGATGTCGCCAACGCCCCGAACGCAAGGAACGCGATTGCCGGCCGCGAGCGGGTGCTCTGCCTCGATGCAGCCAGCGGCCGGGTGATCTGGAAACACGACTACGAATGCCCCTATGCGATCTCGTATGCCTCAGGGCCACGGTGCACGCCGACCGTCGCCGACGGCAAGGTCTACACGCTCGGCGCTGAAGGAAATCTCTTCTGCCTCGATGCAGCCACCGGCCGGGTGATCTGGTCGAAGGACTTTAAGAAAGACTATGCCGCGCCGACGCCGCTCTGGGGCTTCTGCGGCCATCCGCTCGTCGATGGCAACCGGCTCGTCTGCCTCGTGGGCGGCGAGGGGAGCGTGGCGGTGGCCTTCGATAAGGACACCGGCCGCGAACTCTGGCGGGCCCTCTCGGCGAGCGAGTCGGGCTACTGTCCGCC
>CAMCQY010000201.1 GCA_945877135.1 Candidatus Kuenenia stuttgartensis
GTCGATACACCATCGCATGGGGAATCGCAGCGAGCGGAAACCGTGTGCAGCAGGCTGTCGTCCGACGATGCGGCGCAGCCTCCGCGATCGGCGGCCCACAGGAGCGAAGCCGTCCTTGCGCATCGTTCCCGGTACTGGCGGTGATGACACGGCCCGTCGGTCACTTCTGGGGCCCGACGCCTTCAAGCATGTGATCGCGCCACTGGTCGGCCGACGCGTCGGCTACGTGCGACCGATCGGACACGTCGGGTATGCCCTGATCGAACTGGCCATGACACAGCTCTTTGCAGAGTGTGGCATCCGTTGGCTGCCGCTCGACCTCGATGATCCGGCTGAGGTCGATGTGATCGTGTTCGGTGGCGGCGGCAGCATGGGCCGGCGATCAGCGCAGAATCACGCGATTCGCACTCGGGCCCTGGGGCTCCGCCTACCGGTTGTCATTCTGCCGCAGTCGTTCACCGACCGTGAGGACCGCCCGTTTGCCAAAGTATTTGTCCGTGAGCAGGCGAGCCTTGCCCTCCGGACTGACGGCATTCTCGCCCCCGATCTCGCGCTCGGCCTGGCCTGGCCCGCCGCCGGCCCGCCAGTGCAGGATCTCGGCATCCTGATGCGACGCGATCACGAGCGGAGGGGTCGGCTGCTCAAACTATCGCGTGATCCCGCCGCCCTTTGCAACACACCCGCCGAGACGCTCGCCCTGGCATCGCGGTATCGTCGGATCATCACCGACCGCCTGCACTTTGCGATCGCCGGGCTGCACGCCGGCCGCGAGGTCACGCTGCTGCCGAACAACTACCACAAAAACCGGTCGATGCATGAGACATGGCTTGCCGGTCTCGGCTGCCAATTCGCCGAGAGCGTGGAGGCGGCGCTGCTCCAGCACGCCGCCGCCTCGCGCCGCGGACGCCGGGCTGCCGCGTAGCGAAGATCCTGAACGGCTGGCAGCCAGACCGGCCGCAAGGTATGACAACCGTATGCGTTCCCTCGTCTTCCTGCTCCTTGGCGGCCTGTTGCTCGTAGCGGCGTCGGCATCCGCCGCTCCGCCGCTCCGCGTCGGCATGGAACTCTCCTATCCGCCCTTCGAGATGACCGATCCAGAGGGCCGTCCGACGGGGGTGAGCGTGAAACTCGCCGAGGCGCTCGGGCAGCATCTCGGCCGCGAGCTGGTGATCGAAAACACCGCCTTCGATGGCCTCATCCCCGCGCTCAAGACCGGCAAGATCGACTGCATCATCTCGTCGATGACCGCCACGCCGGAGCGGAGCCGGTCGATCGCCTTTTCCGATCCCTATCTCAAGACCGGGCTGGCGCTGCTCGTCGGCAAGGATTCCCCCGTGCAGTCGGCCGCGGATCTCGACGCGGCCGGTCGCTCGATCGCCGTCAAGAAAGGCACGACCGGCCATCACTATGCCTCGACGACGTTCAAGCGATCCCGCCTGCTCGTGCTCGACAAGGAGTCCGCGGCGGTGATGGAGGTGGCGCAGGGCAAGGCCGATGCCTTCATCTACGATTCGCTCTCGGTCTATCAGAACCACAAGCGGCATCCCGACACGACGCGGGCCCTGCTCCGTCCGTTTCGCGAAGAGACGTGGGCCGTCGGCCTGCGGCCGGGCGACACACAGCTCCGCGAGCAGATCAACGGATTCCTCAAGGCGTTTCGCGAGGCCGGCGGCTTCGAGAAACTCGGTGACGAGTTTCTGCCCGAAGAGAAGGCCTCCTTCAAGGCCCAAGGCATACCGTTCTACTTCTGAGCGCAAAAGGGAACCCAGCGAGGCGTGTTCGCGGATTCCTCTCGCTGGCGCTTCGGGCTTGCATGGGACCCGTCTCCATCCAATCCTGTCTCCATCCAAGCCCGCAGCGCAAGCAAGGGAAAGCGGGCGACGTCATGGGGATCTCACGCGGATTCCTCTCGCTGGCGCTTCGGGCGTGCATGGGACCCGTCTCCATCCAATCCTGTCTCCATCCAAGCCCGCAGCGCAAGCAAGGGAAAGCGGGCGACGTCATGGGGATCTCACGCGGATTCCTCTCGCTGGCGCTTCGGGCGTGCATGGGACCGGGAAAAGAGCTGCATGCCCTTTTCTTGTAGAATGTCGCGAATGCCCCGCTGGCTCGCCCATACGATCGTTGTCGTCTTGTTCGCAGCGCTCATCGCGCTGGCGTTTTCGCGGGTGAACTATGCCTGGAACTGGGCGGGTGTCTGGGAATACCGCCAGAAGCTGCTGCAGGGCTTCGGTGTCACGGTCGGTATCAGCGTGGCGGCACTCGTCGCCAGCACCCTGATCGGCATGCTGGCGGCGGTGCTGCTCGAATCGAAAAACCCGCTGTTGGAGGCGGTGGGCCGCGTCTATGTCGAGGTGATCCGAGGCACGCCGCTGCTCGTGCAACTGCTGATCGGTTTCTATGTGGTGGCCAGCGCCGTCGGCCTTGAAAACCGGTATGTGGTCGGCGTGCTCGTGCTGGCACTCTTCAGCGGTGCCTACATGGCCGAGATCTTCCGCGGTGGTCTCGCCGCCATCCCGCAGACGCAGCGGGATTCCGCCCGAGCCATCGGCCTCACTCCCTGGCAATCGTTCCGGCTGGTGATCCTCCCGCAGGCGGTCCGCCTCGTGCTGCCCGCCGTCGCCGGGCAGTTCGTCTCGCTCATCAAGGATTCTTCTCTGCTCTCCGTGATCGCGGTCTCCGAATTCACCCTCGCCGCGCAGGAGGTGAATTCCTTCACCTACTCCACGCTGGAAAGCTACCTGCCGCTGGCCGCCGGCTACCTGCTGCTGACGCTGCCACTGTCGGCTATGTCGCGGCTGCTCGAACGCCGCTATCGGTATGAGGCGTGAAGTCGAGCCATCGTGAAAGTCGGCCATCATGAATCTTGAGATTAAAGGCCTCGTGCAGCGATTCGGCACGACCACCGTCCTCGACCGCTTGGAACTGCGGACCGGCGACGTTCGGTCGCTCGTGCTCGTCGGGCCTTCAGGGGGCGGCAAGTCAACGCTCCTGAGAATCCTGGCGGGACTCGACGTGCCGGTGGCCGGAAGCGTGGTCTTCGATGGCGTGGCCCTGCCGCGGGATGAACCATCGCTGCGTGCCTATCGGCGGACGGTCGGCACGGTATTCCAGGCCTACAATCTGTTTCCGCATCTTACGGCCATGGACAACCTGCTCCTGCCGCTCATGCAGGTGCACGGCCTGTCTGAGCCCGAGGCGAGAGCTCGTGTGCGGGAGCCGCTCGAGCGGTTTGGCCTGGCCAATCATGCCCACAAGCGTCCGGCCGAACTCTCCGGCGGACAGAAGCAGCGGATCGCCATCCTCCGGGCGCTCGTCGTGCAGCCGAGGCGGCTGTTTCTCGACGAGCCCACCTCCGCGCTCGATCCGGAGATGACGGCCGAGGTGCTGGAGATGATCGGGGAACTGAAGGATCTCGGCACGCAGTTTGTGCTGGTGACCCACGAGATGGCATTTGCCCGCCGCGTGGCCGATCTGATGGCCTTCGTCGGCGAAGGCCGGGTGCTCGCCCACGGTCCGCCGGGGGAGATCATCGACCGCTGCGACGCGCCGCGTGTGCGCAGCTTTTTTGCGAGGGTTCTTCCATGATGAACCAGCGGATCGACCATCGGATTGACCCTCACCCACTTGATCGAGAACCACCCATGAACGAACCAAACGACCCGATCGACACGTCGCGGCAGGCCTTCCTGGGCTCGCTGATCGCTGATGCGGTGGCGATGCCGGTGCACTGGTATTACGACCGGCAGGCGCTGGCCCGCGATTACGGCACGATCACGGGCTATCTCGCCCCGAAGAATCCGCATCCCGACAGCATCCTCTGGCGGTCGAGCTACACCGCCGCGAGTCCGAAGACCGACATCCTCCGCGAACAGGCTGCCTACTGGGGCAAGCGCGGCATTCACTATCACCAGTTTCTCGCCGCCGGAGAGAACACGCTCAACCAGGTGTTGGCGGTGGAACTCTTCGAGATGGTCCGCCGGGATCGCGACTACGATCCAGAACGCTGGCTCGACCGCTACATGGCCTTCATGCTCGCGGCTGGCAAGCATCGCGACACCTACGTCGAGGAATACCACCGCGACTTCTTCACGAACCTCGCCGCCGATCGCAAGCCGATGAACTGCGGCGTCAAGGACGTGCACATCGGTGGGCTCGTGGCCGTGCCCGCCCTCGTGGCGGCGCTTGGCCCCCGGCATCCCGAACTACGACGGATCGTGCGGCTCCACGTCAGCCTCACGCACAAGGACGACGAGGTGCTCGATGCCGCTGACGTGCTCACCCGGATGCTGATCCACGTCTGCCAGGGGGAAGACCTCCGTACCGCGATCCTCGACCATGCCAATGGGTGGATCTCGGCGGCCAAGGTCCGCGACTGGGACCGCCATCCCGACGACGTCGTCGTGGGAAGGGTCCTGAGCCCGGCCTGCTACATTCCCGACGCCTTCCCGGCGGCCCTCTTCCTGGCCTGGCGGTATGCCGGCGATTTCGCGGCTGGGGTCTGCGCCAATGCCCAGGTGGGTGGCGACAACTGCCATCGGGGCACGGTCGTGGGATCGCTCCTCGGCGCCAGTGCCCCGATTCCCGACCCGTTTCTGGAAGGCTTGCGGCTGGCTGCTAGAGTGTCGGGGT
>CAMCQY010000202.1 GCA_945877135.1 Candidatus Kuenenia stuttgartensis
GAGCATCTGCCGGGCAAATACCGGATGCAGCGGCGGCGGATCGGCCCACGATGTTGGCAATCGCTGCCCGGTGACCTCCACGACCTCCAGGGCCCGGATGATCCGCCGGGTGTCGTTGCGATGAATCCGGGCGGCAGCCACGGGATCGACCTCCGCCAGCCGAGCGTGCAGGAGGCCGGAGCCCGTCGCCTGCACCTCCTCTTCCAGCCGCCTTCGCAACTCGGGATTCCCGGCCGGCTGTGGGTCGAGGCCGTCGCGGAGGGCCCGCAGATAAAGCGGCGTGCCCCCCACGAAGAGCACTCGTTTTCCGCGACGCCGGCAGGATTCCACGGCGGCCGCCGCATCGGCCAGCCAACGGGCCACAGTATAGATTTCGCCAGGTTCCGCGACGTCGATGAGGTGATGCGGCACCTCCGCCTGCTGAGCGGCCGCGGGCTTGGCGGTGCCGATGTCGAGCCCCCGGTAGACCGCCATCGAATCGACGCTCACGATTTCAGCGTTGAGCCGACGGGCCAAAAGCAGGCTGAGGGCTGTTTTTCCAGACGCAGTCGGCCCGGAGAGAATCCAGCAGTCGTCTCCTAGCACCGGCGCCTGCGGGGCCGCGGGGGCCGGCGCCGGCCCGCCAAATGCACCTGTCGGGCATGCTACAGTTGTAGGCCCCTCCGGAGCGGCCGGCGGGGCGGCCTCATGCTGGTGACTGTCTGGAGCCATCGATGCGTCGGTTGGGCGAAACCCTGGAAAACCTGGAGCAGGTAGTGGCGGCGCGGAAGGGCGATTCTTCTGCACGATCCTACACCAGCCGGCTGCTCGCCGGCGGCGTGCCCGCCATTGGCGCCAAGGTCACCGAAGAGGCTGGTGAATTGGTCGCGGCCGCCGACCATGAAACCGACGAGCGGGTCGTCTCCGAGGCGGCCGACCTCGTCTACCACATGCTCGTCCTGCTCGCCTGCCGTGGCGTCGGGCTCTCCCAAGTGGAAGACGAACTCGCCCGCCGGTTCGGCATCTCCGGACTCGACGAGAAGGCGGCTCGTACCGCCAGCGACGGCCACCACAACTCGCCCTCCACTTCTCAACGCACCGATGGAGCCAATTCGTGAGCGATCACGCCAAAACACCGCTCTTGCGAATCGGCGTTCCCAGCAAGGGACGCCTCGCGGAAATCTCCGCGCAACTGCTCAACGACGCCGGCGTCTCCTTTCGCCGCAACGAGCGGAGCCTGTTCGCGCTGTGCCGCGGCATGCCGGTCGAGGTGATCTTTCTGCGGACCGACGACATCCCCGTGCTGACGGCTGAGGGAGCGATCGATCTGGGCATCACCGGTGCCGACCTCGTAGCCGAGAGCGGCGAGAAGCTCATCCACCGGCTCGATCTCGGCATCGGCTCCTGCCGGCTGGCGCTCTGTGTCGCCGAAGACTCGGCCGTGACCGATGCCCGTCAGCTCGCCGGCAAGCGGGTCGCCACCAGCTTCCCGCGGATCACGCGGCAATGGCTGGCGGAGCGGGGCGTGGAGGCGCACTTCGTGGAGCTATCCGGCAGCGTCGAGATCATGATCAATCTCGGTGTCGCCGACGCGATCGTCGACCTGGTCGAAACGGGCAGCACACTCGCGGCCAACCGTCTCCGCGTGCTCGACGAGATCGGCCGCTATGAAACGGTGCTCGTGCAGAATGAACAGGTCCGCGACGCTGCGACCGCCGACCGGATCGTGCGGCGGCTGGAGGGGATCGTGATCGCCCGCAACTGGTCGCTGCTCGAATACAACGTGCCGAGAACGCGGCTGGCGGAGGCAGAGAAAATCACCCCCGGCTTCAACTCACCGACGGTCAGCGGACTGGAAGACCCCGACTGGTGTGCCGTGCGGGCGATGGTAAAGCGGGGCGAGGCCCACGCGATCATGGAGCGTCTCGACGCCATCGGCGCCTCGGCGATCATCGAAACGCAGATCGCCAATTGCCGCCTGTAAGACATGTGTTGTCGCGGCGTGAGTTAGTCGACGGTGGCCACTTCGCCACCCGAGGCGCTTGCCAATGCCGCCCACGTGGTCCGGTCGATGGCCGCGACGATGAACCGCGTTGCTCCGTCACCCAGGACGACATTCGCACCGGCGGGGTGCTGGGAATACATCTGGTCGCAGTGTCCGGCGGGGTCATTGGGCACATGAATGATCCCAGCCTCTCCGGCCGCCGGGCCGCTGTGAGAAAGGACGAGAGCGGCGGCGTGCTCGGCAGCGGTGGTGCTGCGAAAGGCCTCCGCCGGATGGCTGAATCCTCCCGGCACGATCCCGGCCCAGGCCTTCTGCGAGAGGGCCTGCGAGTGTTCACCCACAAACACCGTCTTCGACAGCCCGTCGGTCACCTCGGCTGCTCGTAGTCTCGAGTTGCGGTAGAGAGGACCATTGGAGGTGCCACGCCAGTCAACACGGGGCGGTCCATCCCAGGGATCCTCATGGCCGGCGTTGGCAACATAGTCGCTGCGACCAAGCACGGCTCCCGACCCGTGAACCGCGCCGCTGCCATCGAGGACGGCGAACGGGTCGCGCAGCCCGGTGGACGACGGACACAGAAACGTCGCCAGTCTGCGGGACACGATCGGCCGATTCGCGACACCGGCCACGCCCGCCACTGGATCGTAGGCCGCCGTCGCGGCAGCCTCCTCCAGAAACGGAGCGATTGCCAGGCCCCAGCCCGTGCCAGGGGGTGCGTCGAACGTAGCGGGATCGCGGTCGACAGCCGCCGTGTCGGCCAGATATCCAGAGGGAAAGTGACGCCTTCCGTCGAGAAAGGCATGCATCGCGATGCCGATCTGGCGGAGGCTATTGCCGCACTGTCCCCGACGGGCAGACTCCCGCGCCGCCTGCACCGCGGGCAGGAGCAGGCCCACGAGCCCGCCGATGATCGCGATCACGACCAGCAGCTCAACCAGCGTGAATCCGCGACGCCGCATGTTTTGGCTCCTCAAAACCCATATTTTGATTCCTCAAAATATTAGTTTTGGTTGCCCAAAAAGTCAATGCAGGGAGGTGCGGGGCTTCAAACATGCATCGCGGATTCCCTCGCTTGCGCGTCGGGCTTGCATGGGAGTGGGATGTCATCCAAGCCCGCAGCGCAAGCAAGGGAATTCGGCCTGCCGCAGCCTTGATGGCAACCACCCCTGTCCCGCCCGCTAGGCGTGGCCGCCGAGAATCTCTCGCAGCCGCGTGCCTGGGAGGCGGCCGAGGGCGAGCGGTTCCACGCCAGCGCCAAACGTCACCACTGTTTCGGTCCGTGACGACCAATCGATCTGCTCCACCACTGCGAGTTGGACGATGTACGACCGGCCCACCCGCGCAAATGAGCCAGCAGGCAGACCGTTGTCCCAGTAGCTCAGCCGGCGGCGGAACAACATGACGCCTACCGGTGACTTGACCGCGACCCGCGTGTAGTTGCGAAGCGACTCGATCCAGCAGATGTCGCCAACCGTCAACGCCAACGACGTGGTCTTCCCGGCCAGCGGCACGCTCACCACGTCGCCGAGCCCAAGAACCGCCGCTGCGGTGGCCTCGTCCGCGTCGAAGTCGTCGTCGGTGCCCGGCTCCCGATCGCCGTGCGTCTTGGCCCGCGCGCTGTCCGCGTGCTTCTGGAGGCGGGCGACCGTGTCGGCGAGCCTCTCGGGATCGACCGGCTTTACCAGATAGTCGAGGGCCGCAGCGGCGAACGCCTGAACCGCATACTTCTCGCGGGCCGTGACAAACACCACCTGCGTGGCATCAGGCACATTCTTGAGCAGGTCGAAACCGCTGCCCCCGGGCATTTCCACGTCGAGAAACACGACGTACGGCGAATTCGTTGCGAGGAAGGCCCTGGCCTCGGCGACGTTCCCAGCGATGCCTGAGACATTGATCTCCGGATGGGCCGCGAGAAGTTTGCGCATCCGTTCATTGGCCCGAGGTTCGTCGTCGACGAGCAGGGCCGTGATCGTCGTGCTATCCCGGGGCGTGGCGGCGTCCGGCGATGATGAAGGCATGTCAGACGAGCTCCGCAGCTGGGGTCGGCTCGTGGACGGCCGGCGATGGCTGCGTGAGCGTCGCGGGCATCCGGATGACGACCCGCACCCAGCCGCCGTCGAGACCTGGGTCGATCACCGTGTCGACGGTGGCAGCTTCATCGACCAGTAGGGCCAGCCGCTTGCGGAGTGAACGAATCCCCGTGGAGGGCGACCGCGACGTGTCGGGTGGCACCCATCGGCCAGTGTTAGCGACCACCACCTCGAGCCAGCCATCAACCACCTTCGCCGTCACGCTCACCCGCAGCGGCATGCTGCTCGTCTGGGCTCCATAGTGCAGCGCATTTTCGAGGATCGGCTGGATCAGCATCGGCGGCACGATCACGGCATGGGCCGCCCGGTCGCAGGAAAAACGGCAGACGAGGTTGTCGCCGAAGCGGGCCTGCTGGACGGCGAGGTA
>CAMCQY010000203.1 GCA_945877135.1 Candidatus Kuenenia stuttgartensis
GCCGCGGTGGCGAGGCTCGAACGGGCCGCAGCCGTGGCCCCCGCGCAGATTCGACCAGCCATCCTTACCGAACTGGCCGCCATGAAGGCCGCTAACGCTCCGTGACGCCGCGCTGCTGCGTTTTCAGCCACGCCCCGGCGCACTATCCCCGCGGGTCGAGAGGGCGAGCCGCTGGTGCCTGTCTCGACGAGCCCGGCGAGGCCCGGAAGCTCACCGGCATCGAGGAGCGGATGGATGATCTTCCAGTCGGCTGAATCCCAGCCGACAAGGAGCAACTTCTGGCGACGATCGCCCATTGGATCAAGCTGTCACGGTGACTGCGGCCACCGCCGCCCGCTTCCGCCGACGTTGCTCGAGCATCGCCGCCGATCCCATCACGAGCGACAGGGCGCTGGCGAGGCCGCTGGGATCGATCTCGGGAACAGAAGCACCGCCGGGGGTCGTGATCCCAACGCCCGGGACCGACTCGTAGGCGGCGCTGAAAATCTGGAACTCATACGTGGTGCTGTTCCAGGTCGTTTCGATGTAGCCATACCGGCCGAACTTGTCCTTGAAGCCGAGGAAGCTGTTCGGCCCGAAGTCAGGGGAAACATCGCCACCAAACCTGAAAATGCTGTTGTAGTTGTCGGAGAAGGCTCCCCCCCCCGCGGTCGCGTCGATCAGGGTGCCGGCCGCAAAGTTATGGGGGGTGGCAAAGGAACCTCCCGTGGCAAAGCCCAAGCCCGGATATTGGAACGCCAGTCCTGTCGCCTGATAGGTGCTGTAGCCGTTGGCGAGGAACAGCCTTCCGGCGTCGCCGTCTGGAAAGTAGTTGTCGACAAATGAGGTGGTCCCCGCGGCCAAGCCGCCGTTGACGCCACTGAAAGACGACACGTCGATCGACACGACCGCCGCCTCGGCAGAATGGGTGCCGAGAATGCCAGCGCCGACACTCGCGAAGGCGGCAGTTGCCGCGGCTCGGCGACGGGCGGATTGCGAACGAGCGAGAGACTTCATGGAGAGTGGACCCTTTTTTCCGAAGACTGTTTTCGAGTTGCGAATCATGATCGTGGCTCTCGGGATGCGATGTTCTGAACGTGACTGTGAATGTCTGACCGTGTGAATCTCTGCGCGTGTCAGGCTACTTTCAGCCGGCGACGCTCAGTGGGCAAAAGTATCGCCCAGTCTCCCTGTCTCGAAAATCGCCGAAAGTGGGTACAGCCTCGGAAATATTTGATTCAGGTTCGACGGACTTGGGCTGTTGTGAGCAGGCCCATAAAGGCTTTGCAGTAACTACCCTCCCGCCCCCCGTCAAGCAAACGACGTCCCTCATCAAACCCTCGCACTGCTCCGCAGCAGTCTCCCGGCGTTTTACGGCATTTTGCAGGCAGGATCGCCGAACAGTGCGCGGCGTCGGCGCGGCTGCTGGAGGCGGCGGGCGACCGCCCAGCCGCGGTGGCGAGGCTCGAACGGGCCGCAGCCGTGGCCCCCGCGGAGATGCGACCGGCCCTGGCGATCGAACTGGCCGACATGAAGGCCGCCGCCGGCACGGCATCGTTTCGCGGAAGCCCGTGAGGCTGCGCTGTCCGCAAAGTGAGTGCGTCGTCAGCCTCGACGATTGTCGCCGTCGTTGTGATCGCGGCCGTCCTGGCGGTGGCTTGCCATACGGCGTGCGAGCCGCGATCCGAGCCGGCCGACTTTTTCAGCGATCCGCTTTCGGTGCGTCTGGATTGTGTGCGGGGACCGCCCGAGAATCGCCGCAACTTCCCGGGTCGTGAGCCCCTCACCCAACAAAGCCATGATCTGGGCCTCCCGGTCCGTGAGTCGCCTGGGCCTTCGGCGTGCGCCGTCAGATGCCAGACGGTCGGTCTCGGCCCGACGGTCCTCGAACAACGACTCTAGCGCGGCGAGGAGAAGGTCGAAGGAATCCGCGCGGCCCACGATCGCATAGCGGTCGGTCGGCAGCCAGGAGGGACGTCGAAACTCCTGATCAGTCGACGTGATCACGATGGCCCGGGCACCGGCGTGAGCAGCGAACAGATGTTTGGCGATGGCCAGCACCGGCCTTCCCAGGCCGGCGAAATCGAGGATGACCACGTCGGGGCGGGCAGTCAGGCACGCCTGCCGACCGTCGGCAACGCCCGAGGCTTGTGCGACGACCCGCAGGCCGGCACGCAACTGAAGCATGCCGCTGATCGCGTCGTGAACCAGGCGGTCGAACCCGACCAGCGCGCAGGTCAACGCCCGGCCGACCTCTGGTCGGCCCTTTTCCGTCCTCTGCGCGTGGTCTGATCTGGCCACCGGCGGCGTCCTCTTCGCGTCCACCTCCTTTACGGTCGGAGAGGCGGAAATCTGACACCGCGCGGATCAACCGTAGTTTTACGCGTCGAATGAGTGCCGGGCACCGTTGTGCCACTCGGCCGCCTGGGGGGGTGGTGCAGGCCTGCGACGACTAATACCTCTTCCAGAGCCGCCGTTGACCGTCCTGTCGATTGGGCTTTCGGTGATTCGCAACGTGTGGGGTTTGGGAAAAGAGAATAGCGATGTCTCCCGTCCGGCAACGCGGCTTATCCCTGCTTCGCGGTACCGGCGTACCGCGAGTCCTGTGTCCCGCGTCGGCGGTGGCCTCTGATAGCTAAAAAAAGCCGCCCCCGGGTGGGGACGGCTTGGCGGCTCAGTGGTGCCGCAGGCTCCGAACGTAGTCGGAGGCGATGTTCCGGCAGACCTGGCTGCGAGAAACGCTGTCATCGAAATACTCGTTGCGGCGGCCGCGGACCCACTGCTCGGATGAGATCCGCAGATACCGCGGACGGCCGTCAGGAAAGCGTTCGTAAAGCTTCAGGCGAAGCCACCCGCTCGGCAGGTGGTGGATACGAGACACAGGTCGACCGTGGTAGGTCACGATGCGCATAGAAACCTTCTCTAAAGGGGTGATACGGGGGAAAACCGAAATAAAGCGGCCGTGGCAGCAGGAGCCGCCACGGCCGCGAATGAGTCAGACGGTCAGATGCGACCGGTTGCGATCCGGAGACTCGCAAATCGTGTGGGCAGCGACGCTGGCTGCGATTACACTGGCGGTGTCTTAGAACTGTGGAGGTTCACCATGTCGATCACATTCGACCTTCCGGCCGCCGTCGAGCAGCAACTCCGGCGGGATGTAACAAACCTCGATGTCCTGGCGAAGGAAGCTGCGCTTGTGGAGCTCTACCGCCAAGGGACGATCTCTCATCACCAGCTGGGCCTTTCGCTGGGCATAACGCGATTCGAGACGGATGATCTCCTCAAGCGGCATCACGTGACGGAGGATCTCATCACGGCGGAAGAGTTGGGCGAGCAGATCGCCACGCTTCGTAGGCTGATCGGGCAATGAAGGGCGTCGCCGACAGCTCTCCTCTGCACTACCTCGTGCAGATCAAGGCCGAAGATGTCTTGCGGCAAATCTTCGTAGAGTTGATAACGCCGCCGGAGGTGATTGCTGAGTTGACGCACCCGCGGGCCCCAGATGCAGTGCGGTCTTGGGCGGCAGATCCTCCATCCTGGCTTCGCGTGGTGCCGGTTCGCGGCGGTTTCGATGATCTTGGGCTGGGGCCCACGGCCGCGATCGAGCACATTCCCTATGACCAAAACCGGCCTACGAAGCCCGGCGTTGATCGTTGCCGTCGTCGCGGCGGCCGCGTTCACGGTTCCACCGGGAAACCCGCTCGGGCCGTTCCGTCAGCCTGACGAACGGATCGGTCAAGCCGCGAGCTGCCATCGCTGCGCCCATCCGGGTGGCCCAGTCCGCCAGCCGCTTGGAGATGCCGAGGGCCGCACCGATTTTTGAAAGTGACATCCCCGTTTCACGCAGTTTGTGGGCCTCGACAGCGTGTTGGGGCACGGTGGACATCTCGAAGAGATCGACCACAACCGGCCTTCGTACGAGTGTGATGCCATCCACCGTCTCGATCCCGTCCTGCCGGATCGATTCACCGATCACGGCCGGCAGACCGCTGGTGAGTGTGACCTCGAACTCGGCCCGGAGCACCACTTTGTCAGTGCCGAACTGCTGGTAGGGCACCGCCCTCGCTGCGGCCTTCAGCATGCATTTGTCCGCCGTAGATGCCGCAGACAAACAGCGTGGAGAGGAGTTTCCGGGAGTCGCGGGGTTTTCCAGCCAAAGGGTGCTCGGGGCCGCGTGGGGGATGCAGCCGGGTGCAGCGACGATCAATGACGGCATTCGCGCGATACCACAGCCAGTCGCTTACCATCCGTAGGTGCTCACTCCTCCTGGTGAGCACACCGTCTGCGGTGTTCCAGACGAGCTTCGAGCGGCCCGTGCGGAGTTCCCGCTTGGAGAACTTGGTGCGAATCACCTCCTCGCCCAAACGTCTCTGGCCCTGCATGGGTAACAACTCGGCCGGCACCACGTT
>CAMCQY010000204.1 GCA_945877135.1 Candidatus Kuenenia stuttgartensis
ATAGTCCCGTCCGCTCTCGAGCTTTGCCCTCTCGATTGCCGCCCTTACCTGTTCGAACGAGTCTTGCACTCCCGAGACAAACACCCTCTCGGTGTCCGCGGGTGAGGCCTCCGACGGCGAAATCTCAGCGTGGGCAACAACCACCGAAAAAAGGGCGCAAAGGGACACCCCCAACACGAGGGCAGCGCGGCCGCACGAGCTACGAAAATCGATCGGCATGATGGCTCCAGAACAAGGCAAAGAACGATATGGAACCCACGATTCTAGGGTACAAAAAACGCAGGTCCAGCGGTGCAAACCGCGGGGCCTACGACCGCCTCTGACGCGAAGCATCGACGCGGCTCAGTCGCGCGGGACGCGATTCAGCCACTGATGGACGGGTCTGCCGAGCAGCTCGTCGGGCACGGCACGAAAGGCAGCAGGAGTGCCGCGGCCGCCGAACGGGCGGCGTCGATCAGGCTGTCTTCGCCGGCGGCCACGATCGTCCGGGCACCGAGGCTCCGCGCCTCCTCCACGATCGCCGCGATCTCGGGCTGGCTCGATTCGCCACCGAAGAGCCGCACGCGATGGCCCATTCCTACGTCATCGAGGGCGGCGGCCCAGACGGGTGCCAGCCGGGCGATGGGCGTCGCACCGGCGACAATCAGAACGGGCCCCTTGAGGCCGACCGCAGCCATCTCCGCGCCGAGACGCCGCATCGCTCCCGCGGCCTGCACAGACCGCAGCGGCAAACAGAACTCCGAAGGCATAGCGGGATTGGTGGTCATGTGGTCATGAGATCATGGTGACGCTACCGCCCATAAAACTCGTCGGTGGTCATCCGCGGCACGCGGGGCACCGTGTTGGGAGTCGCCGACACGGGGCGTCCCCCGCCGGGCTGCCGTATGCCCGGCCGCGGTACAGATGGCACACCCACCGGCGGAGCCCCTGGAGATGTTGGCGATGCCGGCGACGATGGCCCCATTGCTCCGCGGTAGGGTCCGATGCCAGACCGCGGCACAGATGAACCTGGCCCTGCCAGCCGACCCGCATTGGCATTGGGCTGCTGCATCGGACCGAGCCGTGGACCCGCGGCGGTGCCCGGAGCGACGCCTCTGGTCTGCGGCAGTCCACCCGGCAGACGTCCGGCGTTGAGATCGCGGGTGGGAGTGGCAGCACCGTAGCCAGGTCGCGCGGCTGGCATGCCGGACCGCGCACCTCCGGCAATGACTCCTGGTCGGCCGGCGGCTGAGGACGGTCCGGGCGGCCGCTGGCCGGGGTCGGTTGAAGATCCACCGGCGGGCAGCCTCGGTACCATCGATGGGAGCGTTGACGACACGCTGGGAGCGCGGGTTCCAGGGAGTGCCTCGCGGTCCCGCTGAGAAGGCCGCGGTGGCGAGTCCTTACCGGCGGTGCCGCCCATGCCGCTGTCAATCGCTCCCGGCCGCTCTCCGTTTCCGGGCACAAGGATCAGCGAATCATCGTCTGCAGGGGCGAAGAGCCCGCCCCGGTCCGTTGTTGTCGCATCGCGTGGCACAGGTCGGCCGGTGATCGGATCGGTGGGCACTCGCGGCTTGCCCGTCACGGGATCGTTTCCCGAATTCATCATGGCCTCGCTGCGGGCCCGCCGCATCCGGCTGCGGGCGATCTCGGCCTCGCTGGCATCGATCTTGCCGTCGCGATCGACATCCCACTGACGCATCAGCTCGTCCCGTGAGGGCGTCGGCGTCTGCGCCGCTGCCGGCGGCGCCCAAAGCGTCAGGCAGAAGGTCAGGCAGAACATGAGACAGAACGACAGCACCACACTCCCCCCGAGCATCGGCAAGCCGGCATGGCATCCCGGCACGGCACCCTTCCCACGGCCTGATCGCCGACGGCTTGAAATCATGGACGGAATCTCCAGCGAGTGATCAGACCGCAACCAACTCGCCGTCAGTCTACGGCACCGCGACCAAAACATCCCACTGCCGGCGGCCTCAGGTGGCTGCGGGTGAAGCAGCCCGGCCCACCGCCATCAGTTCCGCCATGCGTGAGGCCGCGGCGGCAGCATCGCCCCCGGCCCGTTCCACTTCGCGGGCGGCGACGTGGCAGTGCACGGCATGGCCATCAACCACGGTCGCGGGGGGCTCGGTCTGGCGGCAGACCTGCTCCGCTAACGGGCAGCGGGGATGAAACCTGCAACCGGCTGGCGGCCGGGCCGGGCTGGGCACGTCACCGGTGAGCACGATCCGCCGCCGCCGGCGGTCTGGCTCGACGCTGGGCACGGCGGAAAAGAGCGCGAGCGTGTAGGGATGGAGCGGCTCGGCGTAGAGCCGCGCGGCGGGGGCCCGCTCGACGATCCGCCCCAGGTACATCACAGCCACGTCGTCAGACACATACTCCACGACCGACAGATCGTGCGAGATGAAGAGATACGTGAGCCCCAGTTGCTCCCGCAGTTCCACGAGCAGGTTCACCACCTGCGCCTGGATCGAGACGTCGAGCGCCGAGATCGGCTCATCGAGCACGAGGAAGTCGGGCTCGATCACGATCGCGCGGGCGATGGCGATCCGCTGCCGCTGGCCACCGGAAAACTCGTGCGGGTAGCGATCGAGCGCCGCCGCGGTGAGCCCGGTGCGGGCCAACGCGCGGGTCATCCGTTCGAGCCGCTCCGCCGCCGTACCCAGCCGGTGGATGATGAGGCCTTCCTCGAGAATCGAGCGAACCTTCATGCGGGGATTGAGCGAGCCATACGGATCCTGAAAGACGATCTGCATCCGCCGCCGCAGCCCGCGCAGCTCGGTGCCACCGGCGGCCCGCACGTCGCGACCGTCGAACCGCACGCTGCCGCCCGTCGGCTCCACCAGCCGCAGGATGCTGCGGCCAACCGTGGTTTTGCCACAGCCGCTCTCACCGACGAGCCCGAGTGTGCGGCCCCTCTCGATCGAGAAGCTGACGCCATCGACGGCGCGGACGGCCCCGACCACGCGGCGCAGCAGCCCCTTCCGCACGGGAAAGTGGGTCTGAAGACCGGCGACCTCGACGAGTGGTGACGTCATGCGATCTGTTCCCGTGGTTCATCGAGCCGCCGGGGCTCTCCGAGCGCATCCGCGTAGGGACAGCGGACGAAGTGGCCTGTCGCCACCTCGCGCAGCTCGGGCATCGCGCCGGCGCACTCCGGCAGCCGCGCAAACGCACACCGCGGATGAAAGCGGCAACCCGCTGGAAAATACTGCGGCGCCGGCACCATGCCAGGGATCGTTCGCAGCCGCCCGGTGGCGCGGTCTCCGGCCTTCCTTCCAGCATGGCTGCCTCGCTCCGGCCGCGCCGCGAGCAGGCCGATCGTGTAGGGGTGGCGTGGCTTCGCGAAGAGCGCGGCGGCCGGCGCCTGCTCGACGATCCGGCCGGCATACATCACGGCCACGTCGTCGCAGGTCTCTGCCACCACGCCAAGGTCGTGCGTGATCAGCAGGATCGCCGTGCCGAGCCGCTGCCGCAGGTCGGCGAGCAGGTCGAGAATCTGGGCCTGGATCGTGACGTCGAGCGCGGTGGTCGGCTCGTCGGCGATGATGAGGTCGGGCTCGCAGGCCAGCGCCATGGCGATCACCACCCGCTGCCGCATGCCGCCGGAGAGCTGGTGGGGATACTCATCGAGCCGCCGCTTCGGATCTGCCATCCGCACCAGTTCGAGCATTTCAAGTGCCCGCCCCCTGGCCTCCGCCCGCGACACGTCTCGGTGCAAGAGCACCGCCTCGGCGATCTGGTCACCGATCGTGAAGACGGGATTCAGGCTCGTCATCGGCTCCTGGAAGATCATGCCGATCCGGCCACCGCGAACCTCCCGCAGCCGGGGCTCGGGCAGGGTCACCAGATTCAGCGCGGCGCCACTGGCATCGCGTAGCAGGATCTCCCCCGCCTCGATCACGCCCGGCGCCGCCACGAGTCTGAGGATCGACATCGCCGTCACGCTCTTCCCGCAGCCGCTCTCGCCGACGAGCCCGAGCGTCTTGCCACGCTCGATCGACAACGACACCCCATCCACCGCCGGCACGCGTCCCGCGGGCGTATGAAAGGCAGTGACGAGATTGTTGATCTCAAGCAGTGGCATGAATGCTAAACGCTGAATCCGTGAGGGGCTGCCCATGTCCTGTGTACACGCGACGGCTCGGCATCCTGCCGACCGTTGCTTGGCCGACCTCCGTCGGCTGGTGCTTACACGGCCCTCCGGGCCTAGCGTTCATAGGTACGATGTTTCCGTGAGGGGCTGCCCATGTCCTGTGTACACGCGACGGCTCGGCATCCTGCCGACCGTCGCTTGGCCGACCTCCGTCGGCTGGTGCTTACACGGCCCTCCGGGCCTAGCGTTCATAGGTACGATGTTTCCGTGAGGGGCTGCCCATGTCCCGAGAGCCGGCGTTGCTGACCAGCG
>CAMCQY010000205.1 GCA_945877135.1 Candidatus Kuenenia stuttgartensis
GTGGCGCTCTGGGAGGGGCTCGATCCGGCGCTCGGCATCGACCTCATCATCCGTACGCAGGGCACGTGCAACTCGATCACCGCCTACGAGCAGGCGGTCTCGCGGCTGCCCGCACGGCGGCAGGCACCGGCCGCCGGCGTGCTCGTGCATCATCTGCATCGCGAGGTGGCCGATGCCCTGGCGGCCGATCTCACGCAGCGCGGTGCGGCAGTCACGGCTGCAGACTCTTCCGTGGCATCGATCATCCCGCTCATCGACCTGCTCCGTGAGGTCGGCGGCGCGGACGATGCCTCGATCCATGTCGACGTGTCGCATCTGCAGTCGGTGCTTCGCATCGCACGAGTCTGCACCGACCCGGATGTGATCCGTGAGGCCTGGGAACTGGCCTGCTATGCCTGCCGGCTGCCATCAGACGTCGTCTATCCGGGCGAGCCGCCGTTTGAGAACGTCGGCGAGTCGTCACGCATGTTCTTCGGCGCGCAGCTCGGCCACGACGTGGATCGATCGATCGGCTTCTTCCGACGATCGGCCGCGCGGGCCCGCATCGAGGAATCGGGCACGCTCCCCGCCGACACGCTCGTGCTCCTGCTCACACGCCTGGGCCGGCCCTCTGAGGCGCTCCATGCCGCCCTCGAACGACCCGCCGAGGGACCGATGCCGAGCACCATGCTGGCCAGCGGCATGCTGCCGTCGCTGGTGGAACTGGCGACCGCCGCCGACTCGTGGGACGCACTGCTTGCCGCCTGCCGGGAGCGGGGCGACGAGATCACGTTTGCGGCGACACTCGCGGCCCGCCAGCGTGCTCACCAGAGCCGATAGATGGGCTTCCGGCATTCAAGACAGGCACCGCCACCGCCGTTCCCTGCATAGCCGACCTCTGCCGCCGTCTGGAAACCACGGCCTGGGGGCAGTTGCCACGGGGCCAGCATCTCGGGCCGCTCATGCGCGCCGTTGCAGCCGCGCCACCGGTTGCACGCATCGCACGGATCGGGACCGCAGAGTTCATCATGCTTGGCGCCGCAATACCGCGGGCCACAGCCGGTGTCGCCATACGGAGTGACCGTACCGCCTGCCCCACCGCATGGGCCACAGGAGTGACAGGGCTTCTTCAACTCGGCAGCCGCTGCGGGGAGAGACGCCATCGCCATCCCGCAGCTCACCACCAGCAGCATCACGCAGAAACGGAGTGTGCTCTTCATGTCGGTTGTTTCGGTCGGCAAACCGCTGAGGCTTCCGCCCTGAGGGCCGCGGCGGAAGCGTCGCACACAACCTCCCCGGTTTGCCCGGCCCATCTACCCCCTGGATGCCGGGGAAACATGGGCGCTACCGGGCGTTTGAGCCCGCCCCTCTTTGCAACGTAGACTCACTGGCTTTGACCCCGGCTGGGGGGGACTCTAGCGTCCCTCTCATCAGGCCATTGCCCCGCCACCCGGCGTCATTGTGGGAGAACACCAGCCATGCGCCACCAGCCCCGCCGTTCACGCCGCCGTTCGGTCGCGCAGCAGGCCGCGCGGTTGCAGCCGCAGATCGAGCCGCTCGAGCCGCGGCTCGCGCTGGCCGTCAGCCAGAGGTATGGCACCTGGACCATCAGCGGCGACTCCGATCCCGCCCACCCCAACGACACGATTCTGGTCGATCGCAATCCCGCCAATGCCGCGCAGCTACGGGCGACCGTGAACGGCGTCGTCGTCGGCACGATTCGGGAATCGCGGGTCACCACAATCCGCATCTTCGGCGGTGTTGGCGACGACACGATCACCGTCAGCATTCCCGGCAACACCCGGATCAAGACCGTGCTCAACGGCGGCGCCGGCAATGACACGATTACCGGCAGTGACGGCAGCGATACGATCCTCGGCGGCCAGGGCAACGATACGCTGAGCGGCGGTCGGGGCAATGACACGCTCCGCGGAGGTGCCGGCGCCGACTCGCTCGCAGGCGGGCTGGGCAACGATACCCTTCAAGGCGAAGCAGGCGCCGACACGCTCCGGGGCGGCGCGGGGCAAAACGCGCTCGACGGCGGCGCAGGTGTCGACGCGTTCTACGGCACGAGGGCCAACGACCGGGTCAGGCTCGGCGTCGGCGAGCGGCTCATCGGCAACGAAAGCACCAACCCGCTTCGGCAGACCGACGACCTCGACCAGCTCAAGTCGTGGTACATCGACACGGCAATGGCACAGTGGGGCGGTCAACTCGGGAACGATGCCTGGCCGTGGCGGTATTGGGCCCTCGCCACGAACGATTCGAGTGTCGTGAGTGGATCGACGGGAAGCAGTCCTGCCGAGACGGGCGATTTCTCCGGCACCAATAACCAGGTCGCCGGCGTCGACGAGGGCGACCTCGTGAAGACCGACGGCGAACATCTCTTCGTGCTCGCTGGCGACGGCATCGATATTCTCAACGCCTGGCCAGCCGACCAGATGGCCGTCGTGAGCCACATCACGACGCCGGGCTGGGAACGGTCGCTCTTCTTGCACGGCACGCGGCTCACGGTCATCTCACAGGAAAACACCTGGGCGCCGGTCGCTGCCGCTGACGCCGACACAAGCGGCGGCGCCTCCGCGTTGTCGTGGTGGAACCACACCTGGCAGCCGCAGGTCAACGTGACGGTCATCGACGTCTCTGCCGTGGCCAGTCCGACCATCCTGGAGCAGACCACGCTCGATGGCTGGCTCGTCGACGCCCGCGCCATCGACGGCCGCGTGCTCGTTGTCACGCAAGACACCTTCGACATTCCCGCCCCGGCGGTGATCACGATCCCGCCTCCCATCCATATCGATCCCATGCCGGTTGAGCCCGTGCCGTTTGATCCCGGCACGAGCATTGCCTCGAGCCCTCTCCCGATCGGCATGCCGATCGGGATCAGCATCGCTCCCTACCCCAACGACGGCACCCGCTATGTCTATGAAGATGAAGCGAGCTACCGCGCCCGTCTGGAGAAAGCATGGGACACCGTGGCCTTGCCGCAGGTCACGGTCACCGCCACGGCGGGCGGCAGCACGACGAGCGCTCTCCTCACCGCCGGCCACACCTATCTGCCGGTCAAGGCGACGGACAACAACCTGCTGTCGGTCGTGTCGTTCGACGTCGATGACGACACCGCGGGTCCCGAGACGACGACCACGGTCGCCGGTGTCTCGGGCCACGTCTACGCGTCCACGTCGAGCCTCTATGTCTCCGCCACGCATTGGGGCAACTGGTGGGATGCGAGTGACGCCGGCTCGACCACGAACATCTACCAGTTCGACCTCGAGGATGCCGACGTGCCGCTGACGGCGATGGGCGCCGTGCCGGGCGTGACGCTCAATCAGTTTTCGCTCGACGAGAGCGACGACGGCCTGCTCCGGGTGGCGACGACCAGCGGTTTTGGCGACAACGCCTCCAGCGGCGTCTACACCCTCGCCGCGTCCGCCGGCAACCTGCAGACGATCGGCAGCGTGACCGGGCTCGCCCCGGGCGAACGGATCTACTCCGTCCGCTTCATCGGCGATCGGGGCTACGTGAGCACGTTCCGGCAGGTCGATCCGCTGTTCGTCATCGATCTCGCCAATCCGGCGAAGCCGCGGGTCGTCGGGGAGTTGAAGGTGCCGGGATTCTCGTCCTACCTGCACCCACTCGACGCCACGCACCTGCTGGGCATCGGCCGCGACGTCGATCCGAACACTGGCCGTGTGCTCGGCCTGCAGCTCTCGATCTTCGACGTCGGCGATCCCGCCAATCCGAAGCGGACAGCGACCTACACCTTCGCGGGTGATGGCTGGCAGTCGTGGTCGGCCGCCCTCTGGGACCATCACGCCCTCTCCTGGTTCGCCCAGCAGGGCATCCTCGCCCTACCCGTGCAGCAGGGCGACTGGTGGCAGGGCAGCGACGGCCTGGTCGTCTTCAAGGTCGACACGTCCTCGCCGGCCGGCTTTACGAACCTCGGCGAAATCACGCACGACAGCTCAGTGCAGCGGAGCGTGCGGATCGGCGAGTTCCTCTACTCGGTCTCGGCCGGCCAGGTGAAGGTGCACCGACTGGACGCACCGACGGTCGAGGTTGGCAGCACGCGACTGACCGCCGCGGTCGATCCGTGGAGCGGCTACGGCTGGTAGGCGCAGTGCCATGACACCGTTCCATCCTGCCTGTCCCTTGCTTGCGCTGCGGGCTTGGATGGATGCGGGCCTCTCATCCAAGCCCGAAGCGCAAGCGAGGGAATCCGCATTGCGTCTTCTCACCCGCGGTTCACGGCCCGGGCTTGATCATAAACGCGCAGGTATTCGCGGCCGCTTGAGTCCCACGACCAGTCCTGCAGCATCGCGCGGCGGACGAGTCCCGTCCACAGGTCGCGGTTGGCATGCGCGTCCAAGGCCCGCCAGACCGCCTGC
>CAMCQY010000206.1 GCA_945877135.1 Candidatus Kuenenia stuttgartensis
CTTTCCCGCGGTGCCAGCAAGGCCGTCACGACCTGTGCATAGACGCGGACCAGAAAATCGTTCGGATGATTGACATGGTTGCCGCTGATGTCGCAGTAGCGCTTGGTCTTCAGGATGTGCTCGCTCACCGACCAGACGTCCGCCACGGCGACATGCTCCGACTCGAAGGTCTTCAATGCCGCGAGGTAGCCGTCCATCGGTGTGAGCGGCCGCCAAGCCTCGTTCTTCAGCATCGGGGCCACGAGGACGAACTCAGTTTCTGGATTCTCCGCCCAGACCTGATCCATGATCGCCCCGATATTCATGCGGTAGGTTTCCACCGGCATGGCGTTGCCGTCGTTCATGCCGAAGGCGATCACACAGAGGTCGGGTTTTTCAGGAGCCAGAAAGAACGGTGTAACCTTGGTTCCCCAATTCGAGTTCGCGCCGCCCGTGGAAGGATTCACAAACGTAATCGGACTGGTGAAAGCCTGCCTCAGTCCGCGCACGAACAACTCCCCCCAACCCGGCACATAGGGCGGTTTGCCTCCGCGACCGCTGGCGCTGGCGCCAACCGAAATGCTGTCGCCCAAGAGCGCGATTTTCAGGGGTGAGCCAGCGGCCAGTTTTTCCTTCGTTCGCGAAAGCTTGCCCTCGCCGTTCGATGGCACCGGTCCGGTCCAGGGTGCCTCGTGATCGTATGAGACAGCGATCTGGTAAGGGTTGAACAGGCGCTCCCCCGCCAAGAGATAACCACCCTTCACCGATTCGACCGCCTCCGCCGAACCATCCTTCGAAGGTGGATACAGTTGCTGTTCCGTGAGAAACGGAATGGCGGATGTCTCGGTCAGCCGAATGGAGTTTCCTTCCACGACGTAATCGACGCCCGCCTTGTAGGTTGTATTCAACGCATAGTCGCGGACGACCAGTTCGCCCTTCGGTGCGAAGAGCAGGCGGCCTTCTGCCGGGGCACCCTCTCTCGAGACGGGGATCAGGGTTTCATTGATCGCACGGCTGGAAGCCCAGATGGGCAGCAGCATTTCGTCGAGGCTGTAGCGTGGGGTGGCTTCCGGGCTGGCGATCAGCGTCACAGGCCGTGCTGGGTCGAGGTGAATCGTCGCACCCGGTGCCGGACCAGCCACCTGCCTCACGCGAAACGTGACCCGGCTCATCGGTACGCCCCGGTTCAGGAAGTCGGTGACACTGAGAAATGCCGTCGTGCGTGTCGCCTTGCCCAACGTCGCTGAGGCGACGAGCGACTCTCCTCCGCCCGCAGCGACGGCGAACAGCTGCAGTGATGGATACCCGTCGCCTGAGAGCTTCACGGGCAGGGCAATCGCTGCGTAGGCCGTGCTCTTGCCCTGAAACCCTCCCAGATCGAATGACAACTCGCAGGCAAACGCATCGTGAATTTTCCGCACGTTTTCCGGCGTGGCGGTGAACCGAAGAGCCTCCTCCTGTGCCCCGCAGGAGACGATGCCGAGAGGCAGGGCAAGGAGGAATGTGAGGATGACCTTCATCACGGAAGGAAGCCTGCAAAAAAACAGTGGGCGGAGGGGCATGACGGAGGCCTTTTTGTCAACGAAGCGTCGAAGATGCGTTTGTTTGTCACTTCTTGGGTGCGGGCGGCAGGGCTTTGATCCACGCGAGGTTGAAGGTGTCGTGGTCCTTGCTCGTGATCAGCTGGATGCGGCCGTCGCGGGTCTGCGTGACGGCGAGGTAGCCCCATGACTCGGCGACCTTCTTTCCCGGGTGTGCGAAGAGGCGACGGTCGGGCCACGTGTTGCCCTCGTCGTAGCTCACCGCCGCGAAGAGACCGAAGCCGGTGTAGTCGCCGTCGGTCGAGCAGAACGTCATTCCTTTGCGGTCATTGCATGGCGTGCGGTGCTCGTAGGGCCCGTACCAGTCGAGGCACCATTCGGCGAGGTTGCCATGCATGTCGTGCAGCCCCCCACTGAACCGCTTCTGCCTGAGATAGTCCTTCATCCGCGGCCCATCCTGACCCATCGTGAACGTGCCCGGCTCGATTGACACGAGTTTTATGCCTATCAAATTCGTGATAACTCACCATTCATCGGTTCACACCCACGAAGGCCACCCCATGAATCGTGGCGTCAGGGCGTAGTCCGAATCTTCCTGCGGAGTTTGAGCCGTTTCGGCCGCCCACGGGTATCCACTCGGGGAATCTCCTTCGGCTCACGAGCGGCCAGCGGCGTGAGGAGTTCGATCCAGGGTTCGAGATGGCTCCGGACCTCCCGGTCGGCCTCCTCGGGCCCGCACTGGAGCAGACGTTCGACAAGTCGGATGTGCTCCCGCGGTGGCCGAGGAGGCCCCTGCGGCAGCACTCGCTTGGCGGCGTAGTAGAGGCTAAACCGCATCACCTGGTTGAACGTGTCGGAGAGCACCTCGTTGCCGGCGAGGTCGACGAGCCCCCTGTGAAACCGCATCTCGGCCTCGACGCTTTCCCATGTTCGGCGCGGCGTGGCGTCGAGTGCAGCGGCCAATTCGCGGATCCGCGCCGCATCCGCAACCAGCCGTGGTCCGGCATAGATGCGGGCAGCCTGGCTTTCGATGGCGATCCGCACGTGAAACCGCCCCAGCACCTGCGACGCAGTCACGTTGCGGACCATGGTGCCCCGACGCGGCGAGGTGACGAGAAATCCCTCCCATTCGAGCTGCGTCATCGCCTCGAGCACCGGTGCAACGCTGACGCCGCAATCTTCGGCCACCTGCTTACGGTTGAGCCGATCACCGGGGCCGAGCCGATCGGTCAGCATGGCCTTGTAGAGTTCGTCGTAGACGCGTTGCGAAAGAAGGGATCGCTGCATGCTGGCTGGTTCCTCTCGTCACAAATATTTTACTGAAAGAGCTCGTGCATGCCAATCGAGCCGTTCACGCCGCCCATCATGCCGGGTCCCGGTTGACCCAGTGGCGTGAGACCCAGGCCGCCCAATGGTACTTCCGCGTCGGTTTCCGGGCTGATGAGTGGCTCGTGAACTCAGGGCTCAGGCTTCCCGGCCCCAAAAAAGGCGTTCCCAGAACGGCTGCCTTACCCCCTTGAACCGGCGTTTTCGACGTCGCGTCCGGCAGCGGTCAGAGGCCGTTGTCGTGCATGAAACGAATGTTTCGTGCACAGCATGGGCACTCAGCACCGCTCAGGGGCTATAGCTATCGGTCGCGGGCTGCCGCGAGGCGGTGCTATCGCCGACGGGGGCGTGCGGCCGTGGCAGGAGCAGCGGGCAGCGCTGCTGACCAGTTTGCGCCATAGATCGCGAAGGCCGAGGCCCTCGCGATGGTGCTCGTGTCACGGAAGCCTGCGATCCTGACGCCTGCACCGGCCGTGGCCCCCGTGAGGGCGAACCGAGCCTGGTAGACGCCCGTCGATCCGGCCCGGCCCGAACCGGCCCGCGTGGGGTTATAGCCCGAGTTGCCGTAGCCCGAGATGCCGACGTAGTACGTGCCGGCCGTGCTGGCCCGGAACGTCAACAGGCTGTCGAAGGACGACCCATCGTCGTCATTGGTCGCAAGCTGCCGGCCGGCACTTGGAAATCGGTTACCCCAAGCGTCGCCAACTCAGCGAGCAGGTCGTTGATACCGGGAATCGCGGATTCGGCGTTTTCGAGGCCAATCCGAATCATCATCGCAAGCCGCGCGAGTTGTGCGGCGTGCTTCGTGAGAGAGTCGTGCATTGCACATTCCTTGGAGAGAACGGCGGCCAATACCAGTAGGCCGCTCAAGGAATATGCCCGGTTATTCGCGATTATTTAGGAATCGCCAGCGACCTGAATCGCTGCGCGACCGAGGGGGGCTGCTGGCGGGGGGTGCATCCCGCAAGTAGTGTACAGGCGAACAGCAACACTGCCCTCGCCCCGGTCTGTCCATGGTCGCTGCCCTCTGCGGGTTTCCCGCGCGGCCCCGCCCCCGGCCTCATGCCGGCCCGGCACCACGCCGCCGCTACGAGCGTCGCCGCCCCGAAAAGACTCCGCTCCACAAGATCGTGTCGGAGTATCTCGCGAGTTGGCTCGAGTGGCGTGACCAGGCGGAGCGGTCCGTGCCGGGCTACGTCGAGGAGGAACTCCGCGGCTATCTCGAGTGCGGCATCCTCTGCTTCGGGTTCGGCCGTGCTCTCTGCACGGGCTGCGGCCAGGGGTTTGTCATCGCGTTCTCGTGCAAGGGGCGCGGGGTGTGCCCATCCTGCAATGGCAGGCACATGGCGCAGACCGCCGCCCATCTCGTCGATCACGTCATCCCGCCGGTAC
>CAMCQY010000207.1 GCA_945877135.1 Candidatus Kuenenia stuttgartensis
TCTGCCGCGCGGCGTCGATGCGTTCCAGTTCTACGACGCCTGCATCGACAGCCGCACCGACGACCTCTGGCTGTGGGGATTCGGTGTTGCCCGCAGGATCGTCGGCGGGCAGCGGCGGGACGATGCGGCAGAGTTCAGAGGCAAGATCATCAATATCGCTCCAGGCTCGCGCGGAGTCTGGGCGGGCCTCGTCGATGCCAAGGCCAAAGTGGTGGAGGGCGCCGCCCTCTTTCAGGATGGCCGCTGGACGGAATGGCCGATGCCGGAGCGGCCGGCGACCCAGACCCGCGAAGGGCATGTCGTCGAGGCGGCCGACGGCACACTCTGGCTCTCCTCCCATGCCTCGATCCATGCCCTGCGTGACGGCCACTGGCGGACGGCGGTGGACGGACTGCTCGACTTTTCGCTCACCACGCAGCGGATGAAGGCGAGCCGCAATGGCACCGTCTGGGTCGCCTGCTCGGGTGGCCTGCTGGCGATCGATCGCACGATCCTGCGGGTATCGCCGCTGCCACCGGCGCGGGTGCTCCACCGCCGCAGCGACGGCTCGCTCCTGGCAGGCATACCGGGCGCGATCGTGTCGCTCGAGCAGCTGGCTGACGGAACCATGACCCGCGGAGAGACCGTCGCCACGCTGCCCGACAGTGTCGTCCCAACGGCGATCGCCGAGCAAGGCGACGGCACGCTCTTTGTGGGCACCCGCGATTCGTTCATCTATCGGTTGAGGAATGGCGAGGCCGCGGTGGTCGCGCAGACGCCCGGCTCGCGTCTCGAGGTTCGCAACGTGCATGCGCTTGTCTGCGATGCCGCCGACCGAATCTGGGCGGGCACCGACTATGGGCTGGCCGTCTATGACGCAGAGCACGACTGTTTCAACCCGCTGCCCGCCTTTCCTGCGGCGACGCGGCTGCCCGTGATCGGTCTCGCAGCCGAAGCCGACGGTAGCCTGCTCGTGGCCATGCCTGGCCACGGAATCGACCGGCTCGCGGCGGATGGGCAGATTCGCCATGAGATTCCGGCGGGGCTCATGCCCGGCAGGCGGACGGTCCGGTTCTGCCGATCCCCGGACGAGACCATCTGGGCCGCCGGCGACTTGGGTCTCTTGCGGTGGGGCCGTGGCGGCCGCATCACGGTCTTCGACGAGCGGCAGGGGCTCGTCGAGCGGTCACTCGTCGCCGCGATGCCCGACGACCGGGGCCGACTCTGGCTGGCATGCCGCGACGGGCACCTGCAGGGAGTGCGTCTGGCCGATCTCGAGGCGGCTGCCAACGATGCTGACGGCGTTGTCCGCGGAATCGTGCTCGGGCCGCTCGACGGCCTCGGCGAGACGGAACTGCTCGGCGGACTCGCACGGGCGGCCGACGGAGGGTTGCTCGTGACCACCGCGGCAGGCGTGGGGCGGCTCGATCCACCGACCGGACCATCGGCGCCGGCCGCAGCAGCCGCGCCGATCTCGATTGTGCAGCGTGACGAACGCCCGGGGACCACCCTCGAGTATGCCTCCGTGACGACCGACGAATTCGAGCCGCCGCTCTATCAGACGCGGCTGGTGGGGATCGACCCGGGCTGGTCGGCCCCCGGGCATCACCACGCGCGAACCTATGCAGCGATTCCCCCCGGGCGGCATCGATTCGAGGTGCGGCAGCTACGGGGCGATGCGGTGACTGATTTTTCCGTGGGGAGCCTCGACGTGGTGGTGCCCATTCCGTACTGGCGAACACCGTGGTTCATGGCGGCTTCGCTCTGCGGCGTGGCAGGGCTTGGAGCTGCCGTCGCATGGTGGGCGGGCCGGTTGGCGAACCGCCGCCGGATCGCGCTGCTCGAACAGGAGCAGGAGCGGCAGCGGGACCGGGCGAGGATCGCACGGGACATCCACGACAGCCTCGGGGCCCGGCTCACGCAGATCGCCATGACGAGCGATCTGATGCGGCGGTCCGCAACGCAGCCGACCACGGCGGAGACCGTGCCGCTCGATGAGCAGCTCGATGATATCTACCGCACCGCTCAAAGCCTCACCCGATCGGTCGACGAGATCGTCTGGGCGGTGAATCCAGCCAACGACACACTGCGTCGGTTCTGCACGTTCGTGGCCCACGACGTGGAGGCAATGGCCCGCGGCGGCGGTCTTGACCTGGGGATTGACGTCGATGACGACGACGACGTCCCCGACATGGTCCTACCCTCTTCGGCAAGGCACCATCTTTGCCTCATCGTGCGTGAGGCGGTGGCGAACGTCCTCAAGCACGCTCACGCGACCACTCTCGACTTCCGACTCCACATCCGCTCGGGCCGGCTTGAGATGACGATCGCCGACGACGGACACGGATTCTGCCCCGGACCGGTTTCCGGCCAAGGCCACAACGGCCTGGCCAACATGCAGGCCCGTGCGACTGACCTCGGCGGCACGGTGGCGATCTCATCGGTTCCAGGGCAAGGGACGCAAATACGGATTTCCGCGCCGCTGCCGACCGGAACAGGCGTGTCGGCGCCAGCCGCGGATCGGCGGCCGTTGGGGATCGAGACCGACGCACGATATGACCGTTCAGGGAGATACTCATGACCGCTCGGACGCCAAGCACTCCTGCCAAGACGATCCGTGTCGCGCTCGTGGAGGACGACGCGGGCACCTGCGCGAACCTCGCGCGGATGGTTGCGACCGATCCGACGTGCCTTGTGGTCGGCGGGTTCCGGACGGTGCAAGAGGCGACGGAGTCGCTCGTACGGCTCAGGCCCGACGTGGTGCTCGTCGACGTGAACCTGCCCGACGGCACCGGAGTGGAGGCGGTCCGCAGGCTCGCACCGCTCCTTCCCAACACCGAGTTCGTGATGCTCACGATCTACCAGGACGGCGACGTCCTCTTCAGCGCGCTTTCCGCCGGTGCCCACGGCTACCTCATCAAGCCCGTGCGGGCCGAGGAGCTTCTCGGGGCAATCCACGACGTACTCGAGGGGGGCGCGCCGATGTCGAACGTGGTGGCGAGGAAGATCGTACGGTCGTTCGAGTCGGGCCGCTCGCTGCCGCCGCCGGAGTCGCTCGCGCCCCGCGAGCGGGAGGTGCTCGAACTCCTTGCCTCCGGGGCGATGTACAAGCAGGTGGCCAGCAAGCTCGACATCAGCCTGAACACGGTCCTCACGCACATCCGCCGGATCTACAAAAAGCTGCATGTCAATTCCCGTCACGCCGCCGTCGAACGCTACCGCCGCATGCAGTAGCGGACCGTGAAGCACTGCTGGAGCAGATTCAGGCGGCCCTCGACGGCAAGGCGCCGTGAGGCCGAATCACTCCGCAGTCTCGTCGTCCGCCGCGAGTCCGCGGAGGATCGCGATCGCCTCGTCGAGCGACACGGCGTCGTAGCCGCGGATGCAGGCCTTGCGGTCACATTCGGCCAGCACCAACGCGTCGAGAAAATCGGGGTGCGACTCGAGCCGCTGCCGCGCCCGCGCACCGAGCGTGTGATTGCCGTGCGCTGCGGCATCTGCCAGCGACTCGATGAGCCAGCGGGTTCGCGGCGTGATCAGGTCGGCAAGCACCGACACGCCACTGGAAACCGGATCGGCGCGGTCGATCGCCCGGCCCACGTCGTGAACAAGCGCCGCCGTCAGCAACTCCTCGTCGAACGGCCTCTCCTCATACACTCGGTCGAAGACCTGCAGCGTGTGTTCGAGGACGTCCCCCTCCGGGTGCTTGATCGGATCCTGCTTCACGTTCTCGAGCACACGCACCAGCTCAGCGATCCGGTCGAAGCGGTCGCCGGCCAGATGCGCAAGCCCCCCAGCCGGATCGCTGCCGCGGGTCACCTCGCGACGGATCTCGTCGTGGCTGGGCAGCTGCTCCTCGGGCACCCAACCGCGGGCCACCCGGCGGGCCGCGCGAAACCGGGACTTCGTCGAGTCGCTCCCCTTGGCCACCATACGGGCCGCCTCCTCGGCGATCCGATGCCGCAGCTTGTCGGCACCTGCGTCCCGCGACTCATCGCTCATGGCTGCGTTCCTGCGGCAGGCAGCGGCCGCCAGCGGATGTTTTTGACGAGCGCCGTCGTGGCATAGGTGGCGATGCCCAGCGGCTTCGAAGGGCTCACCTCATCGCGGATCGACAGCTTCTTGTCGGCCAGCGGCTGATCGACCACCTGCTCGTCGTCGATGA
>CAMCQY010000208.1 GCA_945877135.1 Candidatus Kuenenia stuttgartensis
GATACTCTCGACGCCGAGCGCGGCAAGGTTTTCGAGGTAGTCGGCGGTCATCTCCGTGGCGAGTTTCGCCATCGTCGTGCCACGCGCGGCGCTCTCGGCGATGATCTTGTCGTCGATGTCGGTGATGTTGACGACCCAGGTCACCTTCCAGCCCGAGTATTCGAGATACCTTTTCACGGTGTCGAAGATCACCGGGCCGACCATGTGGCCGATGTGGCTCGGTTTGTAGACCGTCGGACCGCAGAGATACATGCCGACCTGCCCCGGCTTCACCGTGACCAGCGGCGCCTTCTTTTTGGTGAGCGTGTTGTAGACCTCGATCGCCGGCAGGTTTTCGCCCATCCCTACCACCGCCTGTTTCACTTCAGTCGTCGCCATCAAACGTCTTCGCTCCAGTCCTCGTGTTGATCCCATCCTGCCGCCACAGCGTGCGGGGTCATTTCCGGTCAGGCATGCTCGATCCGCTCCAGCAACACCACGCACTCAGCCGCAATCGCGTCTTCGGTGCCGATCGACCCAACGCCCTCGCCGGTCTTCGCCTTCAGCCACACGGCCGCGAGGTCAATTTCCAGGATCTCCGCGATGCGACTGAGGATGCGGGGTCGGTGTGGCAGGATTTTGGGCCGCTGGGCGAAAATCACGCAATCCAGATTCACGACCCGCCAGCCGGCGGCCGCCACACGGTCGGCTGCCAGCCGCAGCATCTCGGCTGAATCGCGGCCCTTATTTGCCGGATCGGTGTCGGGAAAAAGCTCGCCGATGTCCCCCAACGCGGCCGCCCCGAGGAGGGCGTCGGTGATCGCGTGCAGGAGCACGTCGGCGTCGCTGTGCCCGAGGGCCCGCCGCTCATGCGGGATCGTGATGCCGCCGATCACGAGCCCCGTGCCGGGGCCGAGCCGGTGGGTGTCGTGTCCGAGGCCAATGCGAATGATTGTGGGTGACGCCATGCTGCAAAAGTTCTCCGCGCGGGGACGCCAAGGTTTTCCCCTATACTTTCCGCATGCACAACTCCAATCGTGGCGGGCCTGTCGATCCCGACGACGCTGCTGTCATCTCGGTCGATTCGCTTGCCAAGGAATATCGCGTCTACGACAAGCCGGAGGGGCTCCTGGCCAGTGTCACCGGCCTGTTCCACCGCACGAGCCGGCCCGTGGAGGCGCTCCGCGGAGTGAACCTGTCTGTCGGCAAAGGGGAATTCGTGGCCCTGCTCGGCCCCAACGGCGCCGGCAAGACGACTTTCCTCAAACTGCTCTCCGGAATCATCACCCCCTCGCGGGGCACCGCCCATGTCCTCGGCCACGTGCCCTGGGAGCGGGACGACGACTTCCGCCGTCGGTTCGCCCTCGTGATGGGGCAGCGCAATCAGCTCTGGTGGGACCTGCCAGCCGCCGAGAGCTTCCGGCTCCACAAGGAGATCTACCGGATCGACTCTGCCCGCTTCGAACGCACCCGCGACGAACTGGTGGACCTGCTCGATGTCCGTCGGCTCATGCTTCAGCCAGTCCGCGAACTCTCGCTCGGCGAGCGGATGAAGCTGGAGTTGGTCGCCGCGCTCCTGCACGAGCCGGAGGTGCTGTTTCTGGACGAGCCCACGATCGGCCTCGACGTCGTCGCGCAGCACACCATCCACAACTTTCTCAAGACGGTGCAGGCTGAGCGACGGGTGACGGTCGTGCTCACGACGCACTACATGAAAGACGTCGCCGCGCTCTGCGAACGCGTGGTGGTGATCACGCACGGCAGCATTCTCCACGACGGTCCGCTCGAGGAGATCGTCGATCGCTTCACGACGCACAAGATCGTCACACTCGACCTCGACGCCACTCCGGCACCGGGGCAGATGGAGCGATTTGGCTTCCCCTGCGAGATCCGAGGCCCGCGGGTCACGCTCCGCATCGACCGCACCAGGATTGCCGACGTGCTGCCAGAAATTCTCCGCAGCGAGAGTGTGCGGGACTTCTCCGTGGAGGATGTGCCGTTGGAAGAGATCGTGGCGGAACTGTTTCGCGCCGCACCGGTCCCCAGCGTGTCACACGCTAGCGTGGTGGAGGCGACCGCATGAGCCTGGTTTCAGCGGCCGATCAGGCCCCGCCGCCCGCCGCCGCCCCGCCGTTCGCCGGTCTACGGATCTGGTTCACCATGCTCGCGATCTGCCTGGAAGAGCGGCTTGTCTACCGCGGCGACTTCATCATCGGCACGCTGATGCGGTTCCTGCCGATCGTCACGCAGGTCTTCCTCTGGACAGCGGTCTTCAACGCCACCAGCAAGGCCGACATCGCCGGCTACTCACGGAACGACATCGTCGCCTACTATCTGCTGACGATGGTGACGCGGGCCTTTTCCAGCATGCCCGGCCTCTCCGGTGGCATTGCCCGGAGCGTCCGCGACGGCTCGGTCAAGAAATACCTCGTGCAGCCGGTCGACTACGTGGGCTACCTGATGGCGGCGCGGATCGCCCACAAGCTCGTCTACTACCTCGTGGCGATCCTGCCGTTCGCCGGGGTGTTCTACGTCTGCCGGAGCTATTTTCCGCCGGTGCCCGACGCCGTCACGGTAGTCGCCTACGTGTTGTCGCTCACGCTTTCGTTCCTGCTCGGCTTCTTCATGGAGGCCACGCTCGGCATGCTCGGCTTCTGGTTCCTGGAAGTGTCGAGCATCATCTTTGCCTACATGCTCGTGCAGTATCTGCTCTCGGGACACATGTTCCCGATCGACATGCTGGCGGACATCCCGACGGGGATCGCGGGCGTTTCCGCGGCCGAAGTGGTCCGCTGGCTGCCGTTTGAATACACCGCCTATTTCCCAGCGGCCGTCTGGCTCGGCAAGATCCAGGGCGCCACACTGGCTCGCGACCTGGCCATCGAGGCGGGGTGGGTGGTGGTGATGGCTGTCGCCTGCCGGATCGCCTGGTGGCGGGGCACGCGTCGCTACAGCGCGTTTGGAGGGTAGGGCGACATGAACCGCTATCTCTCCATCTTTCTGACGTTTGCGCGGGCGTGTCTCGTTCGTGACATGACGTTTCGCGCCAACTTTCTGCTGGAGTGCGTGACGAGCCTTGGCTGGATGTCGATGAACCTGGCCTTCTACGTGCTGATCTTCACCTTCACGTCGGAGATCGGCAAAAACACCGGCTGGTCGAAGGAGCCGTTCTTCGCCTTCGTGGCCACGGGCCTGATCATCAATTCGATCGTACAGGCCCTCTTCATGCCGAGCGCCGAGGAACTCACGGAGATGGTCCGCACCGGCGGCCTCGATGCCGTCCTCGTGCAGCCGCTCGACGCGCAGTTCATGCTCTCGATGCATCGAGTCGACTTTTCGTCGTTTGCCAACGGGCTGGTGGGCGTCGGCCTCCTCGGCTGGGCGGTCTCGCGCATGGATTACCAGCCGTCGCCAGTTGCGTGGCTGCTCTATCCGCTGCTGATCCTCTGCGGCGTGGCGATCCTCTATAGCCTCATCATCATGCTCGCCGCGGCCACGATCCTCCTCGGCCGCAACCAGAGCCTCTACGACTTTTGGTTCTATCTCACGAATTTCTCCCGCTATCCGGCCGAGATTTACTCCGGCCCCTGGGGTGGGCCGATCCGTATGCTCTGCACCTTCGTGATCCCGATCCTGCTCGTCGTCAATGTTCCCGCCCGCGTCATCGCGATGCCGCTCTCGGGCGAATCGTGGGGGCTGATCGCGGCAGCCCTCATCGCCGCCGCAGCCTCCCTGCTGATCTCACGGCTCGTCTTCCAGGCAGCGCTCGCGAAATACCGCAGCGCGAGCAGTTGAAGTTCCGAAGAGCATAACGGTCGGCGGTGGTATACCGTTCACAAAAAGCCCCCGGCCGAAGCTGGGGGACTCCGCGTGAGAGGATTATCCCGCGGGCTTCCGCCCGGGGCTTTTTGTCGAGCGGCCCCGAACCGTCCCTGGCGGTTTGGGCTCTGTCGGTACCGTTCCCGGCTCGGCCTGCCGTTTGACGCCCCTATTCATGCCGATCCTCGCGACTAAACTCTGACGTCCACCTGTACCGGGAGGCCCCCCAATGCCGCTGCAACTCGCCTTCAGTTCCAATGCCTATCTCGACGTGCCCGTCGAGCAGGCGATCGATCGCATCGCCGGATTCGGCTACCGGGGAATCGAACTCTTGGCTGAC
>CAMCQY010000209.1 GCA_945877135.1 Candidatus Kuenenia stuttgartensis
GAGGATTTTCCGGATCGGCCCGGGATCGCGGGCAGGATGTCCGCAGCAACCGGAGGTTGCCAACAGTGCGAAGGCCAGGGATGGTTTCGCACTGGTAAAACAGTCTGAATGCGATCAGCCGGATGTCGCCGCCACAGTTCGGGCACTCGAGCGGAAACTCCTCCCCCACCCTCGCCATCAGCTTGGCCGAGGCAATCCGTGACGTGTCGTGGGAGCGGGGCATTGGGGTCGGGAACCCTCGGCTGAAGCACCCTCACCCCTGCCCTCTCCCCGAGGGAGAGGGAGACAGCATGCGGCCTGGGATTGCTTGCCGATGTTCCCTTTTGTCCAGCCCCGTGACGGCGGGCCTGAGCTTGTGACGCCGGTTATGCATACATGCTCTACGGATGGGAATGAGGGTATCGCGGCGGAATCTCATGGTCTACGGCTCATGGAACCATGATCCCGATGGACTGCGCCGTGAGTCCGTGTGTGCGATCGGACTGGTTCCATGGATTGGCCAAATGGCCAAGTCACATGGCGATGATTACGGACGGCGCAGCGGCCGCGGCTCAGCCGCCGCTCCCGCGGCGATATGCGGCGGGCGTCATGTAGCGGTGCTTGGAAAACATCCGCGTGAAGTAGTAGCGATTCGGAAAGCCGCAGCGGCGGGCGACGTCTTCGATCGGCAGGTCGCCCGCCCGCAGGAGCCGCATCGCCTCGTTGAGCCGTAACTCGAGCCGGTAGCGTATCGGCGTAAAGCCCGTGAGGCGATCGACCAAGGCCGTCAGCCTGCGTTCCGTCAGCCCCGTGGCCCGGGCCAGCGTCGCGAGCGACAGCTTCTCCATGGGCTGCTGTTCGAGCAGTCGCAGGACCCGTTCCTCGAGCGATCCGGGCGGCCGGCGCTCCAGCAGTTTGGGCAATCCCGCCCGAACGACGAGGCTTACGAGTTCGACGACTTGAAACCCATGGTCCGGCTGTCGGCCGGAAGCCGCGATTCGGCTGCGGCCGATAGGGCAGGTTGCTTCCAAAACTTCCCGGAGGCGGTCCGTCGGCTCGATCACCACGATCTGCGGCCGGATCAGAGACGTGAAGCCGTCGAGCGTGAAATGGATGAACCACTTCGAGCACCGGTCGTGGCATTCGGTCGAGAACCGGGTGTATGGCGGAATAAGATACAAGTATCCCGGCGCCAACGTGTGCACGTGGCCGGCATGGACGAGCCTCGCCACGCCAGCCGTGGGCCAGTACAGCCGCCAGAAGGTGTCGGCCGCCTCGACCAGGCTCCACTGCTCGAGCCGGATAAATCGCTGCAGCAGAACATGCACGGCCGCCACGGCGAGGTCGGCGTACTGCACGCCCCTGACCCGATGCCGGAGGGCAGGCGGCCCATGGCGAACGAGGGTGAAACGATTTGGCATGGGAGCGAAAAGAGACACATCCGCGGTCGCGGAGAGACATTTTGCAGGCCCGTAGTAGATCCTACTATATCCTACCAAGTGAATGAGGGCTGATGCTCAGGTTCGCGCTTTTGTGAGGGGAGAAAACATGACTCGCCGCTTCGTTCCTCCGCGCGCCGCGCGACATGGCTTCACGTTGGTCGAACTGCTCGTCGTGATCGCCATCATCGGCATGCTCGTCGGGTTACTCTTGCCCGCAGTGCAAGCCGCCCGTGAGTCCGCACGCCGCAGCACGTGTTCCAATAATCTGAAGCAGCTCGCCCTCGGTCTCCAGGGCTACCACGACGCGGCCAAAAAGCTGCCCCCGTCCTGCCCGTCCTGGGTGGTCAGCAGCAGCGACCGCGACGGGTATGGCTGGGGGGTCTTCATCCTGCCGCACATCGAACAGCAGCAAGTCTATGACGTCTGGGCTACCAACAAGACGTATCTTGCCGGTCGCTGGGCATCGGAAGCGAAGGACGTCCCGGCGCTCCAGACGGCGATGCAGACCGTGATCACGACGTTTCTCTGTCCGACGTGTGACATACCGATCTCGCCCGCGCCCGCCGCAACCGGGAACAAGCGCGGCAGCAAGTCCAACTACGCGGGAAACGGCGGCGCGCTGTCGTCCTGGGGATTGGCGACGACGACGGCCGACCAGCTCGTGAAGGCATCCACGGGGACGCTGCGGTCGGGCAAGGGCGTCTCGTTCCGTGACATCACCGACGGGCTCTCGAAGACGCTTCTCCTCGGCGAAGTGGGCGGCAAGCGGGCGCGGACAACCGCCGGGCTCTGGTCGATGGCGGGTAACTCGCTGAACTTCCGCTTCGAGACGGTGCGGTACACGAACCTGAAGATCAACGACACGATTCCCGACAAGGCCTTTGAGAGCGGCCATCCGGGCGGCGCGCAGTTCGCGCTCGCCGACGGCTCCGTGCGGTTTCTCGGCGAGTCGATCGAGTTCAACCGCGGGTCGCTCCCCGGTGAATACGGTGTCGACATGAGCAGCGGCGACGCCGCCGTCGCCACGAACGTCGGCTACGCGAAGGCGAGCAACCTGGGCGTCTACCAAAAGCTGAGCGTTCGCGACGACGGCAATACACTGACAGGGGACTGGTGACATGCGCGGCATCGTCGGAGTGTCGCTGCTCGTCGCGGTTCTCGGCTTCGGCTGCCGGCCCGCGTCGGTCGGCGCCACCGTGTCGGGCACGCTCTTGCTCGACGGCCAGCCGGCGCCGGCGGGCATCGCGATCGAGTTCACTCCGAAGACGTCGGGCGGCTCGCCGTCGAACGGCATCACCGACGGGAGCGGCCGCTACGAACTGCGGTTCAGCGCCTACACGCTCGGCGCGCAGCCCGGGGAGCACGTCGTGACGTTGCAGATCCCGCAGGCGTCCAACGCCGATGGCACGCCGGCCGGCATTCCGCCGGCGCTGTCGCACATCCGGCTTCCCGCTTCCGTCTCGGGGCCACGGGCCAGTCTGACCCGCACGGTAAAACCAGGGCGCAACAGGATCGACATCGACGTGGCCACGGACGGAGCAGCGACACGTGAATGACCACCCGGCACCGGCTGGCTCAGGCCGGCCGCAGTGCCTCGGCCTGAGCAGCCGGCGGCTCCGTGCTCCATGCGGTTCGGCGGCGATGACCGCCGGTTTCGCGATCGCCGTCGGGCTCTGCAGCACGCTGTCGGCCGCCGCGGCGGAATGGCATGTCTCGCCGGCAGGCGCAGACACGAACCCTGGCCGGACCGCCGAGTCGCCCCTGCGGACCCTGCATGCCGCCGCCGCGAAGATGGAGCCGGGCGACACCTGCCTGATCCATGCCGGCGTCTATCGTGAGGCGATCGCGCCGGTGCGAGACGGCACGGCGGACGCACCGCTTCGGTTCAGGGCCATCGCCGGAGACGACGTCGTCTTGTCTGGTCTGGATCCGGTGACGGGCTGGGAGCGGGTCGATGCGACGACGTTTCGCGCACGCGTTGACTGGGACCTCGGCGCAGGCAACCAGGTCTTCCGTGACGGCAACCCGCTCACCGAAGCCCGTTGGCCCAATCGCACGGCGGAAGATCCGTTCGACCCGTGTGCGGCGCCGGTCGCGGCCGAAGGCAGCGATTTCGATCGACTGCACTGTGATGATCTCCCCGAACACTGGACGGCCGAAGCGCTGGCGGGAGCGACGGTCTGGTGCCTCGCGCAGTGGCGCTGGTCGAGCTGGACCGCACCAGTGACAGGCTACGATCCGGCCACGCGGACGCTGCGAGTCGCGGGCCACGATACCTGGTGGGTGCGACAGCAGCACAATCCCGGGACGGTGGCGCCCCAGTCGCGGGGAAAGGCGGTCTTCGAGCCCAGCGTCTGCTCGGTAAGCAACGCGCGGATCCTACTCGATGCTCCCGGTGAATGGTACTTCGACCCACGGGAGAAGATGCTGTATCTCTGCGTCGCGCCAGGTGACGATCTGGCCCGGTCGCTCGTCGAGATGAAGCGGCGGCCGATCGCCATCGACCTGACCGGCCGGAGCCACTGCGAGGTCGAGGGCGTGGCGATCTTCGGGGCCACCGCTTCGCTGCGCGAAGCGCACGGCTGCCGGCTCTCCGGGCTCGACGCCCGCC
>CAMCQY010000210.1 GCA_945877135.1 Candidatus Kuenenia stuttgartensis
CGCGCGCTCGTCACCGAGATCGAACAGCTCGCCCGCAGCGACGCGGCCGAGGCGGAGTTCTTCCGTGGGCTGCTGGAGCGGGTGCTCGTGGCGATGGAGGCGGTGGCGGGGCTCGTGTGGCTCGTGGGGGAAAGCGGCCGGGTGGAGCCGATCTGCCATGCTGGCGTGGAGCACACTGGCATCGCGGCGACTCCCGAGACGCAGGCTGCCCACGGAGCCCTCGTCCAGTCGCTCGTGCAGAGTCCCACCGGCCTTCTCGTGCCTCCCCATTCGGAGCTGGGCGCGGGCGGTGCGGACGGTAGCACGGTCGCCGCCAACGACTCCGGGCTGCTCGTGATTGCAGCGCCGATCGACCGCGGCGGCGTTCGCGCCGGCCTCATCGAAGTGTTTCACCACCAGAATCTGCCCGACGTGGAGCGGGGCTATCTGTCGTTTCTCGAACAGGTGTCGGCCGTGGCCGGCGACTATCTCGAACGACGGCAACTCAAAACGCTCGACACCCAGCAGACCGCGCTCACGCAGGTGGAGCGGTTCAGCCGGGCCGTGCATGAGTCACTCGATCCCGTGGCTACGGCCTTCGTGCTTGCCAACGAGGCGCGGCGGATCATCGGCTGCGACCGGGTGAGCGTGCTCGTGAGGCGGCGGCGGAAACTCCGGCTGGAGGCGGTGAGCGGCCAGGAGTCGGTGGAGCGGCGGGCCTCGGCCGTGCAGGCCATCGAATCGCTCGTCCGTGTCGTGGCGACGGCAGGTGATCCGCTCTGGCATCCCGACCCGGCCCAGGAACTGCCGCCGCAGATTGAGGAGGAACTCGAGCACTACATCGACGAATCCCATGCCACGGCGCTGGCGATCATCCCGCTGGAGAAGCCGCGGCCCACGCCGGTGGTGAAGCCGGGCGGCGTCGACGCGGTGGCGGTGGCGCGTGCGGAGGCGCCCATCGGGACGGCCCCCGAGCCGATCGGGGCGCTCGTCGCCGAGTGGTTTTCGTCGAGCAGCTTCGATCCCGGTAAGAAGGCCCGCGTCGATCTCGTTGCCGAGCATGGCAAGGTGGCGATTTCGAATGCCCTCACCCACACCGGCCTGCCGTTTTACGGACTCATCGACTTGATGGGAAAGTCGCGTGTGCTGACGACGGCCCGCAACCTGCCGCGGACGGTGCTCGCGGGGCTGGCGACGCTCGCCGGGCTGGCCGCGCTGATCCTCATTCCGGCCGAACTGCGGCTGGAGGGGAAGGGCACGCTCGAGCCGGTCCACCGTCGCGATGTCTTTGCGGGCATCGATGGCGTCGTGGAGAAACTGGAGTCTGGCCTCGAGCATGGTGCCGGCGTCACGCAGGGGCAGCTTTTGGCGACGCTTCGCAACACCGATCTGGAAGTGGCGCTCACCGACGTGCTCGGCCGCAAGGCGTCGAGCGAGGAGCAACTCGTGGCCACGCGGCGGGCGCTTCTGGAAGACAAGAAGATCTCGGCTGATGAGAAGACCCGCCTCGCCGGCCGGGCGGCCCAGCTGCAGCGGGAGATCGAGAGCCTCGAGCAGCAGCGGAAGCTCTACGACACGAAGAAGCACGACCTCGAAGTCCGCAGTCCGATCGACGGCGTGATCGTCACCTGGCAGGTTCGCGACCGGCTCATGCTCCGCCCGGTGGAGAAGGGCCAGTCGCTGATGAGCATTGCCGACAAGACCGGCCCCTGGGAACTGGAAGTGCACATGCCAGACGACCGGGTGGGCCACATCAACCGGGCCGCCCTCGCCGCGAAGCAGGCAGGCCGCGAGCTGACGGTCGATTACATCCTGGCCACCGATCCTGGCACCAGGCACTATGGATCGGTGAAGGAGATCCACGAGCAGGCGGAGGTGCGTGGCGAGGCGGGCAACACCGTGCTGGTGCGGGTGACGATCGACCCAGAGCGGCATGAGAAGGAAGAGCTGGGGGCTGGCGCCACGGTCACCGCCCGGATCGCCTGCGGCAAGCGTCCGCTGGGGTATGTCTGGTTTCACGACGTGCTGGCGTTTATCCAGTCGCAGATCTTGTTCCGACTCTGGTAGAGGAGCCTTCATGGCACGCATATCATCCACGCTTCGCGTTTGCATGCTCGCCATCGCTGTGGCCGCGTTTGCGGCCACAGCTCACGCCGCCGCCGCCGAGCCGGTGCTGGAGCGGTGCCTGGTCTCGCTGATGGAGGAGGCGAAGGTGCCGGCCCGCGAGGCGGGGGTGCTGGAGGAACTGCTGGCCCGCGAGGGAGACGTGGTGAAGCGGGGCGACGTGATCGCCAAGATCGACGACAATCAGCCGCAGATGGAGCGCCGCAAGGCGAAGGCTGAGCACGATCAGGCGGTCTCCAAGGCGGAGAGCGACGTGGACGTTCGCTATGCCGTGGCTGCCGAGAAGGTCGCCCAGATCGAATACGAGAAGGCGGCCGAGTCGGACCGCAAAGTTCCTGGGAGCGTGACCCGCGTCGAGCTCAACCGACTCCAGCTCAACGAGCAGAAGAGTGAACTCCAGATCGAGCAGGCGCAGCTGGAGAAGAAGGTCTCGACGATGGCGGCGATCTCCAAGGGTGTCGAGGTCGACGCGGCTGAGAATGCGATCGAACGTCGTCTCATCAAGTCACCGCTCGACGGCGTGGTGGTGCAGCTGTTTCCGCATCAGGGGGAATGGATGCAGCCGGGCGATCCGCTGGCCCGGGTGGTCCGTGCCGACAAGCTGCGGGTGGAGGCCTATGTCGATTCAACCCGTTGGAATCCGGAGCAGGTCCGCGACCGGCCGGTGACGGCGGAGGTGGTGCTGGCCGACAATCGCCGGGAGCAGTTCAAGGGGCGGATCGTGTTCACCAGCCCGATCGTGGAGAGCGGTGGCGACTACCGGGTGTTTGCCGAGGTGGAAAACCGGCAGATCGAGGGCACGCAGCAATGGCTGCTGCGTGCCGGCCAGACCGCCACCCTCACCATCCACTCCAAGGAACCGCCGCTGCCTGCGGTGCGGAAGTAAGGCGGCGCGTTTATGGCCACCGCCGACGCCTTTCGTTCGAGCACCACGCGGCCGGTCGGCCTCCGCCGCCGGGGCGACTTGGTCACCAACCGGCAGCTGCATCAGGGGCAGGCCTGGTGGGTTGTAAAAGACCCGATCTCGCTCTCCTACTTTCGCTTTCGGCCGGAGGAATACGCGCTGCTCGACATGCTCGATGGCGAGGTCAGCCTCGAGCAGCTCAAGGAGCAGTTCGAGGCCCGCTTTCCGCCGCGCCGGATCACACTCGATGAGCTGGCCCGATTCGTGGCCACGCTCCACCGCAGCGGCCTGGTCATGGGCGACCGGCCGGGGCAGGGGCCCCAGCTCTACGAGCGGCGGAAGCAGCGGATCTGGAAGCAGTGGATGGCATGGCTGGCGAACATCATGTCGCTGCGGTTTCGGGGCATCGACCCCGACTGGATGCTCACGAAGCTCGATCCGTGGTTTGGCTGGCTCTTCGAGCCGTGGGCGATTGCCGTGGCGATGAGCTTCGTCACCAGCGCCGTCATGCTCGTGCTCGTGAACTTCGACGTTTTCCGCTCAAAACTGCCCGACTTCCACCAGTTTTTCGCCTCGGGCAACTGGCTCTACCTCGCCGTCGCGCTAGGCGTCACGAAAATCCTTCACGAGTTCGGCCACGGCCTCTCCTGCAAACACTACGGCGGCGAGTGCCACGAGATGGGGATGATGCTGCTGGTCTTCACGCCCTGCCTCTATTGCGACGTGTCTGACAGCTGGATGCTGCCGAGCAAGTGGAAGCGGGCGGCGATCGGCGCGGCCGGCATGTATGTCGAGGTGATCATCGCCTCGATCGCCACCTATCTCTGGTGGAACTCGCACGCCGGCGTTTTCAACCAGCTCTGTCTCGACGTGATGTTCGTGTCGAGCGTGTCGACGATCCTGTTCAACGCCAATCCGCTGATGCGGTATGACGGCTATTACATCCTCTCCGATATTCTCGAGATCCCCAACCTGCGGCAGAAGGCGACCTCGATTCTGGGCCG
>CAMCQY010000211.1 GCA_945877135.1 Candidatus Kuenenia stuttgartensis
GGCGCGAGCGTCAGGGCTTCGGGCGATAGCGGCATGGGATGAATGTACCGCGTCGCCTGTGTTCAGACAGCACGCCACAGCCACGGTTCGGGGCCGCAGAGGCGACGCCCACCCAACCGCCGGCGTGGCACGATGCCTTGGTTGCGCGACCCAACACTGCCGGGCACGACGCCCGGCTAGCACCAGCGACCTGCGGTCGCCAAGCGAAAATGGCCCGGACGGCCATGTTTCGCGTGTATACAGCCCATGGGCAGCCCCTCACGGATGATTCCGAGTCCCATAAAAGCCCCCGTCGCCTTCCCATACAAGCCCGACGCGCAAGCGAGGGTTGAGCGAAGCGCTGAAGCGGATTCCCTTGCTTGCGCTGCGGGCTTGGATGGATGCGGCATCCTGCCGCCCGGACGGGCGGCAGGATGCCGATGTTTCGCGTGTATTCAGTACGTCTTGCCGAGCGCGGCCTGAGCCGCGGCCAGCCGGGCGACCGGCAGGCGGAACGGTGAGCAGCTCACGTAGTCGAGCCCGACATGGTGGCAGAATAGCACCGAGTGGGGATCGCCACCGTGCTCGCCGCAGATGCCGAGCTTGATGTCTTTCCGCGTCTTGCGGCCGCGCTCGACGGCGATCTGAATCAACTGGCCAACGCCGGTGGCGTCGATCGAGGCGAACGGGTTCGCCTTGAAGATGCCTTCGTCGGTGTACTTCTGCAGGAACGACCCCATATCGTCGCGGCTCATGCCGAGGCAGGTCTGGGTGAGGTCGTTGGTGCCGAAGGAGAAGAACTCGGCCGTCTCGGCGATCTCGTCGGCCGTGAGGGCGCCGCGCGGGATCTCGATCATCGTGCCCACGAGATACTTGATCTTCTGTCCGGTCTCCTTCTGCACCTGCTCGGCGACCCGGTGCACGATCTCCACCTGATTGTCGAGCTCCTTCTTGAAGCCGACGAGCGGGATCATGATCTCGGGCTTCACCTTGATGCCGGCCTTCTGCACCTTCGCCGCGGCCTCGAAGACCGCGCGGGCCTGCATCTCGGAGATCTCGGGATAGCTGACACCGAGGCGGCAGCCACGGTGGCCGAGCATCGGGTTGAACTCGTGCAGGGCGTGCACACGGGCCTTGACCGTATCGACGGGCATCTTCAGCTTCTTGGCGAGGTCGGCCTGGGCCTTCTCGTCGTGCGGCACGAATTCATGCAGCGGCGGGTCGAGGAAACGGATCGTGGCCGGTCGGCCATCGAGCGCCTTGAAGATGCCTTCGAAGTCGTCCCGCTGGTAGGGGAGCAGCTTGCCGAGCGCCTTGCGGCGGGCGTCCTCGTTCTCGGCGAGAATCATCTCCCGCATCGCGTCGATGCGGTCGCCCTCAAAGAACATGTGCTCGGTCCGCGTCAGGCCGATGCCCTCGGCACCGAAGGCGATCGCATGACGAACCTGCTCCGGTGTGTCGGCATTGGTCCGGATGCCAAGTTTGCGGTACTTGTCAGCGAGCTTCATGATGAAGTCGTAATACTGGAAGACCTCCGAGTCGGCCGGCTTCATCGTCTTCGCGATCAAGACCTGCTTGAGTTCGCTGTCGGCGGTCTTGATGGCACCGGCGAACACCTCGCCCGTCGAGCCATTGATCGAGATCGCGTCGCCTTCCTTGAGCTTCTGACCGGCACAGGTGAGCGTGCCTTTTGCGTAGTCGATCTGGACAGCACCGGCACCCGCGACGCAGACCTTGCCCATCTGCCGGGCCACGAGCGCCGCATGGCTCGACACGCCGCCGCGGCTGGTGAGGATGCCCTCGGCGGCGATCATGCCGCGAAGATCCTCGGGGCTCGTCTCGACGCGGGCAAGCACCACCTTGATGCCCTTGTTGGCCAGTTCCTCGGCCTTGGCGGCGGTGAACACCAGTTGGCCGGTCGCAGCACCGGGACCGGCGGGCAGGCCCGTGGTCAGCAGCCGGCTGCTCTTCTTGGCAGCGGCATAGTCGGCCCGGTCGAAGATCGGGGCCAGGAGCTGCGAGAGGGCGTCGGGGTCGGCCGACTGGATGGCGTGCTCGGGCGACATGAGCTTCTGCTTCACCATGTCGTGGGCGATCTTCACGTAGGCCAACGCCGTTCGCTTGCCGTGCCGCGTCTGCAGCATGTAGAGCTTCTTCTTCTCGACCGTGAACTCGAAGTCCTGCACGTCGCCGAACTTCTTCTCGAGCGTCTGGCGGACCTTCTCCAGCTCCTTGTAGGTGCCGGAGAACATCGCTTCGTGCTTCATCTCAGCCACGGGCTTGGGCGTCCGCACGCCGGCGACGACGTCCTCACCCTGGGCGTTGACCAGGTACTCGCCGTAGAAGGTGTCTTCGCCGGTGGCGGGATCGCGGGTAAAGGCCACGCCCGTCGCGCAGTCGTCGCCCATGTTGCCGAACACCATGCTCTGCACGTTGACGGCGGTACCCCACTCGTCGGGGATCTTGTACTTGCGGCGGTAGAGGATGGCCCGCTCGTTCATCCAGCTGCCGAAGACGGCGCCGACGGCACCCATGAGCTGCTCGAATGGATCCTGCGGGAAGCCCTTGCCGGTCCGCTGCTTGATGAGCGTCAGGTACCGCTTGATCAGCTCGCGGAGATGCTCTTCGGTGAGGTCGGTGTCGTTGTGGACGCCAAGCTGATGCTTGAGCCCCTCCATCGTCTCCTCGAAGGGATCGTGCTCGTTTTCGTGCCGCTTCTGCACCCCCATCACCACGTCACCATACATCTGGATGAAGCGGCGGTAGGAGTCGTAGGCGAACCGGGGATTTCCGGTGGCGGCGGCGAGACCCTTCACAGTCTCGTCGTTCAGGCCGAGATTCAGAATCGTGTCCATCATGCCCGGCATGCTGTCACGGGCACCGGACCGAACGCTGACGAGCAGGGAGTTTTTGGGGTCGCCGAACTTCTTGCCGGTCTCCTTCTCCATGAGCTTCATGGCGGAGGCGACGTCGTCCTCGAGCCCCTTCGGGAACTTCTTGCCGTGCTTGTAGTAGTCGATGCAGACCTGGGTTGTGATCGTGAAGCCCGGGGGCACCGGCAGGCCGATCTTGGTCATCTGAGCGAGGTTCGCCCCCTTGCCGCCGAGCAGGGCCTTCATCGTGCCGTCGCCGTCGCACTTCTTCTCGCCGAACGAATAGATCATTTTGCCCGGCTTCCCGCTCTTGGTGGACGCATGCTTGGAGGACTTCTTTCCGTGAGTGGTGGCCATGGGCTGGTCGAAACCTTTCGTAGCGGGTCGTAGCGAAGAAAACGCGGCCGGTTTGGGCCGTCAAACTCGCCAGAATCTAGTTGCGCGGGCGGGTACCGTCAACGAGCGAATTGAGGCGGCACCCGCCCCTGAGGCGGGCTATAGTTAGGAATCTGGTCGTGCGCATCCCCCGCCAACACCGTTGACCGTGACCATGCCCCGCCCATCTCAGCAACTCCGCCACCCCGCCTTCGGGTTGCTGGTCGCAATGCTGGCACTCTGCAGCCTCTCCGCAGGGCAGGGGGGTGCGGCTGCTCAAGGGGCCGAAAAGGTCCCGGACTTCACCCGCGACATTCGGCCGATCCTCTCGCACAACTGCTTCGCCTGTCACGGTCCTGACGAGCACGACCGGCGTGGCGGCCTGCGGCTCGACGACCGCGACGCGGCCACGGCCGAACTCGACAGCGGCGGTCGGGCCATCGTCCCCGGCAGGCCTGACGAGAGCGAACTGATCGCCCGAATCCACGAGACCGACCCAGACACGATCATGCCGCCGCCCGAGAGCAACCACCTGCTCACGGCCGCCCAGAAAGAGACGCTGGCCAAGTGGATCGCGGCCGGCGCCCCCTACTCACCACACTGGGCCTACGTCGCCCCCCGGCCGCATGCCCCGCCACCGATCCGTCGGACCGACTGGCCGATCAACTGGATCGATACCTTCGTCCTTGGGCGTCTGGAGGCTGAAGAACTGACGCCGGCGGCCGAGGCTGA
>CAMCQY010000212.1 GCA_945877135.1 Candidatus Kuenenia stuttgartensis
GTCCCGCCCAAGAGCGCGGCCGCCTCCCCCGGCTGCAGCCGCCGCGTGAACCACGGCTCATGCCAGAGCACAAACAGGGCACACAACGCGATGATGCCGACGGAAAGAATCATGGGTGGAGATCAGCTGCCGCGTTTTCACGAGGGTGATCAGCGTTGCTTCTTCCGCGACTGCCGCTTCTGCCGGGCTGCGTCGCTCGCCGGCACGGCCGGTTCCTTGTTGCCAAGCTTGGCGAACGGGACGTTGATCACCCGGCCGTTGCCGTTGCTGCTCGCTCCGCCGCCCGAGGCCATGCCGGCCGCTGCCGTGGCAGGCAGCGTGTGCGGCAGCCAGAGACGTTCCGCAATGCCCCACAGCGTGGACGCGATGAAGTAGAGGCAGAGCCCGCATGGCACCTTGAAGAACATCAGTGCCATGAAGAACATCATGTACTTCATCACCTGCTGCTGCACCTTCGACTGCTCGTCCACTGCCGGCGGCATGAAGAGCTGCTGCTGCCAGAGGAACAGCCCGATCGTCACCAATGGAAAGAGGTTGAGGAAGGGCCCGAGCCAGGCCTCTGGGGCCGACAGGAACGGTGGCAGAATCTTCGACCAGTCGTAGAACATGTCGGGGGCCGCGAGGTTCGAGCACCAGCGCATCGCCGAACTGAAGAGGGGCGCCTGCCGCAGTTCGATGTCGGTGGCCAGCGACCGGTAGAGCCCCATGAAGATCGGGATCTGGATAAAGACGAGCAGACAGCCGCCCATCGGGTTGTAATCGTGCTTCCGCCAGAGTTCCTGGGTCGCCTTCGTCCGCTTCTCCGGCTCGTTCTTGTACTTCTCGGCGATCGCCTTCATCTCAGGCTGCAGCACCTGCATCTTCTGCGACGAGAGCGCCTGCTTCCGACTGACAGGAAACATCGCTCCGCGGACGAGCACGGTCAGCAGCAGGATCGCCACACCATAATTGCCGATCACGGCATGGAGCGCGTGGAGTACGGCGATCATCGGGCGGGCCACCCAGCCGAACCAGCCGTAGTAAACGAGGTCGTCCATCCCCGCGGCCTTCGCGCCATACCGCGCCAGGAGTTCGGGCTTCTTGGGACCGGCGAAGATTTCGTAGCGGTGGGCTACCGTCGTCCCCGGATCGACCGACAGCTCTTTCGAGACGAGGCGGCTGGTGACGTCCACGAGTTTGCGGCGGGCCGCGGCCGGGATGTCTCCCACCACGAGCGGCCGCACCTCATCAAGGGCCGGAACATCCGCACCGGAGGTGGCGGGAATCAACGCCGAAGCGAAGTAGAGGGAATCGACTCCGGCGAATGACAGCGGCTTGCCGTCGCGGACGGCTGAAGCCGGATGGTCGAGTGCACCGTCGGCCATTTTGAGGCCGCTCACCAGCGTGCTCTGCTCTCCGGCAAACCGCATGGCCACATCGCGGACCGCGAGCGTGCCCCAGTCGCGGGCGATTCGCGCGGCATACCACCAGCCCTCCGTCGGCAGTCCGGTGGGACCGTCGAGGGCATAGGCCACGCGGGTCGGCCGTTCGCCACCGGTCAGTTCGACGACGAGTTCAAGCCGCTGGGCCGGGCCATTCGCTCCGCCGACGCGGCCGCCGTCGTCGGGAGGAGATGCCACGAGCCGGTATTCCTTGGCAACCGTCAGCCCGCCCGGCAGGCGGCGGGTAAACCGCACCATGCTGCCATCGGCGGCGGCCTCGGCCTGCCAATCGCGATCGGCGAGTTCTTGTCCAGGGATCTCGAGCAAGGGCTCAGCCCTCTTGCCGCCGTCGCGGGTTTCGAGCGACAGCCGGAAAGACAACGGATCACACGGCTCGGCCTCGGCATCGACGACGGGCTGCGTGCGATACTCGGGCCGCACCACCTCCAGCGGCCGTCGCTCGAGCGCGACGTCGCGGGTGATCGTCTGCCCGTCGCGGCGGATCGCAACGGCCACGGAGTTTCTGGGTTGGGTGGCGGAGAGCGCGTCATGCAGCACGCGGGGGTTGGGCGTGGCGGTACTGCCGACCTGCGTGATGATGTCGCCGGGGCGAAGGTCTGCCCGTTCGGCAGGCGTGCCGGGGCCCACGACACCGATGCGGCAGCCACCATCGACCGCCTCGACCGCCGTGAGTGCCAAGTGGCCGATGTAGCCGGAGCGATCGTCCTGATCGTGGAAGCTTTCGCTGGCCAGTTCGATCCGTTCCACGGCCGCACCGCGACTGGTGAGCGTGACAAGCATGCCTGCCGGACCGTTCGGGTCGAGCGAGCCGAGCGTGTAATGCTGCCGCTTCGCAACGGCCCCTTCCTCACCCATCGCTGGCAGGAGATCCGCGTCACGATCCGCCACGTCCGCGGCGGCGGCTGACTTTGCAGCTCCGTCGCCGGCATTTTCCGCCGGGTTCAGAGCGGCGGCCTCACCAATCTCGGCGGCCTGCCGGTCGCGGACCGGCTTGGGGAAGAGCCAGAGTTGCAGCAACTGACCGGCGAGCACGATGGCCAGCGAAATGGCTATGAACTGGGCGTAGCGACGTTCCACGAATGACTCCGGATGAACCCACGATCTGCCCAGGCCTCGAGTTGGCCTGACTGCGCGGGGTTTTCCCGAGTATATCGGTTCCGTCGCTGGCTATCTGCCCTGCGTCAGTCGATCTCCGAGAAAATTGTCGAGATCTGGGATCGCGTGAATTTTCCGGCAGGTGACATCCCACGGATACTCGACCCGACGGTATCGAACCGATTCATCCTCCAGAATCAAGTAGCAGGCGCGGGGATCCCCGTCCCGCGGCTGCCCGACGCTGCCGCAATTCACCATGGCCTTGCCGGCAGGAAGGGGCAGTCGCTGCTCCTGAGTCGGTCCGGACTTCGGCATTGCCGGCGAAATGAAATCGGGCGCCGTCGTGAAGATGCCGGGGATGTGCGTGTGCCCCTGGAAACAGTATTTCCCAAACAGCTCGAAGATGTGCTCCATCTTGAGCGGGTTGTAGATGTCTTCGGGAAAAACATATTCGTCAAGCGGGCGCCGGGCTGAACCATGAACGAACAGCAGATCCCCTTCGGTGTGCGTCCGCGGCAGTTCGCCGAGGAAGTCGGTGAGGGGATCGCCTGCATTCCTCGGCAGCCGATCGTGCTGCTCGAGTTGGGCGCGGGTCCAGCGGATCGCCTTCTCGGCCCCTACGTTGAACCCATCCGGGTCAAACAGCGCGCCCTGATCGTGGTTGCCCAGCAACACCATGCTGCAGCGTTCGCGGACGAGTTTCACACACTCGCAGGGATTTGGACCGTAGCCGACCACATCGCCGAGGCAGTAGATGGCATCCACCTGCTGCCGGTCGATATCCTCGAGGACCGCGTGGAGCGCCTCCTGATTGCCGTGGACGTCGCTGATGATGGCCCGTTTCACTGGAATCACACCTGCTAGCCGAGCCCTGCCGCACGATTCAGATACAGTGGAGCCTACGAACGGCCCACCCCATGGTCAAGCCACGCCGTCGTTCTGGCACCGCGGCATTGTCAGGCGTTGGCCGATGAACCAGCCGATGAACCAGCCCATGAAAACGATCGTCATCGACACCAGCCTCGCGACGGGATCGGTCGCCGCGATCGATGGAGATCGAATCGCCGGCCGAACGCTTCCCACCGCGGGCGAACATGCCCGGCTGCTGGCGGCGGCCATCGAGAAGGTCGCGGCCGAACTCGGCTGGAAAACCGCCGCCGTCGAACTGGTGGCCGTGGTTCGTGGGCCGGGCTCGTTCACCGGCCTGCGGGTTGGGGTGACCACGGCCAAGTCCCTCTGCTGGGCCACCGGCAGCCGGCTCGTGGGGGTGTCATCATGCGAGGCGATCGCACGCGGCACCGCGAGCGCACTCGGGCGGCACGACGCGCCGGTGACCGTCGCCTTCGACGCCGGCCGGGGCGAAGTCTTTGCCGCAGTCGTCGT
>CAMCQY010000213.1 GCA_945877135.1 Candidatus Kuenenia stuttgartensis
AAGGTGGCATCCGAGTGCCGTTAATCGTCCGTTGGCCAGGCGTGACCTCGCCTGAAAGCATCTGCGCCGCCCCGGTGATGTCGTTCGACATCTCGGCCACGGCGCTGGGGGCGGCGGGCGCTGAATTGGCGGGGATGGATGGGGTGAACCTCAGGCCCTATCTCGCCGGCCAAACCAAAGGGCGGCCCCACGAGACGCTCTTTTGGCGGAGCCGCACGATGAGTGGCAACCACGCGGCCCGTGTGGGCGACTGGAAGTTCGTCCATTCGACCGAAGGCGATGCGAAGGCCGGCCCTCGTCAGACGCCCGGCCGCGACATGCTCTTTCACGTCGCCGACGATATCGCAGAAAAGAACGATCTCGCCACGACGCACCCGGACAAGCTCTCCGAGATCAAGCGGCTCTACCAGGCGTGGAGCGACGAGGTCGACGCCGACTGTCGGGCGCTCGGAATTGAGCCAAAGTTTCCCAAGCAGCCAAGCAAGCCGTGACGCAAACCTTTTTCCACGCGGAGATGCACCGCCGGATGAGACCTTTCAATCTGCGATTCCTGAGTGGCCACGGGCTCCTCATCGGCTGCCTGCTCGCGGCCGCGGCTCGTCCCGCCTCTGCCGAGATCACGCCGTCACGGGTGTTCTCAGACAATGTCGTCCTGCAGCGAGATGCGCCGCTGGCAGTCTGGGGCACGTCCACCGCTGAAACGAAGGTGACCGTCGAGTTTGCCAACCAGGTGAAGTCGTGCGTGCCCGAGACGGATGGCTCCTGGCTCGTGCGGCTCGACCCCGTGGCCGCCAGCGGCGAGCCCAGGGACCTTGTCATTCGCGGCACCGCGGCGACCACACTGAAGAACGTACTTGTTGGCGACGTCTGGATCTACGCTGGCGGGGCCGAGATCAACCGACCGGCCACGGGCGATATCAAGCTGCCTGACGCCGGCCTGCCGCAGGTGAGGATCTTCGCGATCGGTGAGGCCACGTCACGGCAGGTGGAGTCTGACACGAAGGCGACCTGGGCCGTCGTCGGCAGCCAGAATCTCAATCGACTGCCGGGACTGGCTGTCTGCCTCGGCCAGGAGTTGCACCGCGACCTGGCAGTGCCGATCGGCATCGTCACGATCGCGGCCGGGCTGCCTGTCGAATCATGGATGAGCCGGGAGACTCTTGTAGCGACGCCCGCGGCTGCGCCGATCCTCGACTACTACGCAAGCGATGCCTGGAAGCTGCAGACGGCCGCGACCTACGAAGAGCGGCTCAAGGCCTGGATGGATTACAGCCAGAAGCTGCCACTCAATCCGCCCCCCAAGCCGCTGCCGACCGACAAACCGGAGCAGCATGCCCGACAGGAGCCGTCGGGCGTCTGGAACGCGGCCGTCGCGCCACTCGTCCGCATGGCGGTCCGCGGCGTCGTCTGGGATGGCGGAGACGACAAGGCGAGCCTCGGCCGCGCGATTCAACAGGGCACGCTCCTTTCGACGCTGATCGCAGCGTGGCGCAAGGCGTTCGACATGCCAACACTCCCGTTCGTGATCGTCCAGCTGCGGCCCCACCGCTCCAATCTGCCAGGCGGTGTGGATGGCAGACTCGTAGCCGAGATGCGCGACGCCCAGGGCAGGGCCGCGGCAAAAGCCTCCGCGCCGCTCGTCACCACGATCGATCTCGGTGCCGATCCACAGCCGGCAGTGGTAGCGCCGCGGATCGCTCGGACGATCCTCTCCGCGATCTACAAGAACACACCCGATGCGATCGTTGGCCCGGAGCTGGCCAGCGCGGAGACCGTTGGCGACACGATTCGCCTGCGGATGAAGTGTCGCAATGGTGGATTGGCAAAGAACGAAAAGTCTCTCGCAGGCTTCGCGATCGCCGCGTCGCCGTTTCGATGGGTGTGGGCCAACGCGGAGATGAGCGGCGACACGATCGTGCTGTCGGCCCCCGGCATCAAGTCGCCGCAGGCCGCGCGGTATGCCTACGAAGACCTCCCCTCGCACGGCGCGACCCTCGTCGACTCCGCCGGCAACCCCGCCGCACCCTTTCGGACCGACCGGTTCTACGAGCTCTCGAGCGAGGTGGTGAGCCCGGGCGACAAGCCGCATGCGTATGACGTCCGCACCGTCATGATCGAAGACCCGCGACTGCCGCGGATCCTCCTGCTCGGCGACTCGATCTCCGGCGGCTATTTTCCGGGAGTCCGGCAGCGGCTCGACGGCCAGGGCACAGTCCTTGGCGAAACTGCGTTTACCGGTCAGGGGAAGGCGGCATACCGGTTCTACACATCGCCCGCGGCCCTCAGAGAGGGCGGCCTCGCCACGTTCCTGGCCGAGCGAGGCCCCTTCGACATCGTGCATTTCAACATGGGCATCCACGAGTTTGCCTGGGTGAACGCCCCGAACTACCTCAAGGGGAAAAAACTCACGGAGGCCGACCCGGCACACGTGAAGACCGAGGCTGATGCCTACGCCGCGCGACTGCGGGATGTGGTGGCCCTCATCCGCAAGGCCGGCGCCGTTCCGGTGTTCGCCACGTCGACCGCGACGAAGGCCGACGGCGTGATCGCACACTTCCCCTACTACCTCAGCAACTGCCAGGCATTCAACGCGGCGGCCGAACGCACGATGCGCGAACTCGACGTGCGGGTGGTCGACATCTATGGCCTGATCCAGCCGCGGATCGAGGAATTCATCTCCGGCGACCTGATTCACTTTAAGCCGGAGGCCTCCGCGGAGATGGCCACATTGATCGCCGCGCAACTCAGGGATAAGCTCGGCACGCGACCACGGCGGGACGACGCTGCTCCGGGCAAGCGACACGATCTCTCGGCGCGTGCCAGCCAGATCGATCCGCTCGCGAAGGAACATCCCGAAATCGGCTTCATCTTCAACGACGACAAGGGCAAGCCGATGGACCTCCAGCACGCCGTGGTCGACACACGCGTGCCACCACAGGGAAAGCTCGTGATCTGGCTGATGGACCACAGCCAGCCGCTCTTCGAACGGATCTCCTCCTACGGCCTGCACGGCATCCAGGTGCACTATGCGAACCGATGGTTCGGCGGTCTCAAGCCCGAGGTCCGCGATTCCGGCGACGTGCTCGGCCGCATCCGGCTGGAGGCATCGACCGGCGAGGATGCGAGCCCGCTCGTCGATATCCCGAAGCCCGACGGCATGGCGGAGCGGGCGCGACAGTTCCTCCTCTGGCTCGACCGCGAGCATCCAGAGGGCCGGTGGGGACAGTTCCTCACCGAGGATCGGAGGGAAGTCCGCTGGGAGACGGTCTGCATGGCCGGCATCTCGCACGGCGCTACCACGGCGGCGCGGTTCGCCGTTCACCAGCCCGTCGATCGCGTTGTGATGCTCTCAGGCCCCCGCGACAACACGGAGACCTGGCAGGGAATGCCGTCGGCAACGCCGGCGAACCGCTTCTTCGGCTTCAGCCACGTGCTCGACAGCGGCTGGACCGCCGACCACTACTGCCGCTCCTGGCAGCTGCTCAGGCTCAATGAGTTTGGACCGGTAGTAAATGTGGATGAAGTGCCGTTTCCCTACGGCAACACGCGTCGGCTCATCACCACGGCCGACGTCGACAACAATCCGGGCCGGGCCCACACGACCGTGGTGCCCGGGGGCTCGTCCGTGAAGAACGCCGCAGGGGCAATGGTTCACGAGCCTGTCTGGCGGTATCTCTTCACGCATCCCGTCGAGCAGACGGGCGCGGCCGCGCCACCCGATGCGGACTGCTCGATGGACCGCCAGACCGCACACGGCGTGCCTCCAACGGCACCCGCTCCACCTGCCCGGCCGTAATAGCCCGATTGGTTTTCCATCCAAGCCCGAAGCGCCAGCGAGAGGAATCCGTAACGCGTTGCTGGCAGGCAGCCCGCATCCCCTTGCTCGCGCTGCGGGCTTGGATGGCTGCGGGCTTGGATGG
>CAMCQY010000214.1 GCA_945877135.1 Candidatus Kuenenia stuttgartensis
AAGTATCGCGGCTTCGACGAGAGCATGAAGGACGCAGCCCGGCGCGAGGTGTACGAGACTTTTGCGTATCTCCTTCGCACCAACGGCAGCCTCGGTCGGCTGCTCACGAGCGACACCGTGATCGTGAACGGACTGCTGGCGTCGCACTATCGCCTCGCCGGTGTACACGGGGATGGCTTCCGGCCGGTGCGGCTTCCCAGCGACTCCCCGCGGGGTGGGCTGGTCGGCATGGCAGCCGTGCTCGCGATGGGGAGCGACGGCGAGCGGACGAATCCTATCGTTCGTGGCACGTGGGTGCTCGACAAGCTGCTCGACGACCCATCGCCACCGGCACCGCCAAATGTGCCGCAGATCTCCCGGCTCGACGGCCAGCCGCTGGACAGCCGCGAGCGACTCGCCCTGCATCGCACGGAGCCCCAGTGCCTGCAATGCCATCGGCGGATCGATCCGATCGGGTTTGGCCTCGAGAACTTCGATGCCGTCGGTCGCTGGCGGGAGATCGACACCGACGCGCCAGGGGCGACCGCCGAGAGCGGCCCGCCGGTCGATGCGTCGGGGTCCTTCTTTGGTGGTCCGGCCTTCGCGTCGCTCGCCGAACTGAGGGCGATTCTCGCGACGAAGGAGGGGGCTTTTGCTCGCGGATTTACGAAGGCACTCGTCGAGTATGCGCTCGGCCGGCCGTGCGGCTTCAGCGACGAGCAACTCATCGACGAGATCGTTACGGCCGCCGCCGATGGCTATGAGACGAGAACGTTCATCCACGCGCTCGTGAAGAGCCCCCAGTTCCGCAGCAAGTGAGGCGAGTCATGAATCATCTCGAGTCGGCATCGTTTCGGCATCCCTCGCGAAGGCAGTTTCTGACGGCGGCCGGCACCTGCATCGCCCTTCCTGCATTCGAGTCGGCAGCCGGCCGTGCGGCTTCGGCGGCCCTCGCCGCGCCCCCGAAGCGGATGATCTTCCTCGGCTTCGGCTGGGGCGTCACGAGCGAAACCTGGTTTCCCGATCGGAGTCAGGTCGGCCGGGCCTACGACCTGCCCGCGGGCCTCGCACCGCTCGCGCGGCACAAAGACCGCTTCACGGTGATCCAGGGCCTCAGCAACAAGTTCAGCACGGGCGCTCACGCCGGCAGCACGTTTTGGCTCACGAGCGCCAACCAGTTCGCCGAGCCCGGGCAGGCGTTTCACAATAGCGTATCGGTCGATCAGGTGGCGGCCGCACAGTTCGGCACGGCGACCCGCTATCCATCGCTGCAACTGACCGCGGCCGATGCCGGTGAATCGGGCCATGGCCCCGGCCTCTCACTCGCCTGGGATCAGCACGGAAAGCCCGTCGCCGGGATCGACAGCCCGACGACCGTGTTTCACCGGCTCTTCTCCGCCGATGGCATGCCGCTGGAGGCTCGCCGTGCCGCGATCGCCGGCCGCCGTAGTGTGCTCGACACCGTACGGGAAGACGCCCGCCGGGTGGGCCGCGGTCTCTCGCAAGCGGATGCCCGCAAACTCGACGAATATCTCGAAGGCCTTCGCGACATCGAGATACGGCTGGCCAAGGAGGAGCAATGGCTCAACGTGCCGAAGGCGAAGCCCCCGCTCGACGAGCCGGCCGGAGGGCTCGTAGGCCGCGCCGAAGTCCAGGCGATGTATGCCCTCATCGTCGCGGCCCTGCAGACCGATGCCACCCGGGTCGTGACCTACCGCCAGCCGGTCGCTCGTCTGCTCTCGAGCCTCGACCTCAAGATCGCGCCCCACGACATGAGTCACTACACGCCTGGAGAGCGGATGGAGGCCTCGCAGAAACGGGATCTCGCCCAGAGCGAACTCCTGGCCGGACTGCTCGACAGGCTCGCCGCCGCACGGGAACCCGACGGCTCGACGCTGCTCGACCACACCTGCGTGGTCTACGGCAGCAACATCCGCACGATTCACTACCTCGACAACTGTCCCACGATCGTCGCCGGCGGCGGAGCCGGCATCCGACTGGGCGAACATCTGGTCTGCCCCGACAAAACGCCGCTGGCGAACCTCTGGCTCACGCTCCTGCAAAGCAGCGGAGTGCGGGCCGATTCGCACGGCGACAGCACGGGGACGCTGCCGGGCATCATGGCGTAAGACGGGGGGCGATGTGGGCATGCAGAGGATATCAGCCGCGGCGGGGGCTTTGGCTCGGGTCAAAGCCGTCCTTGTCTGGCTGACCATTGCCGTCGTACTCGCAACAGCCGGCTGCGGGCGACGGGATCCGATTACGTTTGCGGCCGTCGAAGGCAGGGTGACGGTGGCCGGCAGACCGCTGGCCGCTGGCGAGGCGGAGATCACTTTCATGCCTGACGTAGCCCGCGGCACGAGGGGACCGATATCGGTCGGCGCGATCCAGGCTGGGGGAACGTACGTTTTGATCGGCCCCGGCGGCCGACGCGGCGCGGTCGTCGGGCACCACAAAGTGTTCCTGGCCGTGCCGAACGCTGGCGGGTCGATTCCGCCGCGGTTCCAGGCCGCGGCGACATCGCCACTCTGCGCGGAGGTGCGGCCCGTGGGGACGAACGCGCTCGACTTCAACTGCGAAAATGAGGTGCCGTAATGGCCAAACCTGTCGGCCGCCGCGGCCTGACGCTGATCGAACTGCTCGCTGTCATCGCGATCATCGGCCTGCTGATCGCGCTGCTCATTCCAACCGTGCAGGTGGCGCGGGAGTCGGCCCGCAGGAGCACGTGTCAGGCGAAGATCCGCGACATCGGCCTGGCGTGCCAGTCGTATCACTCATCAAGAGGTGCATTTCCGCCGATCCAGCAGCACACGCTTATCAGCGGCACGATCGCCTGCAATTCACCGAGCCCGAATCGGCAGGAGACGACGTCGCTCTCTTTCATGTCGGCCTTGTTTCCCTACGTCGATCTGCAGACCGTGTATGACCGGCTCGACTTGGCATCGCAGCCGCCAAGCAACAGCCCCCTCTATGGCTACTTTGCTTTCGTCAAGTGCCCGACAAATCCGGCGCAGACGACCTCCGGGCCGGGTGGCCAGAGCTTTCACTACTCCGGCTCCACCGGCACCAACGGCACCAACTGCTCACTCCTGAGCACGGGCCCCAACGGCGTAACGCCGCTCGCGGAATCAGCAAAGCCGGATGGCATGTTCTGGGCCAACTCAGGCTGTCGAGCGTCGCACGTGCAGGACGGGACGACAAAAACGATCATGGTGTGCGAGCGGCAGGGCTATGAGCCCAGAAGCGCTGTCATGGGCAGCAGCGGCTTCTCTCAGGTCAACCGCGTCGTCGCCGGCACGAACCGTCAGCAAGGCACGTGGCTCTGGCGCACGCCAAACAATCCGACGACGCTGTGGTACTCCAACAACATGCCCGTCAGCCTCCATCCGGGCGGGCTCAACCTCTGCATGGCCGACGGATCAGTGCACTTCATCAGCGAACTGATCGAAGCGACGGTCTGGAACAACCTCGCCCGCCGCGCGGATGGCCAGACCGTCTCCCTTCCGTAAATCATCTTCTCGCTGATCCGATCCCGAGCTCGCGAATGATCTCGGCCACCGAAGTGCCCGACTCAGCCTGCCCCAGAGGGAACGCAATCTGCTCTTCTGTGAAAAGCTTCTTTCCCTCCAAAAACCCCACCCTTTTTAAGTGATGCCAAGGTTCAAAACCCTAACATCCCGGATGGATCAAAAAATGGGGACAACGTCACGACTCCCTGTGGGGGCGAGTTTTGAACGTACTCCCTCCGAAATGATTCACCCGGCAATCTCATCCATTTCGGCGAGAATCTCGGCGAG
>CAMCQY010000215.1 GCA_945877135.1 Candidatus Kuenenia stuttgartensis
GCAGCGGAGCCTCACCGCCGCCGAGACCGCCCACTTCGGCGTTCCCCTCGGCGGCTCGCTGATTCCCTGGATCGACAAGGATCTGGGCAACGGCATGTCGAAGGAAGAGTGGAAGGGGATGGCCGAGACCAACAAGATCCTGGGGCAGGGGGAAGACTTTGGCACGCCGGCCGTGCCGGTGGATGGCTTCTGTGTGCGGGTCGGGGCGATGCGGTGCCACAGCCAGGCCCTCACCTTCAAGCTGAAGAAGGCCGTGCCCGTGGCCGACATCGAGGCGATGATCGCCGCCGACAACGATTGGGTGAGGCTCGTGCCCAACACCCGCGAGGCCACGCTCCGCGAACTCACGCCCGTGGCCGTGACCGGCACGCTGACGATCCCCGTGGGCCGCGTGCGAACGCTGGCGATGGGCCCCGAGTATGTCGGCGCCTTCACGATCGGCGACCAGCTGCTCTGGGGCGCGGCTGAGCCGCTTCGCCGCATGCTGCGGATCCTCGCCTAACGTCGGTGTGGTGTTACGGTCCGGCGACGCCCTACTCGTCGCTGAGCAGCAGGGCCCAGCCCTGCAGGCCGCCGAGATGCTCGAGCGTGATCCGCAGCGCGGCCATCATGGGATAGGCGAGAATCAGTCCGAGAATTCCCCAGGCCCAGCCCCAGTAGGAGAGCCACAGGAAGAGCAGCGTCGGATCGAGATTGAGCTGTTTGCCAGACATCCGCAGTTCGAAGAAGTCGATCCAAAAGACGCGGTTGAGCACGATCAACGCGGAGAGGAGCGTCGCCATCGCCGCATGGTCGAGGTCGAGGTAGGCCATCACGAGCGGTGGAATGCAGGCCGCCATGCTGCCGATATAGGTGATGTAATTGGCGGCGAAAAACAGAAACGCCCAGAGCATCCAGTGGTCGAGGCCGAACAGGTACATGATCATGCCGGCCGAGACCGCCATCCCCACCCCCGCCGCGGTCTTCACCACCATGAACCGCTCCATCGATTCAGTGATGCCCTCGCCGATGGCCACCAGCCGCGATCCACGCTCGCCCGGGAAAGCGCGAAGCACGCGGGCTTTCAGCTTGCGACTGCCGAGGAACAGGAAGACGAGGTAGCAGAAAACCACCACGAAAAGCTCCGCGACATGGAGCCCATGCGAAAAGACATAGTCCAGGACGTCCTGCGAGCTGATCCGAAAAACTTCGGTGAGCGTCGTGCGGACGGGCCGGACCACGGTCTTGCGTGTCCGCACCGGCGTGGCTGCGTTCTGCGTGCCTTTGGCATCAGCGTGATCGTCAGCAACGTGGTCGGCCTTGCCCGCTTCGGCCGTCTCCGGTTTCTCGACGGCGACGGGAGTGGTCGCCAGCAGATCCTTGGTCTGCTCCGGGAGTGGCTCGATGTCAGCCGCGGGCGTGTCGTCTGACTGAACCGCAGCCGCCTGCGCGGCGTCGGCAGCGTGCGGAGTTGTGCCGGGCTGAGCGCGTGGCCGTGCCGGAGATCCGTCGCTCTCCACTGCGGCGGCTTTTGCCGGCGGTGATCGGGTGGCAACGGTGGGCCACCATGCGGAGAGGTAGCCTGTGATCCGATCCTCGTATCGCGGCCATGTGTTGCGAAAGACGTCGGCCTCGCGGTAGACGAACTGGGCGGTGAGGATCGAGAAGATGAGCGTCAGACCGATCAGCGCGGGGTAGGCGGACCATGGCTGCATTCCGAGCCTGGCCAGCGACTTCGCGCCGAACTGCGTAGCGTAGAAGAGAAACAGCGCCACAAGAAAGGGCTGGAGCACCGGCCCCATGATCGTGGCCGCAGCGCCGAAGGCGAGCACGGCCAGGGCGACGACCGCCGCGGTGCTGGCCGACGTGACACGTTCATCGCGTGTCGGAGAAGGGCATTCGGGGTCGGGGGCTGGGAAATCCATGGCGGCCAGTGTATGCCGAAACGGGAGGAGGTGGGGGCCTCACTCCGCCGGCACCGGCACGGCCAGCGGCAGACCACCCGCTGCTGTCACGCTCACCGCCCCATTCAGCACACGCTGTTTGTCGGTGATCAGGAGCTGCACATCCTGCGGCATGCGGCCACCCTCCACACGCACCGTGAATTCGTGCCGCACCCGGCCTGTCTCCGGCTCGACGACGTGCACCGCCCGCAGGCAGCCGGGAGTCACGCAGACCCGCACGCAGGGCAGCTTGTCCGCCATCGTGGCCGGATGGCTCTCCAGCACGGAGAGCTGCACATGGTCGGCAGCCTCGGCCGGCGCCAGGCTCACCCGGATCTCGGACCCCGGCAGGCCCGCAAGCTCCAATCGCCGCTCCACGCCGGGCGTCAGGTCGGCGAGCGGCACGGCGATGTCGGGCGGTGTATTTGTGAACCGGAACCAGCCGCGGATTTCGGCCCGGTCGGCCGATCTGGGCCAGTTGGCCGCCACGAGATCGAGCACCGGCACCGGTCGATTGGGCTGAAACGAGAGGTCGTAGAAGACGAACGGGGCACCGATCGCGCCATCGCTGGAGCGGGGCGCCACCTCAACCCAGCTTTCGACTGGTCGCGGCGAGAACTCGGCCGCGTTCGCATTCTGGATGGACAGCGGAAAGCGAACTGAGTCGCCGAACCGCGAGGCCAGATGCCCGCCAACGAAGAACAACCGCTGCGGATCGGATGGGGCGAAGAGGTTCGTGCGGCTATCGCGCAGTCCCTGCTCCGTGCCGCCATCGTACCGGCGGAATTCGAGGCTCCTGCCGCCACCACCGACGAAGAGATCGATCGCCTCGCCGCCCTCCGTTTCAAAGCCGCGCCGTGGCGGATTCGCTCCAGACTCGAGCACCGCCTCGTAGGCCTGCGGCCGACCGGCGAGCGACGGTGGCAGCGTCAGCGACGCACCGAGACCGGCGGTCTCCCGAGGCGCGTTCGGACCCCGCACCTGCCAGCGGATGACTCGCATCGATTCGCGGAGTGACTTGGCCAGCGATTCGGCGTTGGCGGCCTCGTAGAAACGGCCCCCGGAGCCGGTGGCGAGATTCCGCACGTCGTCCATGCGCGACGCGCGGTCCCTTGCATTCGCAGCATAACCAAAGCCCACCACGTCAATTCTGAGGGGAACGCGACGTCGGCCGTTCTTCCGCGCGAGCTGGTCTTCCACCGCCGAGGCGGTCACGTAGCGGCCGCCGGTCTGGTCGTTCGCGCCATCGGTCACCACGAGCACGTGTCCGGGCACGTCGGTGCGACCACCGTCGAAATCGGTCTTCAACGCCTCCGAGATCGCCAGATAGAGGGGCGTCTCGCCGCCCGGTTCGAGCGGTGAGAGCGTCATGCCGATCCGTTCGACCACGGCCGGCGTGAGCGGCTGCATCGGCAGCACCTGCTCCACGTCGTCGCCGGGCACGAGCGCAAAAGGCTGGCCATCGCGGCCCGCGGCCGCCTTGGCGGCCACGCCGGCGGGCGTGAGTCCGGCGACATACTTGCCGTCCTTGTCCCGCGACCACCGGGTGCGGTGACCATACAGCCAGAGCGACACGTCCCACCGGCCCGACTTGGCGATGGTGTCGAGCAGTTCGGCGACCGCGGCCCGGCCGGCATCGAGCCGGGTCCGCCCGTCGGCCAACCGCTGCCCCATGCTGCCGGAACAGTCAAAGACGATCGCCACCGCCTGTGCCTGGGCGAGATCCCCGCGAACCGTCACCCGGGGCGCGACCGGGGGCTGAGCCTCCCATTCGGTCGTCCGTGACGCCGCCGCCGCCGCCACCGGGAGGCCGACGACCAGGCGGTGGCCGCGATACCACGCCGTCAGA
>CAMCQY010000216.1 GCA_945877135.1 Candidatus Kuenenia stuttgartensis
GACCGATACCGAAGGAGCAATCCGCATCGGCGGAAAACAGGCTCCTGCTCCCCAGGACACTAAAGCGATGGTCACGAAGCAGCGGTTCAAGCGTCTGGTGGCTCTGGTTCTCGTAGTGGCTCACAGCCTCGTGGCGGGCATGCCCGTCCATGCCGGCGACTGGATGCCCATGCTGCCCAGCCAAGACTTTTACGACTTCCAGCTGTTCGCCCCGCCGGACCTGCAGGAGTATGAGATCTACCCCGAGCCGAGCGAGGGGTTCTTCTTCAACTACGACCGTCTCTACTGGGGCATCACGCCGCCCCGCGTGGCAGGGGTGGGCACGACGCAGAACGGCAATTACATCATCCCCACAAATCCGATCTCCCCGCAGACGGTCGTGCAGTTGAATAACGCCAACATCACCGCCTCAGGAACGAGCGGGAGTGGCAGCATCATCGGCGGTCTCTATACGTTCGGGTCCGATCCCCTCCAACTCGACCTCAACACCAGCTGGATGCGGACGCGAATGGGCTGGGGCAATCGCTACGAGGGTGGCTGGATCTACGACAACAACGGCGTCAACATCAGCTACTTCAGCGTGGCCCAAGACCAGAGCTTCCAGACCAACTCTGAGTTCGCTGCCTCATCCCCAACCCAGACATTCACGCAGGACGCGACTGGCGGTGGTAGTGGTGCTGGTGGCGGCGGCGTCGGCAACATCAACCAATCGCTCGTGACCACGACGATCACCTCGGAAAGCCCGCCGCCTGACCACCTCATCTCGCAGAAGCTCACGCAGGAAAACAGCGTGGAGATCCAGAGTGTCGGAGCGGCAGCTATTATCCGCCGTGAACTCGGCAAGCGGGGTAGCGGCACGACCGCACGCTTCGGCCTGGGGCCGCGATTCATGCAGTTCGCGGAGCGGTACAAGCTCGGCTATGAAAGCAACCAATACGCCTTCAATATCGGCGGTGGAGCCGGCGGCACGACCGGCGGCGGCACAACCGGCGGCGGCACAACAGGCGGCGGCACAACAGGCGGCGGCACGACCGGCGGCGGCACGACCGGCGGCGGCACGACCGGCGGCGGCACGACCGGTGGCGGCACGACCGGTGGCGGCCTGGGTCAAGGCCAACTCCTCGGAGGAGGTAATATCCAGGAGAACTTTGGAACCGGCCCGGCCGGCAATGTGCTGGGCATCACAGGCGTCGACTCACTCACCGGCCAGGGGCTTGGCACGGCGCTGCAGACAGGGGCCTGGGAGACCTACACCAGCAACAATATGGTCGGGCCGGAGTTCTCGCTTCAGTTCGAGTCGCAGCAGGGCCGCTGGCTGTTCACCAGTGAGTTCAAGTTCACGGCCGGATTCAACTGGCAGAACAACATCTACCGCGGCTCAAATTTCCCCAATTCGCTCGGTGCTGACTACTTGCGGGCCACGTTCACGCCGTCGGTAACACAGACCGCGGGCGGGACGACCCCTCCCACACAGCTCAATGCCCCTCCACTCTTTCTGCAGATCTATGGGGTCGGACAGAACAACGCGACCAACTCCGCAGAGCATCGGTTTGTGTTCTCCCCGATCGGTGAATGGCGGTTTGGCACGCAGTTCCGGGTGAGCGAGGCCATCCGCCTGCATGCCGGTTACACGGGAATGTGGCTGGGCAGTATTGCCCGGGCCTCCACGAACACCGGGTATATCACCAAGGAAAAGCCCGTGAAGTTCGCGGCGCCGCAAGATCCTTCTCAGCCGGCAAGTCAGACGAACCCTTGGGTGGTGAAGACTTCCGGGCCGAATCCCCAAAACCTGCCAGTCGTCGACGGTGTCCCCAATCCCTACTACGTTCCCAATCCGGAATTCAACAGTGTCGGCCCCGTGTCGGGTGGCCAGGAATACGTGCTGACCAACGGCCTCGACTTCGGCATCGAGGTGCGTTACTAGTTTCACGAAAAAATCGCATCGTGCCCAACGCTGATGATGATTTCAAGAAGCCCCGGACGGAAGTCCGGGGACACCGGGTCGTTGGGCGTTCTCGGGTTGGCATGGCACGCGGGACGATGGTCACACCAGGAGTCCCCCGGCTTCCGCCGGGGGCTTCTTCAATCCGGGGCCAATCGTGTCAGGCCACCGATACCGGACGCTGGGCCGACCGGGCGTAGGCCGGATCGATGCGGGCCAGTTCCTCCTGCATCGCGGCGACCGTCCGCCGGATCTGGTCCGGCGTGTGGCTCGACGTGATGAAGAACCGCAGGCGGGCAGCCCGTTCCTCGACCGCCGGATAGAGGATCGGCTGCACGCTGATGCCCCGCGCGAAGAGGGCCCGTGAGAGCCGCAGACTGTTGATCGAGTGGCCAAGGATGATCGGCACGATGGCCGAGCCGCCCGATGGCCCTGTGTCGAGGCCTGCCTCGCGGGACAGTTGCAGGAACAGTCTCGCATTCGCATGGAGCTTCGCGACCCGCTCGGGCTGCCGCTGCAGCAGCCGCAACGCCCCGAGCGAGGCCCCGGCCGCGGCCGGCGGCAGGCCGACCGAATAGACGAAGCCAGGAACGGTGTATTTCAGCCAGCGGACGAGCGTCTTCGAGCCGGCGATGTAGCCGCCGCAGCTACCAAGGGCTTTTGAGAGCGTGCCCATCCAGAGGTCAACATCGGCGGGATTCACGCCAAAGTGCTCGCCGATGCCGTGGCCCCGCGGCCCCATCACGCCGATCGAATGGGCCTCGTCCACCATGAGAAGGGCCCGATGCCGCTTGGCCAGCGCGATGAACTTCGGCAGCTCCGAGAAATCCCCGTCCATGCTGTAGATGCCCTCGATCACGATCAGCACCCGGCGGTATTGCCCGCGCATCTGGGCCAGCAGCTTCTCGGCCGCGTCGAAGTCGTTGTGCGGGAAGGGACGCCGCCGGGCACCAGAGAGCACGGCCCCCTGGAGGAGGCTGTTGTGGGCCAGACTGTCGTGCAGGACGAGGTCGCCCGGGCCGACGACATGACCGATCACCGTCTCGTTGGTGGCGTGCCCGCCGACGAACGTCACCGCGTCCTCCGTGCCGACGGTGCGGGCGATCTCCCGCTCCAACTCTTGATGGATCGTCTTTTCACCCGAGACGAGCCGGCTGGCCGATACGCTCGTGCCGAAGCGGTCGATCGCGGCCTTTGCGGCAGCGGCCACCTCCGGCTCACACGACATGCCGAGATAGTTGTAGGTCGCCCAGCTGATCATTTCCCGACCGCCAATCACGGTGCGGTCGTTGGTGAGCCCCTCGTGGACGCTGAAGTAAGGGTTCTCGAGGCCCGCCTCGCGAACCATCGCGAAGTTCTGCTCCAGCGCACGAACCTCGGGAAACTGAGCAATATCGTAGGCATCGACCGAGATCTCTGTTGCCGGCGCTGCTACCGCAGCTGCGCCAGCCTGAGTGCGGTACTGATCCTTGACCGGCATGTGATCGAGGATCGCCTCGCTGACCTCGCGGCAGGTCTCGATCTGCGGGAGCACCTGTTCCGGGAAACGGGCGCCGAAGGCCTCCTCGAGGCTTGTCACGATCTCCATCCGCTCGAGCGAATCGAGGCCCAGCTCGACGATGTTGGTGTCGAGCGTGAGGTCGCCTGCCCGCTCCTTGGCGATGCGACGGACGTGATCAAAGACGGCCTGCACGACCTCCTGCGGCAGTTCGCGGGCTGCCCGGCCAGGACGCGAGCCCTCGCCGACCGGCCGTTGCCGTGCCAGCCGTGGCTGCTCCAAGCCCGGCACCGGCAC
>CAMCQY010000217.1 GCA_945877135.1 Candidatus Kuenenia stuttgartensis
GATCTCGCGCCGCCTGTTGCCGTGATCTCGGGCATCGAGGTCATTGACAGGTTCGGTGAAATCATCGAACGACGCATCCCGCCGACCCACGCAAAGGGTGGGCACTTCTCGCTCGAGCCGCTGCCGTCTGGGAGATCGCATGTGACGAAGAACACGCTCGTGTCGGCAAGATCGTGCTGAAAAAAACGCTGCAAGGAGTTTTGTTCAGCGCCGGCGCAGGAATCCCGAGACGCGGCCGGCAGACCACGCCATGCCGGACGATTTGTCTTTCCGCGCTTCACATGCGTATACTGCTGCCCATGAGAGAACCCCCCGGAGCACTTTCCATGTCCAACGCTCATGCCAATAACTGGCCAGACCTCTTGATCGGCCTCTACGACAACCTCACGGGTCGCGGTGCCGAGATCACGTATGAATTCGACAACATGCACATCAAGATCCCCAGCGGCACGGGCCCGTCAGCCGAGCATGCCGAATGGGTTATGCACGGGACGATAAAGATTCGTACTCGGGACACAGGCACGTCCCCAAACTGATCTTGGCCGGGCGACTCACGGGAACTTTCGATGGTCGCCCGGTCGTGATCACTGCAGATGAAGCCGGGGTAATGGTTGATGTCGCGACCCTTTATTCAGGGTGGCGACTGCGGAAATACAGTAAGGCCGTCTTGCCTGTGCTCAAGGGGCTGAATGCGTTGCACATTCCGCTGACGATACGGGTGGCAGGGGTATCGGTTCCCCTGCTGCCGAAATCGGGATTGCTCGTCCGTCTCTTTGCTCCGTCGATAGCCAACGGATGACCTCGGTTTACCCGAATCGCTCGAGAAACACGATTGGCGGCTGCGCGAGAGCCGAAATCGAGCGTCATCAAGCCCCGCACGTCGCCGGTCAGTCGCAGGAGCGCATGCCGCTCGGCATGGGTCTGGTAGGTCTCAACGACGAGCGTGGCGGGGAAAGGAGTGGTGATGAGCGTCATGGTTGGGGAGGGCCTAAGCAGCCTCCCTCCCCAACTCGGAGGTTCTGCCCCGTGTCAGGTGTCCGCCGCGGTCGCGCCGAAGAGTGCGGCGGTGAACGAGTCCAGCCAGTCGGGTCGCGCGGCCGCACCGGCGGATATCGCCACCCGCTGGCCATCCGACAACGAAGTGGTTGACGCGAGTGTAGTATTCTTCCGTGGCAATCGTCAGGCCGCGTGCCCCACCAGTCGAGTGCCTCCGTACCGTCCGTTCACGCAGGAGTGCGTGCTGATGCCCGAATGGCTGACAGCCTCGTTCACCCAGCCGATAGTCGACTGGCGGGTACTCGCGCTCCGGCTCGCGATGGCAGCCCTGTTTGGCCTCGTTGTATCGGTGATCTACCGCGGCACGCGGGATGTCTCGCGTGAATCGGCGTCGTTTCCCGGCACGCTCGTGCTGCTCTGCGTGCTCATTGCGATGGTCACGCAGGTGATCGGTGACAACGTCGCGCTCGCCTTCAGCCTCGTGGGCGCCCTGTCGATCGTGCGGTTTCGCACGGCGGTGCGGGACACGAAGGACACGGCATTCGTGATCTTCGCCGTGGCCGTCGGGATGGCCATCGGCGCCGGCCAGTCGCTCGTCTGCATCGGCGGTGTCGTCGCCACCGGCGTCGTCGCCTGGCTGTTCCGGGACGCGTCGAGCGAGCCGCAGCGCAACGCACGGCGGACGTATGATCTGACCGTGCGAATGGCGAGCGACGCCGCGGCGGAGCCGCAGATGAGGGACGTGCTCTCCCGCCATGGCGTGACCGCCGAGCCGATCCACGGGAGCACGGCGAAGAAGGGAACGGCCCTGCGGATCGTCTACCGCACCCTGCTGCCGCCTGATGCGGCGCCTCAGGCCCTCATCCGCGACCTTGCCAACGTCGCAGGCGTGCAGTCGGTCAACCTGCGGCAGACGAGGACGGAAGCATGATCGGCCCGCACCGCGGACGGGCGGCTGTCGTCGCCGCGGTCATACTGATGGCCGCCATCGCGACGGCCTGTGCGCCGGCCAAGGCCGACGAGGCCGGCCACGACGCCGCGGCGGAGGCCCTGTTCGGCCAGAGCGTGGTGCCGCGGCTCCAGATCCGGCTCTCTGAGAAGGCCGCCGAGTCGCTGCGGAGCGAGCCGTCCACCTGGACGACCTGCACGCTCGTGGAAAACGGCGACGTCGTCCACGAGCGGGTGGCGATCAAGATCAAGGGCGGTTACGGCAGCATGCGCGACCTCGACGATCGCCCGGCCCTGACGCTCAACATGGACAAACACGCGCCCGGCCGCAGGTTCCACGGGCTCGACAAGTTTCACCTGAACAACTCCGTGCAGGACGAGTCGCTGCTTCGCGAACTCCTCGGCTCGGAGCTGTTTCGGAAGGCTGGCGTCGCCGCACCGCGGGTGACGCATGCCCGCGTCTGGATCGCGGACCGCGACGTCGGACTTTACGTGCTCAAGGAATCGTTCGACGAAGACTTCCTGCGACGTTCGTTCCGTCGTGCGGACGGCAACCTGTACGACGGCCAGCCCAACCAGGAGATCGACGAAGGCCTGAAGCGGGACGAGGGGCACAGGGGCGACGCCGGCGACGATCTGGCGGCGCTGGCGGACGCCTGCCGTACCGTCGACGACGCCGACCGCGCAGCTCAGATCGACGAGCGGCTCGACATCGAGTGGTTCATTACCTTCGCAGCCGTCGAGGCACTCCTGAACCACTGGGACGGCTATTGCTCCGCCCAGAACAACTACCGTGTCTACGTGGACCCTGGCGCGGGGGACCGGGTGCGGTTCCTGCCGCACGGGATGGACCAGATCTTCGCCGATGCCGGCTCGGGTATCTTCGAGCCGCCGCCCGCGCTCGTGGCCATGGCGGTGCTCGATCGCGTGGAATGGCGGCGCCGGTATCGGGAGCGGGTGGAGGAACTCCTGCCTATCGTCGCCGCCGACCGGTTGGTGCCGCGGATCGATCAGACAGCCGAGCGGCTCTGCCCAATCCTGACGGAGATGGGCCCCGATTCGCTCGAGCGGTTCACGAAGGCCGTCGACACCCTGCGAACCATCGTCGTCGAGCGTGCGGCGAGCCTGAAGGAGCAGGTCGATGCGGCAGAGCCGCCGATCTGGCCCACGCGGCTGCAGGCTGCGGTCCGGGCGTTCAACGCGGCCGACGATGAGACCGAGGATCTGCCCATTCCCAACAGCCAGGCGGCCAACTTCCTGCGGCACCACGTCCCTTGGTTCGAGTGCCCCGATGCGGAGATGGAACGCGGCTATTACCGCCGCTGGTGGACGCTGCGCAAGCACGTCCATCACACCGACGAAGGCCCCTTCGTTCGGGAACTGCCGCCCGGGTTTGGAGACCTGCTGACCGAGGCCCGGTGGCTTCACGACCTGCCGCTCTGCGGCCTCGCGTCGGCACAGCGGGCGGCTCCGGCCGGTGATGCCACCGGCTCCTGCGACCGGATCATCACCAGCATTATCGGGCTCAAGGTGCATCCCGACACGACGGTCGAGGTGGAGCCGGCACTGCCACGGGACTGGCGGTGGTTCGGCATCGATCGGATCACGTACCAGGGGCGACGGATGACGATCCTGTGGGATGAGACCGGCGACCGCTACGGCCTCGGCCCCGGCCTGCGGGTGATCGTCGACGGCGCGGAGATCGGTCACTCCGATACGATCAGTCGGATCGTCACGCGGCTGCCCTGAGCCA
>CAMCQY010000218.1 GCA_945877135.1 Candidatus Kuenenia stuttgartensis
CGGCGCAGGTGGATGCCTGGTGCATCGGAGCCTGCGCCGCCGGTGTGGAGTCATGCGTATCGCTTCCGTCCGGTCGGGCTATGAGCCAAGGAGCCGGACATCCTGCATGAGGCTTTCGAGCATGCGTCCCGTGTGGGAAATCAGCATGGCCCGAACCAGGGCAGGGCACTGGGCGTAGGGCGTGAACCGCGGGGCGAGATCCACGGGCTCGCCGTAGGGACGGCTCACGTGCTCGTGGTATTCGGTCGAGCCCCAGGTGAGGGCACCGACTCCGCCGGGAAGGATAATGGCGGCCTGGAAAATAAGAAACTCGTCGACGTGGGCGCTGGAGACGCCAGCGGGGCGGGAATAGATGACGGGGCCCTCGATCTGAAAATCGGTGACGCCGATTGCCGCCAGTTCGGCGAGATGCTGATTGATCGCGGGGATGGAGGCTTCGGCGGCCTGGAGTCCGTTACGAAGCGTCGTGCCGAGCTGAGCCAACAGGGCTGTGCGCTCGTGGAGAAGGTCGTGCATGAGTTATTCCTTGGGAGAGATGCCGCGGCCGATACGTAGGGGGCCGCTCAAGGAATATGCCGGGATTTCGGCGGATATTTAGGTCGTCCTGATGCGTGAGGGCTGGCTCATGCTCAGAAAGGCGTCTCGCGGCTTCCGCGACGCCATGGTTCCGCTGCGCTGGATGGCGAAATATGAGGCGATGCTGCCACAGATCGTCGAGATGTCCGAGGCTGGATCGGGCATCGATCTGATCTCGCGCGCACTGGGCATCGGGGCGGAGGTCGTGCCGGATGCGATCCACCTTCATCAAACCGGGCAGCGGCCGCTCGGCTGGGTCGATGGCCGTCGCCGCCAACGTCGCCAGTCCGGCCAGCCGTTCGAACCAAAGTATCGGTAAATCGCAGCCGAGGTCGACCCTCGAAGAAAGGCAACGCACGTGCGGCCAGATCGCGAGCCACCACTTCCACGCCGTCGACTAGATCTCTTTCATGTGAAAAGCGTAGCCGGTGAAGGATCAACCACCGATGCAGAAATCACCTTGGCGACGAGCATGCCGAAGCCGGCCAACCAATCGGTGTAGCTCCAATGCCTGTCTTGGGAAAAGCTACGCCCGCTGCTTGATCGCCTTCATTTCGGAGGCTTCCGGCTCCATCGACTTGTAGTAATCGTCGAGCGGGTAGCAGCCGCTACGGAAGCCGTTTCGTGGGGCGGTGGTGCAGTCGCTGAAGGTGCGACAGATCGCTGTCCGCGTGGGTGGCTTCCCGGTGAGGGAGTCGGCGGGCAGTTCCGGATAGGAGAGCACCATCCGGCCGAGACCCACCATGTCGATCCAGCCCTGCCGGACGGTGGCCTGAGCCGCATGAACGACATAGTCCTGCAGATAGGCGTAGCCCGAGCCCACCATGACGAGCCCCGGCACGGCCGCTTTTGCCTGGCGGGCCGCGTCGATCTGCCGCCACACGCCGACAAGAGGATCCTCCGGAGGTGGATAGCCGTCGGAGGGTGGAAAGGCCGCTGGCCGGATGACGTGCGGCACGGTGTAGGGACTTCCCGCTGAAAGATTGACGGCTGCGACGCCGAGATCACGAAGCATGGTCAGCAGTCGGATCGGCTCAGCAAGATCGATCCGCGTGGGATCCCGCTCGTCGACACCAAAGCCGCAGTCGTACGGCAGCGAGTCCTTATAGGGCCACGGCTCGCCGTGGTCGCCCACCTTGTGCCACGGCACCGTGTCGAAGAGCGAGAGCCGCACGCCGACTAAGAGACTCGGGCAGGCAGCGCGGACCCGCTCGACGAGCGTGGCGAGCAGTCGCGTGCGGCCTGAGAAATCACCGCCAAACCGGCCCGGACGGCGACGGGCGGAGAGAAACTCGTGCACGAGGTAGCCGTGGCAGGCCTTGAGATCGACCATGTCGAAGCCGGCTGCCTCGGCATCGCGTGCGGCTGCCACGAAGCGATCGATCAGCCGCTCCACGTCATCGTCTGTCAGCATGCTCGACCCAGCCGCGGGATCGATGCCCTGTCGGCCGTCGAGCAGGGGGTGATGATAGGCGAGAAGCGGCTGCCAGCCGGTGGTCGTCGGCTTGGAGAATCGTCCCGAATGGGTGAGCTGCAGGGCGACGACAAGATCGTCGGTGCTGCCATGTCGCTCGCGGTGGGCCCCGCGGACGGTCGCAAGGAGCGTCGCCAAGCCGTCGCGGCCGCAGTCCGGTGCGCAGAGCTGGTTGGGATTCGCACGGCCCTCGGGCACCACGGCCACTGCCTCTCCGCCCCAGATCAGCTTGGCACCGCTCTCGCCAAACCGACGCCAGCGTCGGAGAAGCGGGTCGGTGGGCAGGCCGTCGGTGGTGGCGTCCCAGCCCTCCATCGGATGGATGCACCATCGGTTGCCCGCCTGCCGGTCGCCAATCGCGATCGGTGCGGCCAGCGGAGAGCCCTCCGCCGCGGAGAGCACCGCCTCGTCGAGCGGAATGGGGCCGCCGAGCGTGGCGAGATGGGCCCGCAGATCAGCCGGCGCGCGAAATCTCGCGATGCGTGGATACGACGGCTGCTGGCTGGCCATGGTCGCTGGTGGTGTTTTCGAGACTCGTGATGGAGGCGAGGGAGCAAAACAATACCATATGGTTGCAGCGATGCTCGGCCGTTCCGAGGAACCATCAGCCGCGTGGCACAAAAGCACCCGTGCGGCGGCTAGGGGCGGCAACTGGCGGACGCGAGACCTTTCGCTGATACTCGGCCCATGGCAACGACCAGCACGCGCACTTCATTCATGCCCATCGACCCCGCCACGCTCGTCCGTCCACGCAGAACAATCCGCGGCATGTCGGGTTCCTGCGCCACGCGGTATCGCTGCTCTACAGGAGTCAAAGGATGACATCCCACGACTGAAAGATACCGGAAGCCGACCCCGCCTGGGGGCCTACCCGCATCACTCCACCTTCATCCAGAACGGGGCGGCGACGAACCAGGCGATCGCCGACACGAGCATCACCGCCTTGACCGTATCGAGCGAGAGGGCGGGCGAGCCGCCCTCTCCCGCCGCGATCGACTGGAGCATGAACACCGCCGGCGGCACGATCGTGCCCGCGAGGGCGAGAAGGCCGATGGACGTGGCTGCCATCTTCATGACGTGGTTGCTCCTTGGCTCGCTGGTTCAGGCCCGCACGGCGATGGCGTCGCGGGCCGACATCTTCGAGAGCACGATGTAGATCAGGCCGCAGGCGATCGCGCAGGGCAGCGGCAGGTACGACGCGAACGTGCCCTGCGTCTTGTAGAGCCACATCGCCACCGCCACCGCCACGAGCCAGGCGATGGGCACGCTCGTGTTGAAGGCGGAACCGCTTCGCTCGGCCGGGTCGCGGGGAATGCCCACCACATCGGCGAAGAAGTGGTCCACCACGATGATCGCGCTCACGGGCGCGAGAATGGTGCCGTAGATGCCGACAAAGTCGAGGAGGTTCATCGCGAACGCCGGGAAGACGCCGGCAGCGATGCACAGGCCACCGGCGAGCATTGTGGCAGCCGCGCGGCTGATGCCGGGGATCATGGCCTGGAAGGCGAGACCCGCCCGGTAGATCGTGGGGTTGGCGGT
>CAMCQY010000219.1 GCA_945877135.1 Candidatus Kuenenia stuttgartensis
TCCAACGAAACTTGGACACCGGATGTATTCGTAGCAACAACAGAACGAACAATTAAAGCTCTTCTTGAAGTTGTTGATCCTGAAGATTGTGGAGAATCAGGAAGTAATAAATATTTGTTATTCGCTGTAGAACACGATCACCCGCATGCGGTGGAGCGACGAGACGGTGCCGAAGCTCTGGTTCGTCGGCCTCTGGGGGCCGAAGGTCGATGATGCGTTGATGGCGATGACCAGCCACACGCCCGACCTCTGGTCGGTCGAACTCCACGAGCCCCATATCGACGACGAAGGGATGCGGTCACTCGCCAAGCTGCCGAAGCTCCGCTACCTCGTGGTCTCTCCGATCGAGCGGTACGTGAAGCCGGGCTATTCGCCCGTCATGTACTGCTTTCCAACGTTCACGTCAGACCCCGACCGGCCCCGGGTCACGGGCAAGAGCCTCGAGGCCTTTGCTGGCTCGGCCACGCTCGAAAGCCTCGAGCTTTTCGACGCGGTCGTACCGTCGGCCGATCTCCAATCCCTGGCATCGATTCCCAAGCTCTCGTCGGTCGGTCTGCCACACACCATCGACGACGAGGCCGTGAAGCACCTGCAGGCGTGCAAGCGGCTCAGTAGCCTCTCGCTCGGCCACCGTGAGATCACGGCCGATGAGATCGAGCGGCTTGCCGAGTGGAAGACGCTCCGGCGGCTCACGATCACCCACGCCACACTTTCCGATGCCGCGCTCGAGGCGCTGGGCAGGCTTCCGAACGTCGACACCCTGGAGCTGATCGATTGCGGCCTCACCGACGAGCGGCTCGCACATCTGCGGCTGCCGCCGAAGACCGTCACGCTCCTGCTCGGGCGGAACGAGATCGCCGGCCCCGGCCTCGTGCATCTGGCCGGTGGCAAGCTCCAGACACTCGGCCTCGAATACAACAACCTCGACGACGAGACGATCCGCCACCTGCCGCAGTTGGGCACGCTCAAAAAGCTCTTCATCGAATACTGCGAGAAGCTGACCGACACGGGCATCCGCACAGGCGTGCTGCAGGGGATGACCCACCTGGAGGAACTCCGCCTGCGCGGCATGAAGAAGGTCACCGACGCCTCGCTCGACGATCTCGTTAAGTTCGGGCATCTCAAGACGATCTCGGTCAGGAGCGTCGGTATCACGAACGACGGCGTCGAGCGGATGAAGAAAGGAATGCCAGACACGCATGTCTTCCGCTGATGCTCACACACTGTCCATCGATCCACTCCTGGAACACCTTTCTTGCGACACCTTTCTTGCGACACCTTTCTTGCGACACCTTTCTTGGAACACCTCCTCTTGGAATCAACCACCATGCCTTTTCGATTCACCCCGCTCACCCGTGGGCTGCTGACCGGCCTCGTGCTCGCGCAGGCGGTCGCTCTGGCCGATGAGAAGCCCGACCTGAAGCCGCTGCTCGGCGAACGGGGCGAGCTCGTGTTCGAGGCGAATTTCGACGGCGTTGATGCCAAGCCTCTCGTGCCCGCCGCCTCCTCGCAGCAGGTCATCGTCGACGGCCACCTTTCGCTCACGCAGGTGAAAGATGCCAAGCACATCGGCGTCGTGAATCTCTGGGCCAAGGACAGGCCACCGGTCACCGACTTCATCATGCAGGCCGACTTCCAATGGGATGGGGCCCACACGTTCAACGCGGAGTTCAAGAAGCCGGGGCCGGTCAAGCATGGCGATCCGCCCGAATTCTTCGTGCTGTTCAGAAAAGCTGCCGATCCGAAGCGGCCTATGAGCTGGTCGGTGGCCGACAACGCGCCGAAAGCCGTTGTTGGCAAGGAGTCGACCACAATCGAGCCAGACGCCTGGAGCCGGTTCCAGATCGAGATCCGCGGGGGCGAAATAGCCGTTCAGCTCGACAACGGCCAGACGATCCGCGGGAAGTGCAATCTGGCCAGCAGTCCCAAGGGGTCGCCATCGCTCAGCTTCGCGGGGGTGGATGGCAAGGGAGTAAACGTCGACAATGTCCGTGTCTGGAGTTTTAAGTGAACAACGGTCGTGACAGTATCGTCGTCGCCGGGTAAGATCATCGGGGTCTCGCAGGTTATTGAATCGGGGAGGGAGGGTTTCCATGTCGAATAAGATTGGTCGCAGCGGTTTCACTCTTGTCGAACTGCTGGTGGTCATCGCGATCATCGGCGCGCTCGTCGGCCTCTTGCTCCCCGCGGTGCAGGCGGCCCGCGAGTCGGCACGACGCAGCTCCTGCCAAAACGGGCTGAAGCAGTTGTCGCTCGCGGTCAACAACTACGCCAGTGCGAGGGGCACGTTTCCATCGGCGGCCATCACCCGGCCGGCGGCAGGTGCAGCCGGCGCTTACTCCGGTGCGACAGGCATCTCCGTCGGTGCTCCCTGGTCGGTCATGATTCTCCCTTTTCAGGGGGATCAGCCGCGGTATGACAGGTTTAACCTGAATGGCACCTTCGGCGGATGCTTCAATAATGACAACACCAAGACCAACGGTACCGAACAGCGAAAAAGGAATTCCGACTTCATCTGCCCAAGCAGCCCGCATGGGGCGATCGTCTCCGGCGCCAATGGCGTTAACGGCCCGTATGCCGGAACGAGCTACTTTCCGGTGATCGGCGGCGGCTCGGTCACCGGCATGAGTTCATGCGTGCTGCCAGGCAAGACGACCCCGGTCTCCGACCGCCCGTGTACGGGCTGGGGCTATCGTGCGCTGGCGGCGAGCGGCGTCATGTTCCTGAACTCGAAGACCCGCCATCAGCACATCACCGACGGCACTTCCCATTCACTCTTGATCGGTGAGAGCCGCTATTCGCAGCTGGCGTCTGGCAACAACTGGAATAGCGGCGCGACTGGATGTGAATTCACTTGGTCGTCGGCTGTGTACAGCGGTGCCAACGGGTTCCTGATCAGTGGGGTTGTCGCCGCCAACATGCTCAACCCGACGTGCAATCCTGTGGTGGACAAATGCGAAGGTGCAGTATCACAAACGAATTTCGGGAGTTTCCACTTCGGCGGCTGCCTCTTCGCCATGAGCGATGGCGCTGTCGCCTGGCTCAGCGACAGTGTTTCCGCGGCGATTATTCAAAACCTTGGGAATGCGTGCGATGGAGCCGGCAGGCTGCCATAATAACGATGACCAACACGTCACGTTTTACCAAAGCCACGCGGTTCGTCCGCTTCTCCGCAATCACGGTTGCCCTGGCGACCTGTGTCGGATGCTGGAACTCGGCGCCGCCTGGCCGCGTCACGGCCTACGGCGAAGTGAAGGTGGGCGGCACGTCGATTCCCGACGGCGCGATCACGTTCGAGTCGGTGGAGGACGGTATCGGCGGAGGCGTGACACGAATCGAGTCTGGCGGGAAGTTCAAGCTGTTTCTCCGCCCGAGCACCTACCGCGTTGGAATCGTCTCGGTTGAGGGCGGCCTCAGTCCTGCTGGATTCGATGCAGTCGAGAAGTCGAAGGTCCGCGTGCCCGCCAAATATGCCCTGCCTCCTTCCTCGGGCATCGAGGTGAAGGTCGACGCCAAGAACCGTCAGATCAATCTCGATCTCACACCGTGACAGAGCCGTTC
>CAMCQY010000220.1 GCA_945877135.1 Candidatus Kuenenia stuttgartensis
CATGCCTTTTATCTGGGCTACGAGATGGCCAAGGCGGTGACGGCCCTCACGCTCGACAAAGACTACCGTCAGGACCAGGCCCTCGACTGGGGCCACCTCACGCAGCCCGAGATAGCCCACGGCCCCTCCCGCGCCGCCGCCGAAGCAGCTCGCACCGCCGTTCGGAATGAGCCGTAAGAGAAAATCGTCACGCTCCGGTTCGGCGCATCCCCGGCTCATGCCGGGGGCTTCTCTATGGACGCAACCCCATACAAGCCCTGAGCGCAAGCGACGGGATGCGGAAGGTGCGGCCCGTAAGTCGCTCCCACACCTACTTACTCTGCGGCCCGCCATGCCGGCTCGCCAGACGTGTTGCCGAAATGCGATTTGCGACATGACCGAAGGGGATGTCGCCACCAGCGACACGTCCAGCAAACCTGTCGCGATTCTCACGAATCGGCGACGCGACCATGGATATCGGCCGGAAAAAATGGGCCGAGTGCGATCGATCCAACGGATAATGCCGTTCGAAGCAGGCCCGGGACACGCAACCTCCGGCCCGGACATCGCTCCCGTCCCCAATTATCCTGCGAAACCGTCTTCATCCAAGCCCGCAGCGCAAGCAAGGGAATACGCACCGTCCGCACATCCCGTGCCGAACAGGATCGCTCCCGTCCCTACTTACTTTCTGCTCGCCCCTGCCGCTCGGAGAACTCCCGTTCCGTCTGGTCGAGTCGCAAAAGTTCCTGCCCCGCCTCGGAGTCGGACGAGTGCTCGATCACGGTGATGCCGGAATTCGGTGTCTTCGGCTTGTCGGCTTCGACGATGTCCTGATGGGTGAGCAGAACTCGTTTTACCAGTTCCGACACGATTGCGTCGAAACTCTCCCGGTGGTCGGGACGAACACCACGGGAGCCGTATTCCTTCAGTTGCCACGGTACGTCATGCCCGAAGACATCTTTGACCGTTGGATCAGCACCCCGCTGCATAAGGAACCACATTGTCTTGAAATCACGACGTAACATCGCTTCCCCAAGGGCTGTATAGCCAAGGTGATTCTGCTGCTCGATGTTCGCCCCGGAGTCCAGAAGGAGTCGGAGGGCGGGTTCGTTATGTCGACCTCCTGCAAGAAAAAGCAATGACTCGTTGCTGTCCTTGTCCAATACGTAGTTCGGATCCAACCCTTGCCGCAGAGCCGCCTTTAAAAACCCGGGGTCTGCAACCTCGAGAGTGAGCCGAACAATAAAGTCTCTGAGCCGATTTTCTTTTACGACGGCCGGGTCTCGGTAATCACCCGTCACATCCGCCCCATTTTTCAGAAGCGCCTCGAAGCCGGCGACGTTCTTCCGCGCCATCGCCCAATAGAGAATCGAGTAGCCGTCTGTGCCCCAAGCATGAACATCCGCTCCATCGCGGACGGCGGCTTCGACGGCAGCGGCGTCTCCTTCATCGACGGCTACAGCCAATCGAACCTGTAGGCGATCCGTATAAAACTCGCCGGGTGGCACCTGCTTCATGGAACGGCCTTCAATCGGCGCAACCGGAGGGCGACAGCCGCAGACGATTGCCACCGGCATCAACCACAACACCATCGCTGGCAAGTGAAACAGGTATGTGTTCATTGCTCAGTAGCCCGGGAAGTTTGGCATTCCGTGCGTGTTCGCGACGCGGGGAGGGTGAAGAATAATGGTTCCCGGGGCCGTGAGCCTAGGGGGCAGCAACGCTCGCTCCCTGGCGCCCCCCAGCAGATAGTTTGGCGTGAAGATGGCGTTCTGCGCTGTTCGTCCGATGCTCAATGGGTCGCCAACGATCACGTGCGAACGAATCTCGCCCGGCGTGCCTTGAGCATAGCGTCGGCTGAGAGACGCGGGGTTAAACACTGTCGCTTTCAAGCCCGTCGCATACGCTGCCGCTGCGGCAAGGCCACCGCCCAACGAGTGGCCCGTGAGGTGAATCTCGGCATCGGGTCCAAGCATTTCCTTGACAAGTTGCGCCAACTCGATTGCCTTTTCGTACTGCGGAGTGTGTCTGCCCGCATATTGGCTTACATCAGCGTCCGCATCTCGACGGTCAATCGGGCCAATCTCCGTCCCTCTAAATGCCAAATAATACGTTCCCGTGACGGGCGACCGCGTCAGCATCGCGCTCATCCCGGTGCTCGTGAAAACATTATTGGGATTATTGGCGTCGTAGCCAACTTTCAGGTTCTTGAGCAGGCCGCCCTGACTAAAGTGATACGCCATTTCGGACCGCAACGCCGCTTCGCGATCCTGGAGATTCCAGCGGCTTTGCGCTGGAACTTGAGGCGCCGCCCGGCCCGACGTCACCAGGCTCGCATACGGCTTTATCGAAAGCGTTGGCTGCGACGGGGCTGCCGCCGGCCGCGGGGCCGATGAGGCGGGACTCGTGAGCGAATACGTCGGTATCGCCGTAGGAGTTGTCGTCGACGGCTGCAGAGGCGTTATGCCGCTCACAAACACGCCCCCCTGCCCAACCGCTGCGTATCCCGTCGCTGGCACGCTCGTGCGGCTCGCGGGCTGGGCCCACTTCGCAATCAGGCCGCTCGGGTCGATCCGATTGAGAGGATCGTTGCCCACATACCGAAATAGGTTCGCATCGCCCCCCTTAAACCCACTCGGATCTTCGTTCACAAACCGCCCCGTGCCCGGCTCGTACCACCGCGCCCGGTTGTCCGACAGCCCCGTCCGTTCCTCGAGCGGCCGACCCGCATACCCAAAGTCGATGCCCACCCCAGCCGTCACCGGCGACCCAGCCGCGGGCGACGTCGTCCGACGGACGATGCGGCCATACGAGTCGTACTGCCGGTGCTCCACGACTCTGCCGCGGTCGGCGACGTTGCCCGACACGATGTCCCGCACCGTCCCCTGCCGGTCCGCAAGCATCCAGAACGTGCTCGTCGTTCCACCGCTCACACGATCCACCGCCAGGATCTCATCCTCGCCGGCGCCATACACGTTTCGCTGCGACACACCCCCGAGGAACCCGATCACACGGCCGCCACCGTCGCGGATCACGATGCCGCCCCGCGCGATCTCGAGCGTCCGATCGCGCCCGGCATACGCCGCATACGACACGCTCTCCTGCCCCGCCCCGGCCACGCCATCGGCGTCAAACGACCGCCGAATCCGCCGATCGGCGAAGTCGTAGCTGTAGCGCAGTTCCAGATCCGATCCGGGCAGCCCCGCGCCCGTCGCTTGAAAACCCGCCACCGCTCCGGCCTGAGCCACCGTCCAGCCGGCCACATGGCTCACCGCCACGAGCCTGTTCCGCTGGTCCCAGCCATACGCTGTCACATCGGTGTCGCCCACCGTGAGCGTGCCGCTTGCATCACCGTCCCGAAACTTCGCCGTGCGGTTCCCCTCGGCATCGTAGGCGTAGCGATAGACGCCGTCGGAGAGCAGCCGATTGCCAGTGGCCGTGACCACGCCGCCACCGGTGCGATTCCCCGTTGCATCGTAGGCATACGACTCGCCCGTCAGGCTCGCCGACAGAAGTTGGTCGGCCGCATCGAGCGTAAACCTGCTCGTGCCCTCAGGCGTCGTCTGCGACACCACAC
>CAMCQY010000221.1 GCA_945877135.1 Candidatus Kuenenia stuttgartensis
CGAGGCGGTGCGGATCGCGAGATCGGGCTCGAGCCTTGCCACGGCCTTCGTGTGAGCCGCCCAGTCGAGCACGGCATATCGAGCCGCGCCGGGCGTTGTGAGCGAGAAGAACCCGTTGCCAAGCGAGGTGGCGTGCCAGCCGGGATGGCAAGCTGCGAGCGGATCGACGAGCACCGGACTTCCGGCAGCCGCCTTGGCCCCGGCCAGATCGCCCAACTGCGAAACGGCAAGACGCCCCACCCACTGATCCACCCGGGCCTCGACGGCGTGCCCCCGCCACTGAATGCTTTCAAAGTCTGCTGTCTGCGTCGGTAGGACGGACAGTCCCGAGAGCAGCGATCGTGCTTCAAGCTGCTCGGGACCACCAAGCCGCCGATCCCCAGCCGGCTGGTGCTTCCGCCGAATACGGGCCCGCGAACGGTCCATGCGATGCCTCGCTTCCCTGCGGGCCGGTTGAAGAAGTCCGTCCCTGGACTCCTCCAACACGGTCCCTGAGTTCCTTCAGCCGCCTGCGATCAGGCGTCTCGCATCCTGCGAATCCGCATCCTGCGTGCACGCCAGCCAGTGGCGTGCCCACTTCCTCCCTTCCAGACTACCGCTACCGGCCGTTCTGGCCGTTCCGGCCGAGCACTTACTCCACTTTGTTTCCTGTGGAGCAAGCCCTCGAAGGCATCATTCGGCGGCAGCACGACCGATTCCAATGGCGGCAGCGCACCGGCCAGAAAACGGCGTTTTCTGGCCGGTGCACGCAACGACAGCACCGACCGACCACTTGGACAATTAGGAAAATATCTTTCCTATAAGAACCGGGCCGCTCACTGGGACTGAGAAAATGCCCCTGTTCGGCGTCGCATACTTGCCGCCTTGGCTTCGCCTAGCCGGCGATTCGCACGATGATCGGCGCGATCCGCAGCGGCGGAGCCAACATCGTCGATGCCGGGAGGGTGGCGGTCTGCATCGTGGTGCGGTTGTAGGCCCGAACCCCCTTCGCGCCGCCGCCACCGCTCAGCCCCTTCACGCCGTAGATGGTCTCCACGATCCCGGGGTTGGCGATGCTATCGAGCGCTGCGGTGAACACGCGGGCGTTCGGCTTACTAAAACTAGAAAAAGCCGACATTTTGGCGAGCTTTGCTCCAGTGCCTCCGTCGTAGATCTCGACGATCGAATTACCGCCGACACCGGCGCCAACGAAGATGTCGTCGACGACGTCATTGCTATACTTCGCGACCGACAGCGTCACGCCGCCCCTGAATTTCGGTCCAATCGCCTGGATCGTGCGAACCACCTTCGGCGCACCCGACACGTCATACACCTTTACGGTCGCCTTGATGCCGGCGTTGCTGCCCACAGCAATCTCGCTGATCCCGTCGGGGGCGCTCGAGGTCTTCACGCCGTTGGAGTAGGTCCCAAAATCACCGGCCGCCACCATCACGCCGCCAGTGTAAGGTCCCGGGAAGGCGCGGAAGGAGCGGTACGGCGTGTTGGCGACCGGATCGACCGCATTCGGACTAACGAGGAATGCCCTGGTGAGGCCGGCGCCACTCGACTGCCCAGCGATGATGTCCCCCACACCGTCGCCATTCACGTCGCCGACGGTTACCTCGACGCCGCCGCGGTATGCTGCGCCGAAGGGAAGCGTCCGGTAGGAGGGAAGTTCGCTGTAGTTGGTCGAGCCCACAGGGTTCGGCGTGAACACGCGGATCTGGCCGACGCGATTACGGCCCGGTCCCACAATGATCTCCGGGATGCCGTCGCCGGTGACGTCACCGGTCGCCACGCGGACGCTGCCGCGGAAGCTCTGCTCGTAGGCCAGGAACTGGAAGATCGGCGCCCCCGTTTCCGGGTCGAGCACCCGGACCAACGGTTGGTCATTGCAGCCATCATCGCTCCCCGTGACCAACGCTCGAATATCGACCTGCGGGTTAATCGGGCCGTCGTAGGCGTTGATGTCGGTCGCCGAGACCGGCTGGCCGGTCCCCTCTGCAGGCGTGGCGATGACCGTGTTGATCATGTCGCCGAACTCCGTCAGCGGCGGCGGAGGCGTGGTGACGATGGTGGCGTTGATCGTGATCGTCACCACGCCAAGACCTCCCTGCAGGCTGACCAGTCCGGAGATATTGCCCTTGGTGGGCACGGTAGGCAGGTTGCCGCTGGCGCTTGAATACGATGCGAACCAGGTCGTCGTCGTGATGTCGATTTCCGGTGGCAGCACATCGATGACCGTGACGCCGTTCGCATCAGTCGGCCCGTTGTTCTTCAGCTCAATCGTGTAGGTCGTCGTCCCACCCGACTTGTAGGTGTCGGTGCCGTCGGTCTTCGTGATGGCGAGGTTCACGGCTGGCTGCGCCGTATTGGTGTCGGTCGCGGTCGCCGTGTTGCCGGTCGTGCCCTGCGGCGGCGAGACCGTCACCGTGTTCGTCATGTCACCCGTGGCATCTGGCTTGATGTTCACCGTGAACAGGAACGTCGCCGTGCCACCGGCCGCCAGGCTGATCGTCTCGTTCAGCCCACTGGTGCCACTCGCAGGGCCGGTCGAGCCGGCGCCGCTGTAGGTCGCCGTCCACGAGGCCGTACTCACCTGCGGCGGCAACGCATCCACCACCTTGCCGTTCGCCAAGAAGCTCGGGCCGGCGTTCGTCGCGATGATCGTGTACGTCGTAGACGTGCCTGGAATGTAGATGAGCGAACCATCGTCCTTCGTGATGGCAAGGTTCACGGTCGGATTGACCGTATTCGTGTCGGTCGCCGTCGCCGTGTTGCCCGTCGTCCCTTCCGGCGGCGACACCGTCACCGTGTTCGTCATGTCACCCGTGGCATCCGACTTGATGTTCACCGTGAACAGGAACGTCGCCGTGCCACCGGCCGCAAGACTGATCGTCTCGTTCAGTGCACCAGAACCACTCGCAGGGCCGGTCGAGCCGGTGCCCGTGTACGTTGCCGTCCAGGTCGCCGTGCTCACCTGCGGCGGCAACGCATCAACCACCCTGCCGTTCGCGAGGAAGCTGGGGCCGGAGTTCGTCGCGATGATCGTGTAGGTCGTCGACGTGCCTGGAATGTAGACAAGCGAGCCATCCGTCTTCGTGATGGCGAGCTGCACTGTCGGATTGACCGTATTCGTGTCAGTCGCGGTGGCCGTGTTACCTGTCGTTCCCTCCGGTGGCGATACCGTCACCGTGTTCGTCATGTCACCCGTGGCATCTGGCTTGATGTTCACCGTGAACAAGAACGTCGCCGTGCCGCCGACCGCCAGGCTGATCGTCTCGTTGAGCGCACCAGAGCCACTCGCAGGGCCCGTCGAGCCCACGCCACTGTACGTCGCCGTCCACGTCGCCGTGCTCACCTGCGGCGGCAGTGCATCCACGACCTTGCCGTTCGCGAAGAAGCTCGGCCCCGAGTTCGTCGCAATGATCGTGTACGTCGTCGACGTGCCCGGAACGTAGATGAGCGAACCGTCGTCCTTCGTGATGGCCAGGTTCACGGTGGGCTGGGCCGTGTTCGTATCGGTCGCCGTCGCCGT
>CAMCQY010000222.1 GCA_945877135.1 Candidatus Kuenenia stuttgartensis
TCTCCAAAGCCTGCTCTCCGCGGACGTGGGCCGCGAGGTGGATGTCTGCCTCATCGACCGCACCCGCCTGAGGCCCGTGATCAAAGGGCGCGGCGAACGATGGATCGTATAGCACTCCAGATCCTGGAGGATGGCTGGGAACAGGATGGGCGGGCGATGCGCCGAGAGGGGGGCGCCGCGGGGCCGGTGATCGCGCCGATCTTCGACTGCTTTGAAGCCCGGTTTTCCCCCAGCGTGCGCTACGGGGGGCCAATCAAAGGCCGCGGGCTATCCTCGAATCAACGGTTCAACAAAAGCACGAAGGGCCCGAATTCACCCGAGCCAGAGCACCCTGCCCCTGCCGTCCGCGATCGAGATTGAGTCGTAGCGGAATGTCGTACGAAACTGCGTGAGCCGATCGATCTCGGCCAGTGTTTCCGGAAGTCGGATTCCCTCCGCGGAAAGCAGTTCGACAAGAACGCGCAGATTATGAGTCTTGGGATAATCAACTCCGCGGAAGGCGAGGAGCGCCTTGAGCATTTTCTCGGCCGCCTGTTGCGCATGAAATCCGAGGAGGTCGTCTTCGATGTCTCCATCGTCAAGGAGCTTTTCGACGGCGGCCGGCACCTTATCGTCAGTAGGAGCCCGCGGCGGTGTGATCGTTGTCGCCATCAGCAGTATCGTAATCAAAGGCAGCCAGCAGGGCCACGTTCTCGACCGTTCAGTCCCGGGCAGCCTCGACCGGAAGTCGATCGCCGAGAGCGGTCCCACGGCCACTTCAAACGTCGACTCCACGTCCCAGACACGGCGGCCCGCGATCGCATCGACACCCAGGCGGGCATTGAGCCCCTCGGACCCTTCGCGGCTCGCAAGCGCCGTCTGATCGGGCTGCTCCAATTCCAGCCAACGCCCCACGAATCGCCGGAAGAGACGCCGTGAGATAACGTTACCGTCGACGGCGGGCTGCGGTAGCTTTCTTCGCTCGTGCGGAGGGCCGCTTCCGGGCCGCAGCCGCTCGCTTCGGAGCCGCAGACGCCCGCTTCCGGGCCGCCCGGCGCTTCTGCCCTGCCGGCTTCTGCGGCAGGAGCGATTTGAGTGCCGCCATGGCCGACGCATAGTCTGGCTCGTTGGTGATCTCGGGGACCACTTCCTCGTACTGCACCACCCCCGCTGCATCGATCACGAAGACAGCCCGAGCGAGGATGAGCGGCTCCTCGATAACGACACCGAAGGCCCGGCCGAAGCTCTGGTCGAAATAGTCGCTCAAGCCCATGAGGTGCTTGAGCCGCTCGGTCTCCTTGAACCGATTCAACGTGAACGGGAGATCGGAGCTGACGAGCACGGCGGTCACGTCTTCGTGAATCGGCCGCAGGAGCTTCTCGAACTTGCGGGCCTGAATCTTACCGACCGGCGTGTCGACGGACGTGATCACGCTCAACAGCAGTGGGCGGCCATGCTCCAGGAGATCATCCCTGTCGATCGGCCCCCCCCCATCGCCCTTGTTGAAGTACCAGAGCCGAAAGTCGGGCGCGGGCTCGCCCACGGAGACAGCATCTCCACCAAGGGAATGCGTCACTCCACGAAACGTGATTTTTCTCTCACCAAACACCATAGATCCTCCCATATGCCGAAACTTCACTCACTACGCACCTGCATTCGCTTGAATTCGAGCCGGGACCTTGAAGGCGTTGAGGAGAAATCGCCGGAGCCGCTGCCCGACGACACTCTTTGGCACCGCGTGCTCGCCTGTCGGATCGAAGCCGAGCACATAGTGAAGATTCTGGTAGATGGGATGTTCCGGCAGCTTATACACGTTGTCCAACTTATCCTTTTCAAAAAACTTCGCCTGTACCGATTTGCACCGATCATCGGCGGTGCCGATCCACCTGACTGCGCTCTTGAGGAACGCATCCGTTTCGGCGGACTTTGAATTCCAGAAACTTGTGTCTTTGCGGTAGTCTCCGATGGCAGTTGCGACTGCGTTCTTGACGAACGCCTCCGCCTGCACATTCCCTCTGTCCCAGCCTGTCGGGACCACGTAGCCCCATTCGCGGGCCACTCGCAACGGCACAGAAAACCTTCCTTTGTCGGAGGGCACGTCAACGTGGCAGCCGAGGGCGCCAGGCTTCACGAAGACATACGCCCTCCCATCCGCATGTCCGGTCACTTGTTTCACATCAGCGGCGAGAGCGTCCCCGCTCACCTCCACCAAGAATCCGGGGGAATCGCCCTCCGGCACCAAAACGTTGCCGCTGTCGCGATCAATAAAATCACCTCGCAACTTTACGTAGGAATATACCTCACACACCTGCGACGGTTCGTCGTAACGACAGGCATAGTTGCCGTCCCACAGCGAGCCTGCCGCCTTGACCACGTAGTGATCTCCAAACGGACTATCCAACTCAGTCGTCGGCCCAGCCACAAAGCCATCGCCATCGGCAATCATAATCCTCGACCGATACTCGTAGCTATTGGGCACTGTCGTCTGAAAAAAGATGGCGCCTTTGCGGGAAGCCTTCGCGGCAACCGCACCGTTATAGGCGAACAGGTGTTGCATGTCGGTAGCTTGCACGTAGGCCAGCTCCACCTCGCGTTTCGGCACTCCCACGCATATGAGTGTCATCGCGAATCCGCGCGCGACATTCTCGCAATTTCCGACGGGCTGCATCGGGTTATAAAGGACGTTGGCATGTGAGTCTCCAAGGAGTAAAATTTTAGCACTGTCGTCTCCCGTCAAGTCCCACGAGGTCGTTGGATCCTGGACGTATCTATAGCCAGACCGGCTGAGCCAATTTAAAAACGCCACAAATATCTTCTGGACGAATTGGCTGTCGCGGCGAACCGCGCGGTATGGCGGAAGGGCGCCTGGATGGAAGGTATCTTTATCAACAGTATCACGATGCCTGTAAGGATCGTCTCTGTTGATTCCGTCAAGAAGAGTATTGGTGAGCCGCATTCTGCCTTCGCGCGAGCGTCTCTCAGCGTTGAGTCGATAGTTGTTGATCACAAGGAATTGCGTCAATGACGGGTCGTTAAGAAATACCGATCGTTCGATTATGGGAACATATCGTTCAAGGTCGGCCAACTTGTATTGAAGCTGACCTACAACCCTGTAGTCGATTAATTTGCGCGGCATCAGATGTCCCCCGCCATTGTTTGTCTTGTTTTCGATATCATCCGACCGACGAACACGCGGGGATGCTCCCGTCCACTTGCTCGTCATGCGTGTTCAACCTTCGGCGCGGGCAGCCTACCCCACGGCCTACCCCACCGCAAACATCGCATCGCCGCGATCGTGCGGCGGGCCGCCGCCGAGCCAGGTCGTCCAGCCAAGACGCGATCCCGCCAGGGCAGCTGCTTGTTCGTCGCCGCCGAGTTGGCACCGCGGCACCGCGTCGGCCGCCAGCACCACAGAATAAGGTGCCAGCCACCAAAAATGGGTGGTTTGGGAGCTATTGCCTTTTGGTTTTCCCGCATGGGGTGGCCGGCAGTTTTGTCGCGGTTTTTGTGCGGCTTGGGAATGAGCTGCG
>CAMCQY010000223.1 GCA_945877135.1 Candidatus Kuenenia stuttgartensis
ATCATCAAGAAGTTCCGGAACATCGGCGTGGACTGCCAGACCTCGTGCACGACCTACGACGGCAAGTATGCCATCGTGATCTTTTCCGGATTCCAGCGGATGGAGGCAGGAGCTTTCGTCTTCCGGCAGGATACGCTCGAGCAGGTGGGCTACATGCCAAACTTCGGGGGCCATCATGACTGCGTGATCGTGCCCTCCACGGTCGAGCAGTTAAAGTTCAGCCGCAGTTGCACCGTGTGATGGCGCGAAGCACGCCGCATTACCGCCGAACACTGGCACGCATGGCAGTCGCAGATGCCATACGCCGGCCCGGTCGGCTCGGCCTGCTGGCTGCGGGAATCGCGGTCGCCGGGGCAGCGACGTTTGGGGCGCTCACGTTCCAGGCGACCATCGGCCGCTCATTGGAGCGAAGCCTGCTGAGACTGGGGGCCGACGCTCTTGTCCTGCCGGCGAATGTCGTCGCCAACATCACGCCGGCGATCCTGACCGCGGAGCCGTCGTCGGCGACGTTGCCGCAGGAGACTGTCGCACGGATCGCCGCCCTGCCGGTCGTGGGGAAAGCGGCCAGTCAGCGGACACTCAAGCTTCCTGACGCAGGCGGCCACCTCCCGATCGATGTGGTCGTCTTCGACGTTGCTACCGACTTCACCGTGCGGCCATGGATCGTGGAATCGCTCGATCGGCCGATGGCTCGCGGCGATGTGATCGTCGGCGGGCGGAGGCCGGAGCAGGTTGGTGAACGCATCTCGATGCAGGGCGTCGACCTCGTGGTGCACGCCCGGTTGGGGCTTCCCGGCGCGGGGCCATTCGAACGATCGATGTTCGTCACGGGCGACACGGCCGACAGGCTGGCCGATGCCGGAATCGTCGATGCCGGCGGTGCCGCGCTGCCACGCCACGCCAATGCAAAGCCGAGCGGCGTGCTCGTACGGCTGGCCGCGGGCCGCGGCCCGGATGATCTGCGGTTTGCGTTGGCGAAGATTCCCGACGTCGGCGTCTCGACCGGCAACGGCAGCCAGATCGACGTGCGGCAGGCCGTGGCGACCCTGTCGCAAAGCACGCTCGCACTGCTTGCGTTGTGCCTGCTGGCTCCCGCCGTGCTCGTGGGCGTGGCCTACACTGGCATGCTCGCCGAGCGACGCCGCGAACTTGGCCTCATGCTCTCGATCGGCCTGCGACGCGTTGACATCGTGATGGTCGTGGCAGTCGAGGCAGCCATGGCAGCCCTCGCCGGCAGTCTCGTGGGTATCGTGCTCGCGGCTGCACTGCTGGCGGTCTTCGTCCGCACGATCGGTTTTTTTCTGGCCCGCCGCGATATTCCCTTTCTTGTGCCCAACGGCCTGGAGTGCCTTTGGTTTGGCCTGGTGAGCCTGCTCGTGGTGACGGTGGCAGCCGTCGCGGCGGCCATGGTGGCGGCGGCGATCGCCGCGGGGCGAGAGGCGTGGGCATTGATCCGCGGAGAGGGCTCATGACCGCCACTCCCGTGCTGGAGACGCGCCACGCCAGTCTTGCCTATGCGACCCGCCGCGGCACGATCGCCGCCGTCGACTCCGTTTCTATGCAGGTCGCTCCCGGCGAGTGCGTCGCCATCTGCGGCCGTTCGGGATCTGGTAAGTCGACGCTGCTTGCCCTCCTCGGCGGACTGTGTGCACCAACGAGCGGCCAGGTTCTCTTTTCAGGACGCCCATGGACATCCCTGCGAGGCCATGAGACCCAGGGAGTTCGTGCTGAGCAGATCGGTTTCCTAATGCAGGAGAGCGTGCTCCTGCCTGGACTGCGTGCGCTCGACAACGTGATGCTGCCGCAACTGATCGCCGGTCGGAACCGTGGGGTCGCGTGCGAACAGGCGGAGTCGCTGCTCTCGCGGGTAGGGCTGCTCGAACGCTGGGACGCCTATCCCGCCGAACTCTCCGGCGGCCAGCAGCGGCGGGTGGCGCTGGCTCGGGCGCTGGCAACACAGCCCCGCCTTCTGCTTGCTGACGAGCCGACCAACGACCTCGATGCACTCGCGGAGCAGGAGATCGTCCGCATCCTTGCCGAAGTCAAGGCCGCGGGCATGACGACCATCGTCGTCGTGACCCACGATCCGGCGGTCGCTGCGATCGCTGACCGCCGGCTGTGGATGGAACGCGGAGGGCTCGTGGTCACCGCCGATCCGCCGGTGATGATGAAGCCCACGGTCGCACTGCCGACGAGCGGAATGCTCACGCCGGCAGATGCCGCAGCCGCGGCGTTCGAACTCCCGCCTGCCGCGCTCGTGCCCCAGTTGCCCAGAGCTGAGAGTTCGGGCTGGTGGCGAACGGCCATTCCGTTTGCCGTCGGACTCGGCGCGGCTGCGGTCGCCCTTGGCGGCATCGACCGGCTCGTGGCCCGCCGTCAGCAGCAGGTCGTGGAAACGATCCGTCAGCAGCGACGCCTGGCTGAGGAGATGGCCCTGCAGGATCTGCGGGCCGATGTCGACGACGTCACGGCCGCCGGTGATGACGGGTTCACGGCCACGCTCTTCATGGAAAACTTCCGGCCCGACCGGATGCTCCACGTGCTCGGACCCGCGACCGACGTGGCCGTGCAGCGGAACGGCCGCTGGGAGAGCCTGCCGACTGCCGCAGGCCCCGACGCCGCCGCGAGAGAAATCCGGGAGGTCGGAGTCGGCCGCCTGCTTATTCCCATTGCCTTCACGCTGCCCGAAGGTTCCTACGACGAGCTCCTGCGCGGGTATCTCCACATCAGGATCTCGGCAGCGATGGTGGTCAGCGACCGTGGCGACGGGGAGGGGGATCTCTTCGAGCGATCCGACGCCTACTACATCTATCTTCGCGACCCGCGGCTGACGGAGGATGCCGTCCGAGAGGCCAACGGCTGGGCGGCCAAGGCGGCGGTGCCAGTGTGGATCGCCATGCCGGCCCACTGACCCTCGCCGGGAACGCCGAGTCCCACGAGATCCTGCACCCGGAGTGCGTGGCAATCACGAAGTCGAAGGTGGTGGTCGCCTATCCCGAAGAGGATCGCGTCGTCCACTGCAGCCTGATCCAGGTGACAGCCGTCGAGTTGCTGCCCGATTCGGCCAGCCGGGGCGATGGGCCATCAGACGAAATGGTGGGCGGCTGTTGCCTGCGCTGTCGCCCTGCCGCTGTTCAGCAACCAGTTCATCTTCAAAGTATGCGAAGCACGCTGCTACGGGATGTGCTTCGCCGCCCAAACTGGAGGCGAACCGCAACTGGCGGGGATGACAGCGGTACCTGCCGAGTCGCTGTGCTGGCCGACGCTGCTGGGTAGGGCAGTGGTATGCGCGGTGCTGGTGGTGCTAGCCGGCGGCGCTATCACACAACTTGCCAGGGGCGAGCGACGACCGATCAGCGTATGTCCGTGGCGGCCAGCGATCGTCTGACGAGCCAACTGGCGATTGCCCGCGAGTTCCCAGGCGTGCCGGTGGTGACTCGCAGCATCATTGATTTCGCCCCGCTCGCCTATTCCCGGCCCA
>CAMCQY010000224.1 GCA_945877135.1 Candidatus Kuenenia stuttgartensis
GCGGAGCACCTTGACGGCCACCTGTCGCCCCAGCGACTGCTGCTCGGCCAGGTAGACATTCCCCATCGCGCCTCCGCCAAGCCGGCGCAGGAGCCGATAGCCCCCGAGGCTTCGTCCGGAGAGGTCATCGTGATGGGCAGCGGCAGACTCAGGCTGTGACATGGCCCTTGAGTATCGACGCCGCCCGGCCAACCGGCAAACCTCTTTCCAAACGGCACACCAACGGATCGCTCCGATGCGAGGCGGCGGCGGGCCTGGCTGCAGGAACATCCATGAAAACTCGACACATGAGCGAGGGCTTCTGGCGGGCTCACTCCTCCCGGAACCTTTCTCGGGACGCCGCCGGTTTGCGTCGGCCACCGAAGAGGGTCCGCAACCCAAGCACCGTCAGCGCGAGGCCACCGGCGGCCGACAGCATCGCCTGGCCATTGGTGGTGACGTCGAAGATGGCGGCCAGTTCATCCGTTGTGGGAAGGCTGATCGCGGATGGAGACCAGGCCGACTGAGCGGGCGGCAGCGGACTGCCGGGAGCCGGATACAAGGACTCTGGCTGCATCGCGCCATAGGGACCGTCGGCCGGCGGCGATTGGAGTGCGGTGATCGCCCCAGGAGCCGAGGACGAACTAGGCGCCGCGGACGGACTGGGCGGCACCAGCTGGCCGGATCCGGGGAGCGTGGCCGCTGCCATCCTGATCCGCGAGGCCTGTTCGGCTTCGGCCGGACCGAGTTCCATCGCCCGGGCAGCGCTGTAGGCTGCGGCCGCCGCGGGGGTGAAGCCGCTCGACCCGACGCTGGCCAGAAACGTACGGAGTCGTGTGGAACAGCTGCCGATCGTGCGACCGCTATTTTGACCGAAGAGCACGCCGGCGAGTTCGCCGCGGTCGTTGAGGATCGGCCCACCCGAGTCGCCCTGTCTGGCCCCGGCCGCGAGTTCCACAAACTCCTTCGGATAGCCCGTGCCGGGTGAGAGATACTCGGTGCAGCGGCCGGTCTGGGCGCGATAGGGTCCGCGGCCATAGCCGGCGATCGTAAGCAGATCGCCGGGTGCAGGGGGTGTGGCCGCAAGAGGAACGGGCGTGGCTGGCGGCTTCCAGATGACGAGTGCCGCAAGGTCCCATGCCTCATCCCAGCGCACAACGGTGCCGGCGGTCTGGAAACCGTCGGGGAACTGCACGAGCACGGCCGATCGGCTGTCACGGACGACATGCCAGTTGGTGAGCACGATCGCCTGTTCGCGGTTGGCATCGACGAGCACGCCCGATCCAAGCGAGGCACCGGCCTTCTCCGCGGCCACGATCCGCACCACAGCCGGGTGCGGCGTCTGCCCGCTGAGCAGGTAGTCGGAGAAGACTTCCGGCTCCCAGTTGGAAGTACTGGGACTCGGCTGCGGCGCAGAGCCACCCCCCCATGGCAGCTGAGCCTCAACCGGTAGGGCCGCGATGGCACACAGCAAGCCCATCAGAAAACGGTGCCAGCCACCAAATCTAGGCGCTTTGGGCAAGCCGATTGCCCGCCTTGCCCAGATTTGGTGGCTGGCACCTTTTTTCATTACCGCGATGTGCCGCGAGATGACTGCCGGCGGGTTTCCTGGTTGATGATCCGCTTGAGCAGTTCGCGTCGCAGACGCTCCCGCTCGCGGAGGGCTTCCGGCTCCGTGGGAACCGCGTTCGCCGGGGGGGAGAGAAGGCCATTCTGATGGCTGATCATGGGCAATGCTCCTGCCTGCTGGGCGGCGACCGGCCTTCGCCGCATCGTTAGGTATCGCCCAAGGCGGACGGACCCCATCAGAAAAACAAACGCCCATGCCGCGGCCGCCATAACCGGCAGGGTTTGCCAGGGGTTTGCGGCCTGGATTCCCTTGCTTGCGCTGCGGGCTTGGATGAGGAGGGAAAACGCCGACGCCCCATTCCCATGCAAGCCCGAAGCGCAAGCGAGGGACACGCATGTTATGCGGGGAACTCTCTCATCACCCGTGCCGTGTGGGCACGGGGCCCGCGGCGGTCGATGGCACCACCACAAACCCGGCGGTGCGAAGGTGATCGTAGAGGGCGACCACGTGGTCGCGGTCGGAGGTCTCGACCGTCACCTCCACGCTCGTCACAAATACGTCGGGGCCGGAAAAGGCCCGGTCGTGCACGATCTCCTGCACGCTGGCGCCCGCCGCGGCGATGGCGGCGGTGAGCTTGGCGATACCGCCGGGCCGGTCGGTCACCTGGGTCGTAAACCGCCACAGCCTGCCGTCGGCCGTCAGCCCGTGCTTGATCACGCGGTCAAGAATCGTGAGATCGATGTTGCCACCGCAGAGCAGGAGCACCACCCGGCGGCCGGCGAGTTCTTTGCCGACGTCCCCCATCACCGCAGCGAGGGCCGATGCCCCGGCCCCTTCCACGACGGTCTTCTCGAGTTCGAGAAGACGGATCACGGCGAGCGAAAGTGCCTCCTCGCCGACGGTTACCACCCGATCGATGAGCGGCGCCGCGATCTCAAACGGCAGGGCCCCGACCTTCCCCACAGCCAGGCCGTCGGCGAGCGTTGGCCTCGTGGGCACCTGCGTTGGCCTGCCGGCCACCAGCGACGCGCTCAGGCTACCCGCCGCGGCCGGCTCGACGGCGATGATCCTGATGTCAGGCCGCAGGCCCTTCGCCACGGTGGCCACGCCAGCCAAGAGGCCCGCGCCGCCGGTGGGCACGACGATCACCTCCACATCGGGCACGTCTTCAAGAATCTCCAGGGCCATCGTCCCCTGCCCCGCGATCACGCGGGCATCGTCGAAGCCGTGCACGAGGTTCAGGCCGTCGGTTTCGGCCATCTCGACCGCCAGCCGGCGGGCATCGTCGAACGATTCCCCCTCCAGAATGACCCGTGCCCCAAGCCTGCGGCAGGTGGCCACCTTCACAATCGGCGCAAACCTCGGCATCACCACCGTCACGGGGATGCCCAGTAGCTTGCCATGATAGGCGAGGCCCAAAGCATGATTGCCGGCGGATGCGGCGACCACACCGCGGGACCGCTGGGCGGGCTCGAGCAGAAGCAGCGCGTTGCGGGCTCCGCGTTCCTTGAAGCTGCCGGTCCGCTGGAGCAGGTCAAGCTTGCACCAGATCTGGCAGCCGGTGAGGTCGGAGAGCGGGATGCTCGGCGGGCAGGGGGAGCGGTAGATGCCAGACCGGATGCGTTCGTGAGCCTGCCGGATGTCGTCGAGCGTGACGGTGGTGGTTGTCATGAGGTGAGCCGCTCTGGTCGGTGAAACGACCGGACGTCGATCCATTCCATGCCAGCCCGCCGCGCGGCCTCGATGCCGAGGTCGCTGTCTTCCCAGACAACGCATCGCGCCGGCCGGGCGCCGAGCCGGCGGGCGGCCTCTAGAAATGGATCGGGGTCGGGCTTGTGTCGCGAGGTGTCTTCGCTGGCGACAACTGTGTCGAAGGCGTCGGCAATGCCGACATGGGCGAGGATCTGGCGGCAGACCC
>CAMCQY010000225.1 GCA_945877135.1 Candidatus Kuenenia stuttgartensis
GGCAGGCAGCGGCCGCCAGCGGATGTTTTTGACGAGCGCCGTCGTGGCATAGGTGGCGATGCCCAGCGGCTTCGAAGGGCTCACCTCATCGCGGATCGACAGCTTCTTGTCGGCCAGCGGCTGATCGACCACCTGCTCGTCGTCGATGAAGCAGACAATTCGCTCCGGGCTCACCCGCACGCGGATCGCATACCACCGGCCGGTCTTGAACTCCTGAAACGACGTCGTGGCGTTGTGCGCTGCATCCTCGCCATCGATGCTCGAGAGCCCCACCACACCGCCACCCCAGCCACCCACGATGAAGCTGCAGGGATCCTGCCCCACGGGAAACGTCAGACCGCAGAAAAAATCGTTGCCGTCGGCCCGCTGTGCGTCGAGTGAAATCTCGTAATTCTGCCGGGGCACCTCGCCGCCCCACGTGATGCCGCTTAAGTCGGCGCCCATGCCGATCTTGATCGCGCCGTCCTCCACCACGACCTCCCCCTCGCCGCCGAAGCCGGTCGGCTTCCATTGACCGAGTGCCTTGCCGTCGAAGAGCGGCCGCCAGCCATCGGCCTTCGCGGCGGCCGACGTGCCGGAGCCAGCAGCATCTCCGCCGTGCAATGCAGCGCCGAGCAATTCAGCGACGAGCGTGTCGGCGGCATAGACGGTCCGCAGGGCCGCGAGAATGCCTGCCGCGTCCACCGACACAGCGCGGGCCTGCGTGTCGTCGTAGGCGATGTCGAGCACAAGCGACTGGATGTTGCCGTCGAAGATCAGGCCGACGAGTTCGCCGGCCGTGTTGACGACGGGGCTGCCCGAGTTGCCGCCGATGATGTCGGCGGTGGAGACGAAGTTGAATGGCGTCTTCAAGAAGGCGTCATCGCGTTCCAGCTGCGGCCGCAGCTTTTCCCATCGTGGCGGCAGGTCGAAGGGCGGCGAATCTGCCTTCGAACGGGCCCGCTCGAAGAGGCCGGCGTAGGTCGTGATCGGCGGCACCTGTTTTCCGGCCTCCTCATATCCTTTCACCGTACCGTAGGCGAGACGGAGCGTGAACGTGGCGTCGGGATAAACGCCCTCCCCTTCACTGGCAAACACCGCCTGCGTGATCTCCGCATGCGCCTGCCGCTTGATCTCTCCCGCCGCCTCGACACTTTTTCGCAGCGACCGAGACTCCTCATCGATCATGCGTGCCAGAGCGAGCATCGGATCGGCCGATGCGGCGACCGCCGCCTGACCGCCCTCGTAGAGGCTGCGTCGCGTGTCGGGTCGCGCGGCGTCTGCACCGCCCCGCTTGCCGAGGCCGGTGCCGCGGACGAGTTCCGCCGCCCGTTCCCGGGGCGATTTTCCAGCGAGCACCTTCTGCACGAGCGGATCATCGGGGCCGACCGCCGTCGCCAGGTAAGTGAGCGAGTCGGCCAGCTTCACGATCTCGAAGGCGTCGTAGACCGGCTCGTCGGAGAAGAGTGCAAGCTCGAGCGACTCACGATTGGAGTCGCGGTATTCCCGCAGCCGCTCGCCGCTCGGCTTTCCCGACTCGGCGGCGGCCCGCAGGAGCGTGCGGGCGTTCCCAAAATACTGGCTGTTAAACCCGACCGCCCCTTCGAGCAGGTTGTGCCGCAGGGCGACTGCAGCGATCTCTTTTTCAGCCTGCTCGATCCGGTCGAATGGTGAGGAACGTGACGCCCCGGCTGATGCTGCCGCCCGCTTCGCGACCAGCTCCCGGAGTGTTTCCTCTTTCGCCCGCTTCCGCGCGATGAACCGCGGGTCGAGCAGCCCCGCCAGAATCCCCTCCCGCGCCTTGCGGCTATTTTGCACGCCAAAAAGGTCACCCATCGCCTGCCGCTTTTCCTCGGGGCCCTCGTCGGCATAGGCATCAAGCATCACTTCCAGTCGATTGAGCGTGGCGAGCGAAAAGGGCATCTGCCGGTCCCGCATGGAGAGCAGTTCGCGGAGCGTGCTGCCGCGGTCGGTGTGGCCAGGGTGGCCCGAGACAAACACCAGATCACCCGTGGCGACCGGCTGCCGGCTCCAGGTGAGGTGGTGCGGCACACGTGCCGGCTTGCCGTTCTCGTAGGCCCGGAAGAAGCAGACGTCGAGGTTGTAGCGTGGAAACTCGAAGTTGTCGGCGTCGCCACCGAAAAACGCGATCTGCTGTTCCGGCGCGAAGACGAGCCGCACGTCGGTGTATTTCTTGGCCCTGTAGAGATGGTAGAGGCCCCCCTGGTGGAGCGTGACCACGTCGCTCCGCAGGCCGGTGGCGGCGAGCGACTCCTTCTCAATCTCCGCCATCACCTTGCGGCGGGCAGCAAATGCCTCGGCCGCAGCCATGCCCGCCGTGACGGCACCCTGCACGCGGGCGGTGACATCCTCGATCGAGACGAGCACGTTGAGTTCGAGGTCGTGGCACTTGAGTTCGTCGGCCTGCTTCGCCGCCGCGAATCCATCGCGGTAGTAGTTGTGCTGCTCGGTGCCCAGCTTCTGCAGGCTGTCGGCCCCGACATGATGGTTGGTGAGCACGAGGCCATCGGGCGAGACAAACGATCCCGAGCCACCCGAGTTGAATCGCACCGACGACTGCTGCAGGTGCGTCAGCCACTCTGGCGAGAGCTTCTTCCCCTTGAGGCCAGCAGCGTGATCCTTCTCCAGTCGCTCAAGCGGCGGATGGCTGAAGAGCCACATCCCTTCGTCGGCCCGCGACACGGCCAGCAGCAGCGTGCAGGCAGGAACGAAGCATGTGAGCAACGAAAGAAAAACCGTTCGGCTCGGGTGGATAAACCTGGGTGTGGTCGTCTGCATGATCGTCCGCATGGTGAATGTCGTCCCTCGGCTGCCAATGTCGTCGAACATCCCCACAGCCTATCGCAAACCCACGACAGTCACCCTCCACCGGGAACCGAACACGACTTGGTCAGCCCCGCTGGGTCACGGCTCGCTTTTTACGGGGTGGTAGATTCTGCAGCATTTTCCACCACTTCGCAGTGGAATCGGCGAACGAGGTTTTGCCCCTATGACGCTCGCTTGCCTCACCTAAGACGCGGAATCGGCGGGAGACGCCACCCTTTTTCAAGCCGCCGCTAGCGGCTCTTCACCGCGGCGATCTCGCCGGCAATGATCCGGTCGTTATCGCTGTCGGCGATCACGAGCCGGCCCTGGGGATCGAGGCAGACGCCGTGCGGCCGCAGGAGCTTCGTCGAGAGCAGATCAGCGCCGACATTCGCACCGCCGCGAGCCGGGGTGCCCGCGACCAGATCGATCGAGCCACTCGCCGGATCATACCTGCGGATGCAGTGATTCTCCGTGTCGGCAATCAGCACGTTGCCCTGCCGATCGAGCACCACATACTTCGGGCCGGCGAGCCGAGCATCGACGGCCGGTCCACCGTCGCCGGCATAGCCCGACTTGCCCGAGCGATTGACGACGACGCGGATCGCGTTGCCCTTGATCTCGACCAGCGCATTGCCCTCCC
>CAMCQY010000226.1 GCA_945877135.1 Candidatus Kuenenia stuttgartensis
AGCGTCCACCGGATGCCACTGTTGACCCAGATGCGGCCGAAATAGGCGTCGCCAACCTTTTCCAGACCGGCCCAATACATGCAGTGGTCAACGGTGCCCCTGAAGCGGGCGGCCAGACCGGCCGACATGCCGGAGCCGATGTTCACCACGGCCTGCGTGGTGGAGTCTCGCACCGTGACCTGGGAACTGGAGTCTTTCACGTTGACCCCGTAGAGCGTTGCAAGGGAGGGGGCGTTGATCCGAGAGAGGACCATGTCGTTGCTGATCGCCATGTTGCCATAGACCTGCACCCAATTGCTCCCAAGAAAGGGGCTGTTGGGCTGGATAAAGGCGTCGCTGAAGGGGGATGTGGTGGCCGTGGGCGTGGGGGGCGTCAGGGCGATGGCAGAATAGTTGTCGGCTACAACGCCCGGGCCCACGAAGCGGATGCCCATCGTGCCCGGTCCAGTGATCGCCTTATTGGAGGCCGCCGCGATCTGGCGGCCGTTGAGAAAGAGCGTCAGGGCGGAGCCCGCGACGTCAAACCGCAGGATGCCAGAACCGCCCGGCGACAGACCACTGGCGAGGATCTTCCAGCCGGTGCCGTTGTTCACCCAGATCCGTCCGAAGAAGTTGAACCCCGACCGCACGAGCCCGGCGCAATACATGCGGGCGTCACCGGCGCCCGTATAGCGGGCCACGAGGGCGACCGCCGTGCCGTTGACGATGTTGACGAAGGCCTGGCCGCTCGAGTCTCGCGTCGAGACGCCGTTGAGTGCCATGATGGAGACGTTGTTGAAACGCGAGACCACGACGTTGCTCGCCACGGCGAGATTGCCGATCCGCCTGTTCCACGAGGGCGGCACGAAGAAACTGTCGGCTCCATTGAAGGTGTCGGTGAATGGCAGCGTGGCGTTCACCGGGACAGGCGCAGTCAGCGTGCTCTGCGAGTAGTTGTCGAGGGTGGCGCCCGCGCCCGTCAGCCGAATGCCCACGCCACCGGCACCGGGGATCGCCGTGTCGTAGGCACCGGCGACGCGAATGCCATTAAAGAAGAGCGTGAGCGATGAGCCGGCAACGTCGAACTGCAGCACGCCCGATGCGGCGGTGATGATTCCGCTGGTGAGCACGGTCCACGCGGCCCCCGTGTTGCGGTAGATGCGGCCGATGAAGCCGGTTCCGGAGCGAGCGATGTTTGCCAGATACATCCGCGTGTCTCCGCCACCTGTATACCGGGCCACAAGGCCCGCGCTCGTGCCCGCGCGCAGGTTGACGAAGGCCTGGTTTGCGGAGTCGACGATCTTCACATTGTTGAGCGTGGAGATCGACGCGCCCGCGACCCGCGATACGGCCGCCTGATCGGTGATACCGATGCTGCCGACGCGGGTGCCCCAAAAGCCGGAGAGCGCCGGACTGTTCGGCTGGTTGAAGTTGTCGGTGAAAGGCTGCTCGGCAGGCGTCGGCGGCGGCGCCGGCGGCGGTGGAATCGGGGGTACCACGGGCGTCAGGCCGAGCGACTTCATGGCGCCGTTGATGTTGAGGCGACCGCCGGTGACCGTGAGGCCCACCATGCTTGGGATGGTGTCGGTCGAGCCGAGAATCGCGGCGCGGGCCTGGGCGACCGAGAGGCCAGGCCTCCCGGCATTCAACAGCGCGATGGCTCCCGAGACCTGCGGGGCGGCCATCGATGTGCCCGAGAGGTAGCCGTATTGGCCGCCGGAGAGTGTCGAGTAGATCAGGCTGCCCGGAGCGGCGAGGTCGACCGTGGTCGGACCGTAGTTGGAAAAGCTGGAGAGACTGTCGGTCTGATCGCTGGCGGCGACCGAGATGACGTTGGGCACGTCGTAACCGCTGGGATAGCGGGGCACGACGTCGTTGTTTGAGGAGTTGTTACCGGCGGCGGCGACGAAGGCGATGCCGACGTCGCCCATGGCGGCGATGGCGTCCCGCATCACCACCGACGCCGATGTGGACGCCCCCCAAGAGTTGTTCGAGACGACGATGTTGGTCTCGAAATCCCTCCGCATCATCGTCACATAGCTCATGGCGGCGAGCGCTGCAGAGACGGTGCCGATGCCGTTGTCGTTCAGGATCTTCAGCGGCATCAGCGCCACCTGCCAGCCGAGGCCGGTGATCCCCACGCCGTTGTTGCCGACCGCGCCGATGATTCCCGAAACGTGCGTGCCGTGGCCGTAGGTGTCCTGCACGTTGTTCGTGTTGGTGACGAAGTTCCAGCCATAGACATCGTCGATGAAGCCGTTCTTCTCGTCGTCGATGCCGTTGGTGGCCAGTTCGCGGGGGTTTTCCCACGTGTTGGCGATCAGGTCGGGATGCGAGAGGTCGATTCCTGAATCGAGGACCGCCACCACGACGATCCGGGCCCCAGTGGTGATGTTCCAGGCGGTCGGGGCCTGCATGATCGGTGGAGCCCACTGCAGCGGATAGCCGGGGTCATTGGGGACAGACGATGTCCCGGTGCCCGGGGTCGCGATCACCGCGCCGGTGGCCGGGGGCGCGTCGATGATGAAGTCGGGCTCGATTGCCAACACCCCGGGCGTCTGGCTGGCCCAGTCAACGACCAGTTGCGGATTGGCGCCGGGGGCTACGAGCGAAAAGAAACCCTCGCCCAGCGAGGTGGTCGTCCACGTGACCGGCACGAGTGTCGGCGAAATGGCCACTGACCCATACGGCGTGGCTGATTCGAACTTGCCGTTCCAATAGCCCTCGCGCACGTCGGTGGGCTGCCCCTGCCAGATGATCTGCTCGATCGGCTGGGAGAGTACGACCGGCGGGCCGCCGGCGAGCAGGTGCCGGAGCTCCAGTGGCTCAACCCCCAGCAGCGTTTTAACGCGAAGCCGCCAAGCATAAACACGGACCGATCGCCCTCCGCGCCACCGTCGATTCATGGTCATCACATCTCCGCTTGCCGATCGCAGCGACCGTCAGCGGCGATGTGATCGGAACAGGCAGTCGTCCATGAACGAGACTATGGACACGCGGCTTCGTGCGTGGCCATTCGGTATTCATGCAATGCTATGCACGGGAGTCGCGGCGAGTTCTTCGCGGCATCACGGGCCGACGAGACGTGGCGAAATCCAGACGAATCAGCCCGGCCACCGCATGAGACAGATCGCGGCCGCTACAAGTCGACGCCCAACTGATCGGCCTGCAGCCGCAGGGCTCGCTCGAAGGCCGGAAAGGGATAGCTGGTCCGCCGCCGCAGGGCCCACATGAACGTGGAATCGACCAACTTGCGGGGCAGTTTGCCGGCGTTGACGAGCCGGGCCACCTCTTCGATGAATTCCGTTTCCTCGGGCCGGCGGGCCTTGAGGCCGGTTTTGAGCTGGTCTTCGAGCGAGATCACTTCAGCACCGCCAACGGGCTCGTCGGCGCGGGTGACTGTGCCCGGCAGGGCA
>CAMCQY010000227.1 GCA_945877135.1 Candidatus Kuenenia stuttgartensis
AGGTGACCGATGCGTCGCTCCTGATCGTGCTCACCGCCGACCTCAAGGCCTGGAAGAAGTCGCCCGAGCGGTATTGGCGGAACGTCCCGCCCGAGGTCCAGAAACTGGTCACAGGATGGATGGGGCCGTTCTACGAAGGGAAAGAACAGCTGCAACGGGACGAGGCGATGCGGTCGTGCGGCATCGCGGGGCAGACGATCATGCTCGCGGCCCAGGCCATGAGCTACGACTCGTGCCCGATGATCGGCTTCGACCAGGCGAAGGTCGCCGAGATCATCAACCTCCCGAGCGACCACGTGATCGGCTTCATGATCGCCGTCGGTAAGGCTGTGAAACCCGCTATGCCCAAAGGTGGCCAGCTGGCCCTGTCCGAGGTGGTGGTGCAAGATCGGTTCGCGTGACGATCCGAATATCTGTCTTGAATACGAGCTGCATCCCCGTTTTCATCCTCACAAAACAAAGGCCTCTCAACGCTTTTCGATATGGGATCACTCCAATCGCCTCGAGCGGCCAGCTGATCGATGAGAACCCGCCGCATGCTCTGGACCATCCTGACGATCGCCGCGAGCGTCTACTGCCTGCTCTGTCTTTTCTTCTTTGCCTTCCAGCGATCGTTCATCTACATGCCGACGCCCGCGACGTCGGCACACGACACGTCGAATGTGCTCGAGGTAGCTGATGGCCGCCTGCGTGTATCCACCCGCGACCTCAATAGCCCGAAGGCGCTCATCTACTTCGGCGGCAACGCCGAGGATGTCGCCTCCACGGTGCCGGAGCTGGTAATCGCATTTCCCGATCGTGCCATCTACGCCCTGCACTATCGCGGCTACAGCGGCAGCACCGGCCACCCGGCTGAAGCGGCGATGCGAAACGACGCGCGTGCCCTTTTTGAAATGGTGCATAGACGCCATCCAGATGTGATGGCAGTCGGTCGGAGCCTCGGCAGCAGCCTTGCCATCCAACTGGCGGCCGAGTCGCCGGTTTCGCGACTCGTGCTCATCGCGCCCTTCGAAAGCATCCTCGCGATCGCCCAGCGAACCGCTCCGTTCCTGCCGATGCGTCTGCTATTACGCGACCCCTGGCAGTCGTGGCGGTTCGCCCCGCGGGTCACATGCCCGACGCTGATCCTCGCGGCATCGCACGACGAGATCGTGCCGATGAGCGACACCAAAAGACTCTTCGCAGCTTTCAAGCCTGACGTGGCGGCACTTCGGGTGATCGACGGCACCGATCACAACTCGGTGTCCGCCCCGGAAGAGTTTTGGGAGGCGCTCGTGGCAGGCCGGTAGCGGGTTTTGCCGGCGGACCGGCGTAGGATTCGCCATGCCAGCCACGATCTCCATCAACCGAGTCTGTAAAAGAACTGCGTCCCCATTTTCACCGCAGGAATGAGGATGGCCTGGTCGGCAGTCGTGAACGGCGAAAAGGCGGTCGTCCGCTCGGAGTGGATACGCTATGGGTTTCGCTCGAACAAAGGATGCGGAGACCGCAGAAATGGCAGATCAAGCCGAGCATTGGAATCGAATTTTCACAGGCAAGGCCGACAAGGAACTCGGTTGGTACGAAGGCGACGTCAGGCAGACTCTCGCTTGTATCGATCGAATCCCCTGCGAGAGATCCCAGACTGTATTTTTGCCCGGGGCCGGCACGTCGCTGCTCGTCGATGAATTACTCGCCCGCGGAACTCGGCTCGTCCTCAACGATATCAGCAGCGAGGCGCTCGCAAGGCTACAGGAGCGGATCGGTGCGCGAGGCGATCGCATCGAGTGGCTGCAGCAGGACATCTCGCAACCGTTACCCATCGGCGCAACACGGGCCGACATCTGGATTGACCGGGCTGTCCTCCATTTTCTGCTAACGGAGCAGGAGATCGACGGCTACTTCGGGAACGTGCGCACGGTTGTGAAGCGTGGCGGGCACGTGCTGCTTGCCGAATTTTCTGAGACCGGCGCGCTCCGATGTGCCGGTCTCGATGTCCACCGCTACTCCGTAGACGAGATGCGCGCGAGGCTGGGGCGAGGGTTTGAATTGCTATGGGCGGAGGACTACGTCTTCATAAATCCGGCCGGTGCTCCGCGACCGTATGTCTATGCGCTTTTTCAGCGCAACTGAGCGGTCAGTGCCGGGCGTCCCCCCAAAAAAGCGGTGGCCCACGACTGCCCCGATTGCGCGGCAGGGACTTCCCCGCGAAGTGCCCGTAGAAACATCGGTGTGGGGACCCGGGAATAAGCGAGTTACCCGTTCGGGAAAGTCGGTTATTCCCGCCTGATGATGCCGCGGAAAACCCGTGTTTTCGCTATGCAGTACGGCGACGGGCGAACTGCCGGGCCTGGGCCCGCCGCGAGGCGTGGCTATCGACGAAATAGACGCCGCGACCGACCAGCCACTGGGCCAGCGACACGCGGAGATATCGAGCGCGGCCGTTGGCCCGACGCTCGTACAGTTTCAGAATGACCGTGCCGTCGGGCATGTATCGCACATGCCGTACCGGCCGGTCGTGGAACGTGGTGATTTTCACCATGAGACCTTCCTTGTAAAAAAAAGAAAGGCAGGGGCGGCACCCGAAGGCACCGCCCCTGCGATAATGGACTTTGGTCAAGCCGTCGGTTCAACTACTCACTTCGCTTGCCACCGAAGCCTGCCCGGGAGACAATAAGAAGTCGCGGCGAAATGGAAGTGCCGCTGCATCGGTGAGGGGATGCCAACTCTTTACGTCGAAACGTCGATCGTCAGTTATCTACGGGGCCGACCAAGCGGTCAGGTCGTCGCTGCGGCGCGGCAACTCCTGACGCAGCAGTGGTGGGCCACCGGAGGGCTCACTACGACCTCGTAACCTCGCAGTACGTGCTCGACGAGGCAAGCGATGGTGATGCCGCCCTTGCTCAACGCCGTTTAGAGTCGCTGAAGGGCGTCCCTATTCTTTCCATCGATGAGGCAATCCTGGACATCGCTGAGGAAATTCTGCGGAAAGCAATACTGCCGCGATCCGCGAGCGTCGATGCCCTTCATATCGCGATGGTTGCACACCATCACGTAGACTATCTTCTGACCTGGAATTGCACGCATATCGCGAATGCCCGCATCCTCCCCAAGGTGTTTGAGGTACTCGATCATGCGGGACTCACGCGGCCGATCATTTGCACGCCCGAGGAGTTGATCAACGATGACACAGAAATCCCCTGATCGCGACACGACGATCGAAGACATTCACGCGACTCGACGGCGTATCGCCGAGAAGTTCGGCTATGATCTCGCGGCCATTGTGGAGGATGCCAAGAAGCGACAATCCACCTGCGGCCATGAAATCTGGTGCCCGAAACCAAAGACCTCGACTGCACCCCCGAGTTCCTGACAGCGTGACGCCCTGCGGGTTGGAC
>CAMCQY010000228.1 GCA_945877135.1 Candidatus Kuenenia stuttgartensis
GAACCTGCCGATCCTGCTCGCCGGCGGCGGCTGCGGCACGATCACGACCGGCCGCCACCTGCAGTTCCCGGCAGAGACGCCGCTGAGCAATCTCTGGCTGTCGCTCCTTGACCGCATGGACGTGTCGGTGGAGCAACTCGGTGACAGCATCGGCAGACTGCCTGGCCTCCTCGAATAGCGGCGCCCCACCCGTGATGCCCACATGATGCGGCCACACATCGGCTGGCCGACGGTTGCGGACGTGGCATTGACCGTTCTATCCTTTACCAGGTTGTCCTTCACCAGTTCATCCCCCGTGCCTCTCGCGATCCGGATGACAAACCAGCAAATCACCGATGCAGCGTCGCCGTGGGACAACAAACTTCCGCTCACGTTCGTCATTCTGACCCGCAACGAGGAACACAACCTCCCGAAGTGCCTCGCATCGTTGATGCGGTATGCCAACGATGTCCACGTGCTCGACTCCGGCAGCACGGATTCCACGGTCGCGATCGCTCGAGCTCATGCGGTGACAGTGCACACGAACCCGTTCAACGGATTCGGCCGTCAAAGGAACTGGGCAACCGACCACATTCCGCACGCGCATCCATGGGCGTTTCATCTCGACGCAGATGAGCGATTGACATCAGAACTGGCTGACGAACTGCGGTTGCTCCTCGCCACCGATCCTGTCGAAGCGGGCTTTTATGTGCCGAACAAGTTGCTGCTGGGGGGACATTGGCTGCGGTATAGTAGCGGCTATCCCGTGTATCAGGTGCGACTCTTTCACCGTGACCGTCTGAGGTTTGAAAACCATGGCCATGGTCAGCGGGAAGTCACCGACGGCATGCTGGGGTACCTGAATCAACCCTATATTCACGACGCATTCGCCAAAGGGCTCGATGATTGGTTCGCAAAGCATTGGCGCTATGCAAAAGCCGAAGCGGAGACGCTGTTTGCCGACCGTCGCAGTCTCGCCGAGACGGTGAGTCATGCGATGACGGGAGATGCGGTACAGAGGCGTCGGGCGATCAAATCTCTGGCCTACAGGCTTCCCGGCCGGGTATTCCTCCGGTGGTTTCATTCCCTCATCCTGAATCGTGGAGTGGTGGACGGCCCTGCGGGCTGGACATATGCCCGGATGCTCGCCGCGTATGAATCGATGGTCACCGTACACCTGAGCCGCATCAAAAATGGAATCGATCTCTAAAGCGTACGTAGCGTACGTCCCGCAGCGAACTCCCGAGCGCGGCGGTTAGGGACGCCCCAAGAGCCACGACATCTGGGCAAGCCGGTCGGGGGAATCACCGTGGTTGACCGAAATCGGTCGTAGGCGTAGCCGATTCCCGCCGCCATGGACCGCCGCCGCTGCTTGCGGGCCTTTCCCGGGATTCGTACAACTTTGTGTCTCACTTCCACGCGTCCACGACAGGGGTTTTCCATGGCCACCGCGTCCCGCACCTCCGCCAAGCTTCCCGAGTCGAAGAACGTCGGCTCCGCGCTCGACCGGGCACTCTCCGCCGGCAAGGGCATCCTCCGGCTGTCGCCCAGCTGGGTGCCGCGGAGCTTCCTGCATCCCGGCAAGCGGGTCCGCCTCCACCCCGACGACTACTACTCCTACGGCCTCGACCGTGGCGGCATCGACGAGCGCTGGTTCGCCAGCACGACCGAGGCTGCCAACGAGGGCCGCGTGCCCGATGAGGGCCTGTCGTGGTGCGTGTTCAACGGCGAGCGGTTCCTCCTGCGCGACGCTGTCAGCGAGGGTGGCGCAAAACTCGTCGGCAAGGCGATCTGGGACCGCTACAAAAAGTGGCCGGTCTATTCGAAGTTCTTCGACAACATGGGGCCGATCCCCCATCACATGCACCAGTCGTTCGAGGATGCCAAGCTCGTCGGCCAGGAAGGCAAACCGGAGAGCTACTACTTCCCGCCGCAATACAACAACTGCGACAACCACTTTCCCTACACGTTCATGGGCCTCGAGCCGGGCACCACGAAGGAAGACGTGCGGAAGTGCCTGGAGAACTGGAACCGTGGCGACAACGGCATCATCGACCTCGCCAAGGCCTACCGTCTCGAGCGGGGCACCGGCTGGCTGATCCCGCCGGGCGTTCTCCACGCTCCGGGCTCGCTGCTCACCTACGAGCCGCAGTGGGGCAGCGACGTGTTCTCGATGTTCCAGTCGCTCGTCGAGGGCCGGGCGGTGCCGTGGAGCCTGCTCGTCAAGGACATGCCGAGGGAGAAGCACCACGACCTCGACTTCATCATCGGCCAACTCGACTGGGAGAAGAACGTCGACACGCATTACAAGGAAAGCAACTACCTCAAGCCGATCCTCGACGAGAAGCGGTCTGACACGGGTGTGCATGATCGCTGGATCGTCTACGGCCATGTCGACGGCCGCCAGCTCTTCAGCGCGAAGGAGCTCACGCTCGAGCCGGGCGCGAAGATCACGGTGAAGGATGCCGGCGCCAGCGGCTGGATCACGGTACAGGGGGAAGGAAAGGTGGGCGTGCATGACGTCGCCACCCCGACGCTCATCCGTTTCGGCGAGATGACCAGCGACGAACTCTTCATCTCGGCAGACGCCGCCGCTGCGGGCTACACGGTGGAAAACACCGGGCCCGGCCCGCTCGTATCGCTCCGTTATTTCGGCCCCGACGTCCACACCGACCTCCCCAAGCACGGAAAGAAACGCTCATAACGCACGAACAGCTGCTAACCCTTCCCCCGAAGCCGGGCCTGGCGGCACAGCACCCAACAGCCCAAGCACCGTCCCTTCCAGGAACCAACCAATGCCAACCCACTCCGCCCCCAAACTTCACAACGCCATGTGGCCAGGCCTCGTCGGCAAGGGCGCTGACGCCGGCCAGGAGCCGCCGATCAGCCTCGACCGGATGCTGGAACTGACCGCGGCTGCGAACGTGAACGGCCAGAAGTTCGACGGCATCGACTACTTTCTGTTTCTGCCGCACACCAATCCCGAGGCGAGCGACGCGGAACTGACAGTGATTGCCGACAAGATCGCCAGCCATGGATTCACCATCGGCTCGCTCGTGGCGCCGGTCTGGCCGGGCACCGTTGGCGACTCGGCGATGGGGGATGCTGCCGCCAAGGACAAATTCCTGTCGGCCGTGAAGATGGCCTGCCGGATCGCGAAGGTCTTCGAGAAGCATGGCGTTCGGAAGTATGGCGTGATCCGGATCGACTCGGCGGAGTTTGGCGTGAACAAATGGCGGGAGAATCCAAAGGCCAACACGGCGAAGAT
>CAMCQY010000229.1 GCA_945877135.1 Candidatus Kuenenia stuttgartensis
GGCTGAACCGCTCCACCTGCGTGAGCGCGGTCTGCTGGGTGTCGAGCGTCTTGAGCTGCCGTCGTTCGAGATAGTCGCCGGCCACGGCCGACACCTGTTCGAGAAACGACAGATAACCCCGCTCAACGTCGGGCAGATTCTGCTGGTGAAACACTTCGATGAGGCCGGCGCGAACGCCGCCGCGGTCGATCGGCGCTGCAATCACGAGCAGTCCGGAGTCGTTGGCCGCGACCGTGCCACCATCGGCACCACCCGCGCCAAGCTCCGAATGCGGAGGCACGAGCAGGCCGGTGGGGTTTTGCACGAGCGCCTGGACGAGGGCACCGTGGGCAGCCTGCGTCTCGGGAGTCGCCGCGATACCGGTGTGTTCGACGCCCGCATGGCAGATCGGCTCCACCCGGCCGCCTTCCCCCACGAGCCACACAAGCCCGGCCACCGCCTCCATCGCCACGAGCACCCGCTCGAGCAGCCCGCGAAAGAACTCGGCCTCGGCCGCGTCGCTGCGGGCGAGCTGTTCGATCTCGGTGACGAGCGCGCGAATCTGACTGCGTGCCCGCTCGATTTCAACCGACTCGTCGATGCTCATCTGGATTCAGCTCGGCCCCATTCGCGTTCGTGCGTCAATCGTGCGTCAACCATGATCGGGGGGCGCGGGCTCCGCGCCCCCCCTGATCATAGCCGACTTGTTGCTGACCCGACTCCCACACGTCATGCCCTGGAGGTGGGCTGGTGCACGATCCGCCGCTGCACGTCGGTCTCGAGATTGCCGAAAGCCTGCTCGTGCCGGGCCACCGCCATCGCCAACGCCGCCGCCAGCCGCTTGGCCGTGAAGAAGTTGACGATGATCCGCTGCGTGAGCTGGATCGTGTCGGGCGAGTTGCCGGCCACCTGCTTGTTGAGGCCAAAGTCGACGATCAATTCCTCGGGCGTGCCGGTGACGCGGCAGAAGTTCGCGTAGGCGGCGGCAATGTGCGACTCATCGACGGGAACGGGCATCGGCTCGGCGGGACGGGATTCTTCAGCCATGGAAGGCTCCTGGGTAAAAGGGAACGGGATGCCGACGACCGTGCCCGCGGCCGAGGCCGCGGGCACGGTCGGGCCCGCAAGTCTACAGCCCTACCACCGCGGGGGCCATTGTTGCCGTCTGGACACGCCGGTTTTTTGGGTGACACCCGCCCTACGCATGGAAAAACCAGGCGAGCCAACGCAGGCGTTAGGGTCTCGCAGCCGACGCGGGTTCGGCGTCGTGCCAGCCATGCCGGGTGAGCCAGGCATCGGAGGCAAACCGCCTTGCGAGTGCCCGGAAGGCCCGCAGAGCGTCGCGATGCCAGAACGTGTCGTGCGGATCGCCGCCGCACTCCAGTCCGGCAAACCGGAGCCGACACGGCCAGCCGCGGGCAGCCGCCACCGTGTCGAAGCGTTCGGCGATCCGCAGGCTCCAGGCGGCGCCGAGCGTCTCTCGCAAGGCAAGAAAGGAGGGGTCGATGATGGCCGCCACCATGTGGCCGGACGGTGCGCCTCGTTCGCCCCAACGGGCTCTTCTGCCCCCGCTCGTGCAGGCCTGCACCGCTGCCAGCAGCGTGCCCACCAGCAGCAGCCCGGCGGCCGCCGCATCGGTGCCCCCTGTCGCGGCCGCCTGAATGGCCCCATCCATGTCCACCCCGGGCAGAAAACCACGCAGGAGCAGCAGCTGGGCAGCCGCGACACAACTGACGGCGGCCGCCCGCCCCGTGCCGGCAAAATTCATCCAGCCGACAAGCACGAGCAGCGGCATAAAAAACCGTTCGAGCAGGTGCAGATCGGGCAGACTGCCCGGCCGCATGAGCAACGCGGAGACGGCGGGCATCACGAGCACGACAGCCAATGTGGCCACGATCAGCTGCCAGACGCCATGCTGCGGCCGCTTCGCGCCCAGGAGCGACATCGCCGGACAGAGTGACAGCGACACCACAGCCAGGCGCGCCGCCGCAGCCGGTGCCGGATCGGCGAGGCCGCCGGCCGTCCTGGCCCCCATCTCGACAGCTAGGGCGAAGCAGGCCGCCACCGACCAGAAGGCGGCCGGCACGGCCGTCGAACCACGCACGAGAAAGACGCCCCATGCCGACACCGCCGCGGCGAGACAGGCGGCGATACAGGCGGCGGCAGGCATGAAGATGGCTGGGGCGGGTGGCATGATGTGAAGCGTAGCAGGCCGGCAGGAACAGGCAGGGGCGTGCACCGGTCTGCGTGCGATGCCAATCCGGGATCGCCCAACGAGCCGGAGTCCCCGGGCTTCCGCCCGGGGCTTGTTGTGAGGTGTCCCCGGACTTCCGTCCGGGGCTTTTATTGGGTGTGCCCGAGCGTGTTGCTCGAATAAAAGCCCCCGGCGGAAGCCGGGGGACTCCGGGCATGCAGACCATCCCGCGCACCATGCCGTGTTGGGCAGATCGTGACGGTTGCTCGGGGGGCGGAAGAATATCAGCACGGCAGCGTTGCCCGATGCCGAATTACTAGAGCGATGGCTCCGCCTTGGCCGGCCGGACCTCACGTTGGACCCCATCATGAACTCTCAGCTCTCGGCACGGGTGCGCACCGCCCTGTGCTTGCCGGTCCTGTTTATCGCCACCTGGGCCGCGCTGCCCCAAGCCGCCAGCGGCATCGAGATGTTCACCTACTTCGGCGACGGCAGCCGCATCGGCCTGCCCAGCCTCGAAGTGCCGGTGGAGGCCTATCCGGGCATACCGCTGCGGAGCGATCGGCTCAGGGCGCGACGACGGGCCATGCAGGCCGGCCCCGGATCCGCCGTGCGGCTCGGCCCAACAGGCGTGCCGACCAAGCCGGGCGGCATCATGATTCGCGCGATGCCGCAGCAGCCAATGAACGCACCGGTTCCGCTTCCCGTACAGGCGCCGTAGCCCCTCCGCCGCCCGCTAGTTGGCGGCCGTCTTCTTGAGGGTGGCGAGCAGGTCGACGGCGTCGGCCCGCGTAGCAAACATCGCCTCGTTGGCCAGCACATCCTCGAGAATCTTCCGGGCACGGTCCTTCTCGCCGCGGTCCACGAGCAGCTTGGCCACGTAGTAGGCACCGTCGGTCGTGAGCTGATTGTTCTGTGAAATCTGCGACAGAATCTTCTCCGCATCCTCGCGGCGGCCCAGCTTGTAGTAGACCCATGCCAGGGTGGTGAGCGCGTTGGCCTGATGCGGCGAGCCCTCCCGGTGCATCGCGACGTTGGCCTCGGCCATCTCGAGCGCCCGCTGCCG
>CAMCQY010000230.1 GCA_945877135.1 Candidatus Kuenenia stuttgartensis
GCTTCCGCAAGAAGATTTACTGCGACATCGAGCTGATCCCGGCGGCCAAGATCAATGAGGCCTACGAGCGGACGATCAAAGGCGACGTGAAATATCGCTTTGTGATCGACGCCGCGACCTACTGATGTGATCCCGAAAAACGGGAACCACTGTCCATCCGAGCCCGCATTCCATCCAAGCCCGCAGCGCAAGCGAGGGAATACGCTGGCCGGGACTTATCGGCTTTCTTGAGGACTCACGCCTTCAGCGTGTCGTCGTGCCGGCCGGTGGCGGGTGGCAGGTCGGAGGCGTGGAGGGCACGCAGCGCCGCCACGGCGCCCGCCCGCTTCTCCGCGTCGTTGTCCTCCCACTCGATGTTGATCGCGCCACTGTAACCCGAGCGGTTCAACTCGACGATCACCTCTTCGACATCCACGGCATCCCGACGGCTGCCCGCGGTGACAAAGTTCCAGCCGTTGAGTTTGCTGCCCATCGGCCGGTGCCCGCCCAAGCGGCCGGCCCGTGTCGGGCCGTCGATCACCTGCACGCCCTTGATGTGCGCCGAGTGGATCGCGTCGGCATACTCGCGGATGAAGGCGATCGGGCAGACGCCCTGCCAGACCATGTGGCTGGGGTCGAGGTTGAAGCCGACCACGTCGGTGCCGTAGCCGGCGTTGCCCAGAAACCGCAGGTAGTCGCCGGCCGACTCGATGTCGCCCATCGCCCGCTCGCCGGGATGGCACTCGAGGTCGAAGGTCACTCCATACTTCCTGCACGCGTCGAAGACCGGCGCGAACCGCTCGACGAGGAGTTCGAGGCTCACGTCGAGCACTTCGGGGATCGTGCAGCCGCCGATCGCCCGCGGCCGCGGCGGAAACTCGAACCAGTGGCTCCAGCAGTGGGCGGGGGACCCGACGAAGCCCGGCACGGCGACCTTGCGGTCCTGCAGTTTGCCGAGATAGTGAGCCAGGCGAACGGCGCGGATGAGGTCGGCCTGCGCCTTGTCGTGGATCAACTTCCCGACCTCATCGGGCACGAAGTAGGGGTTGGTTCGCGGCGGCTCGTTGCCGGCCTTTCGCCAGGCGACGTAGGCCTCCACCGGCTTGCCGCCGATGAATTGCAGCGTCTTCGCCGACGGCTCGTCGCCCAGAGCCTGCCCCTGCAGGTGTGTGGCGACGGTGAAGATTTCGAGGCCGCGGCTCTTTGCCTTCGCGACCCGCGACGTGGCGTAGGCCTCGGCGCCAGAGTCGGTGTCGCATTGGGCGAGGTCGAGTTCCCAGGCGGCCTCCTCCCAGCCGTCGAAGCCGCTCGCCGCCAGGAAGTCGAGCCAGTTGTCTTCAGGGATGTCGCCGAACTGTCCGCGAACAAGTCCGATCTGGTGATGAGAATGCTTGCCGGCGCGATGCTTGGCGGTCTGATGAAAGCCCATGATTTGCCCCTTTGAGTTGATAGGTGTCCGCAGGATAGCCCAGACGGCGGCACTCTCGCCAGTGGCACCGGTCTGTGCAGATTGACTTTCGCCTCCGCACACCACACGATGACACCCCCCAGCGGTGGTTTGTGCCGGCGCTGATTTCGCTGTCCGGCCCCGCTGATTACCCGTGGAGGCGATGCCATGACCGATAGTCGAAAGAGTGATGCTGGCGCAACGGCCCAACCTTTGGTTAGCCTCGTCGGCAAGTACGCCATTGTGGCGGCCGACTTCAATCATGCGCGAATCTACGCGGTCGATGCTGCCACCGGGTCAGCGCCGGAAAAGGTCGTGGCACCAGATCCCAGCCATGTGAACCACAATATCTTCCATCATCACGGCAACCCGACCGGTGGGTTCGACATCGACAGGCCCGAGACGAACGAATACCTCAAAACCCTCTCCCACGCCCTGGCACCGGCCCAGCGGATCCTGTTGCTCGGTCACGGCGGTGGCAAGGCGAACTTCAGCCACCTGCTGGAGTCGTATCTGGAGAAGCATCACCGCGACGTGGCTGCCAAGATCGTGGCGAACGTTCGGGCCGACATCGATGATCTCACCGATGCCCAGCTCATGCGGATCGGCGAGGCCTATTTTGGCATCGACGAGCCCAAGCGGGGCCATCCTCAAAGCCGGTAGTCAGCGACCCTCCCGGGCATCGCTCGTTCGATGCCACACGTCGGTAGGGAATGGGCTGAAGAAGCCGATTCTGCCGCCGCGCAGGGGCCTCGCCGGGCTGGTGATTTTGCTAGGACATTGGTCACCGACTGGTATGATGGGAGTGTGAGGCGTCCCTGCTCGAAGGATCATGTCATGTCCCGCCGATGGCTCCGCACAGGCGTTGCTGTCCTGCTGACGTTCAGTGGAACTGTTTCCGGACTGCGAGGCGTTCATGCCCAGCAGGCTGGCACCGACGCCACCACGCCAACCTCAGCCACGCCCACCGAAGCCTTTCGACCGGCCGTTGCCGGCTTGCGGCCGGTGGCAGACCATCCGCTCTCCCGGGTGTTGAAATTCGCTCATGAAGAGAGTGCCTACCTCCAACAGACCGTGCGCGACTTCACCTGCCGGGTCACCAAGCGTGAGCGGATCGAAGGCGAGTTGCAGGACCACTACTTCATCGACATGCGCGTCCGTGAACAGACCTCTACGGGTGGGCAGGAGACGCAGCCGCTCAGCGTGTACCTCGAGTTTCTCGGCCCCTCCCACATCGAAGGGCGGAGAGCTCTGTACGTCGCCGGGCAGAACGACAACAAACTGCTGGTCCGCAAGGGCGGAAGGCGTTTTGGCTACGTCGTCATCGATGTCGATCCGTTTGGCGAGAGCGTCAGGCGGGAGAGCCTCATGCCGATCAACGAGATCGGGTTCTCGCATCTGCTCGACCGGACGATCCGCACGTTGCAGCAGGATGTCGTAGCCGATCCATCCGGCGACAACACGATCGTCGAGCACATCACCACCGCGACGATCAACGGTCGCCCCTGCGAGATGCTGCGGATCACACACCCGCAACGTCGCGACGGCCTGCAGTTTTATAGCGCCAGCATGTCGATCGATTCCGAACTGCACGTGCCGGTGCGTTTTGACGTGTACGACTGGCCGTCAACGCCGGGCGAAGAGCCGCCGTTGACGGCAGAATTCACCTACACGAACGTGACACTCAACCCGGGTCTGGACGACGCGACCTTCTTGCCTGCGATTCTGCGCCGACCGTGAGTTGTCGGGGCCCGGAACGGCATCGTGGACGCCGCCCGCCCAAACCCATTGGTTGCAAGGGG
>CAMCQY010000231.1 GCA_945877135.1 Candidatus Kuenenia stuttgartensis
TCGAGCGGCACATCATCAAGCTTCGCACACTGCGGGTCGGCGGCAGCGAGCGGCCACACGCGATCACCAGCGAGACGACAGCGGCCGGTCTTGCCGGCCACGAGCAGCGAGCCGTCGACGAGCGGCACGATCGCGGTGATCGGTCCGTCGGGCATGCCGTCCGATGGCTGCCAGGCATGCCGTGCCCAGGCCGTGGCGGGGGCCGCCCCGTCAGCCGGCGATTCCTTGTCTGGCCCGGCGAGGCCCAGTCTGCATGCCAGTAGCAAGGTGACCGATACGGCGACGAACTTTACGGAACGCCTCATGACAATGCAGCTTAATCGAAAACGGGGACGCAGCTCTTTTCGTCCACTAGCACGTTCGTTCTATGGCGACGTCGTGAGCGGGGCGGTAACGTCCACACATCGGGGCCGGCGGAAGCTTTCCGACACGCTGCGTCGCCGCGTCTCCTGGACATCACAGGCTGCCACAATCAGGTGCTTTATGCGACGCCGATCCGCCCGTCATGGTTTTACACTCGTGGAGCTTTTGGTCGTCATCGCGATCATCGGCACGCTCGTGGGGCTGCTCCTGCCGGCTGTGCAGGCCGCGCGGGAGTCGGCCCGCCTCAACAGTTGTCAGAACAAACTGAAGCAGATTGGTCTGGCCATGCACAACTCCGCGGACATAAAAAAACGCCTGCCGCCGGGATGCGCGACGGTCGTAACAAGTGGCACTTCACTGAGCGAACGTGATGCCAACAGCGGGGCGACCTGGGTCGTCTTCGTACTGCCGTTCATCGAGCAGGCGGCACTTGCCGCGAAGTACGATCATTCGGTCTGGTCCCGCGATGCCACGAACAATGCAATCAACAAGACGCGTGTACCGGAACTCCTGTGCCCGTCGCATCCTCCAGTGACAGGGCTCTTTTCGCAGGCGGCCACCGGCGTCGCGAATCCGAGCGGCTTCGCCGGTTTCGCCAAGGGAAACTATGCAGCGAACGTGGGCTCCGATCTGTTCGACTCGTATTTTACATCGACCAAAAGAGGGCCATTCAGTGTCCGTGGCGTCTACGGCGCCAAGTGGTCGGACATCACCGACGGCACTTCGAAGACGATACTGGCAAGCGAGATTGCCAATGCGGAGGCGGGTGGGAACGGCGACGACCGCGGCGCGTGGGGTTGGTCCACGGGGCCGACGTTCTCAGGAGGCTCTCCGTATCTCGTCGTGCTGACTCCAAACAACGGACGGTATATGGATTGGTCACCATACTCCAATAATGACACGACGAATCCGATTTTTAATCTTCGATCGCAGTCGGATTGCTGCGGCGGCGTCGGAGCGAGAAGCTTTCACGCGGGTGGTGGCTGCAACTTCGTGTTCGGCGACGGTGCCGTGCGGATGATTACAGACATGATCGACCCCACCACCTATCAGAGACTGCTCGCGATCGCTGATGGCCAAGTGATGGGAGAGTATTGAATGGTGCTGTTGTCTCGATTTCCCAAGAAGTGGCACGGGTGTGTCTATCAGTCCATCTTCATGACGACCGGCCTGATCGCAGCCGTTTCGCTTGGCTGCGGCTATCGGATGGCTTCGGTGCGAGAACCGACGCGTGACGAGGCCATTGTCGATTTTCAGCGAACCACGACTGTATGGCTCGATCGCATGGCGGCCCAACCTGCCACCGCGGCCGCCCAGTTGGACCTCCTGTTGGAGACGATCGAAGCCAGGTCACAGCACTATGGTGAACCGTTCACGAGTTACCTGACTCTGGCGAAGGAGACTAGGCAGTCGTGGTCAGGCAAGGCTTCTCCCAAGGCGGTCACGGACGGAGTAGAGAGACTGCGCGCAGCCGCCGCTCAACTCCCTGAGAGAAACTAGGGACGGGGTGGTGAAAATGGAACGCAGTTCTTGTACGGCCGCTTCAGTCGCTTCTTTAAAACGCGTTCTGATTACCGCCTGCGCAGCACTGGCTGGCCTCGTTTCCTCCGGCTTGACGTTTGCCCAGCCTCCGGCCAAGGTCCCGACAACTGCTGTCTTTTCCCCGTGGCAGCCGGCGCCTGAGAAACTCCCGGCCTGGGATATGGCCCTGCTCACCAATCCGCCCGCCACGCGGCCCGCGACCGAGGCCGCGGTCGATGGCATGCAGGCGATCTGGATCGACGCGTTTCCGCTGGGCGGCAAGCCCACGAAGGCGTTTGCCTACCTGGGCATGCCGGAGAAGACTGCCAAGACGGGTGAAAAAGTCCCTGGAGTCGTGCTCGTGCACGGCGGCGGCGGCACAGCGTTTCCCGACTGGGTGAAGATGTGGACGGCCCGCGGCTATGCGGCGATCGCGGTCGATCTCGAAGGACAGATTCCGACGCCCGGCGAGCCTGGAAAACGGGTCCGCACCGACACACTCGGCCACGCGTGGGGCGGCGGTCCCGCCCGGCACGGCAACGCCTTCGGCGACAGCTTCGACCGCCCCTTCGAGGAGCAGTGGACCTATCACGCCGTGGCCGACACGATCCTTGCCGTATCGCTGCTCGCTTCCATGCCGGAGGTCGATCCGGCCCGGATCGGCCTGGTCGGCATCTCCTGGGGATCGGTCATCTGCACGATCGCCGGCGGCATTGACGACCGGCCGGCGTTCGTCGCATCGCAGTACATCGGCGGATTCTTGAACCTCGACAGCGGCTGGTGCGAGTTCATGAAGCCGCGGCCCGCCACCTGGGCCTGGGATCCCGCGAATTTCTATGCCAACGTCGCCGCTTCACGGAAAACCAGATGGCTCTGGATCAACGGCGCCAACGACGCCTACGGCACGCCTCTGATGATGAACGCTTCGTTCCGGGCGACCGCCCCGCACTCCTGGATGACGATCTCGCCGACGCTCGGCCACGGGCACATCTGGGCCGCCGATAAAGTCGGTGAGATCTACGCCTTCGCCGATGCGGTGACTCGAGCCGCGCCGCCACTGGCCCGCATCACCCGCACCGAGTGGCGGCCCGACTCTGTCCACGTCACCTGGACGGGCGGACCTCCGATCGTGAAGGCGCAGTGGGTCTACGCCACGCTGCCCCAGCCCGACATGACGTTCTCGCCGCCCGGCACGCGGACCGATTGGCCGAAGGTGAAATACACGGTCGCCGACGCGGCCGTGACACCGCGAGCGGCCGTCGATCCGGACACCTTTACCGCCACGCTCCCGCGGCCCGAGGGCATGGTGACCGGCTGGGTGAATCTCATCGACGACC
>CAMCQY010000232.1 GCA_945877135.1 Candidatus Kuenenia stuttgartensis
CCTGCCCAACTCAACTTCGACCTCTCGAAGCTTGGGGATGATGACCTCCGCTTGCTCCGCCTTTCCTCGTGGCATTTCTTGCCCTCCCTTGGTTGCGGCCACCCGGGATTCTCGCTCCCGAAGTGGCCTCGTTGAAGGGGGGCAGGTCAATCGCGTGCCATATTGCGTCGACAGTGATCCATCGCTGCCGTGTGTCCAAGCGATTGACTGGAATAGTGACTATCAGGTTATTTCTGGCAGTCGGCATCCGGGCGGTGTGATGTCGGCGTTCTGCGATGGCTCCGTGCAGTTCATTCCCAACGCAATCGAACCCGGCGTCTGGCAAGAACTGAGCACGATGAACTCGGGAAAACCTGTGGGGGAATGGTGATGCCTAGGTTTTTTATGACACGACCATCAGCTTCCGTTTTGCGAATGGTGGCAGCGGCACTAATAGCAGTTGCTGGCTGTGGTAAGCCCACGACTGCCATCACCGGGCTCGTCACGCTCGATGGCAATCCGGTGCCCAACGCCTCGCTCGAGTTCTTCCCGGTTTCGGGCAAGGGCCGCGTGAGCTTTACCAAGACCGATGACACCGGCCGTTACCGCGTGGCCGTCTGGCCGACGCCTCTGAAAGTCATCGTCACGGCGACGAAGATCGACGGCAAGGTGCAAGACCCGTATGGCCCCGATGGGCAGATGATGGATCGCGTGGTCAACACCCTGCCCGAGAATTACGGCTACCAGGAAAAGACACCACTCACTGCCGAGCCCGTCGAGGACAAGACCACGACGATCGACTTTGCCCTCGAATCGTCAGACAAGTGATGAAAAGAGGACGCTGCAAGGAGTGTTCGGCTCTGGCTGTGCTGGCGGCCCGTATTCCCTTGCTTGCGCTGCGGGCTTGGATGGAGAGCGGTCCCCACGCAAGCCCGTGAAAAAAGAGGGACGGGAGCGGATTTTCAGCCGTTTTTTTCGCGGCAGAATTCTACCGCGGATGCCCTTCGATGGCTGTCTGCATCGCGGCGACGAATCGGCGGGCGGTTTCGAGCGTGTTGGCAACCTGCTCCTTGGGGATGTCGATGAAATCGCCGTAGTCGGCGTCAAGTCGCTGCGCATAAAGTCCGTCGAAGCTTACGGCCAACTCGGGCGAGAGGACGCCCTCAGGCACTAGTTCCTCGTGGACCGCTTTGATGATGCCCCGGTGTTTCGTGAATCGCCGGTTGCGGCCGACGAAGACCGCCGTGGCAGCGTGAAAGCAGGCGTAATAAGCCCGATTCTATGCCAGCCGGGCACTGCCACGCACGGCAGCCGCGTCGGCATCTGCGAGGCATTCTCGCGCCAGCAGCATCTGCTGCGCGACGATCTTCTGCCGAGATTCGTCTTCTGTCATCGGCGTTCTCGAGGCTGGGGCAGCGGTATGTCAACGCCCTCGGCATCGATCTCTTTGCGAATAGGAGCAGCCTGGTAGACGCCACGCCACCATTCCTCACTCGTTCGAATGTAAAGCTCGGGCCACGTGCCATGCGCGAGACCAATGCGACGCGACGCGGCCCGCAATTCGCCGATCTCTTCCGGCGCAAGCGGACGGCCTGTCAGCACGAGCAGGTCGATGTCCGATTCGGGGGTATCGTCACCTCGCGCCTTCGATCCATAAAGCACAAGCGAATCGACGGGCCAACGGGAGGGCAGCAAAGCCGCCAACTCCTCGACGGTCTTGCGATCGCTGTTAGTGAGATCTGGCGTCGAAGAAGTACGAACCATACGGATCACATCCTCTCGATCAATCGACATCAATGATATGCGTACCGATGTGGCGGTGGAAAGGCCGCGCAGCGACGACTGTTCGGCATAGCGATGTGCATGTCTGATTCGTTGATTTCAGGATTGCTGCGGTTTTGCTGGGTCCGCAATACGGATTCCCTCGCTTGCGCTTCGGGCTTGCATGAGAACCCCTCTTCATCCAAGCCCGTTCATCCAAGCCCGCAGCGCAAGCAAGGGAATACGGCCGGCCGCACATCCCGTGCCGAATAATTCGCTCCCGTCCCTCTTTTCCATCCAGATTGCTGTTTGCTTTGTGCCGGGTGTAGACTAGACTTAGTTTAGTCTTTCTTGATCGTTCTGGGGCTCGTCTCATGGCACACGTCGTCAATATTCACGAAGCGAAGACGCATCTGTCGCGGATCGTCGAGGAGGTGGCGGCCGGTCGGGAAGTGATTATCGCGAAGGCCGGTCGGCGCGTGGCCAAGCTCGTGCCGCTCGAGGCGGGCGGGCGTCCGAAGAAGCTCGGCGGACTCAAAGGGCGGATCAAGGTTCCCGATGACTTTAATGCTCCGCTCGACGATCGCGTCGTTGCCGCCTTCGAAGGAACGCCGTGAGCAGGATTCTCCTCGACACTCACCTGCTTCTGTGGGCGGTAAGCGAGCCGAGGAAGCTGTCGGCGCAGGCCCGCCGCCGCATCCAAGATGCCGACGTTTTCGTCAGCGCTGCCTCGATCTGGGAAGTGAGCATCAAGGCGGCCCTCGGGAAGCTCGCCGCCGACCCATCCGAGCTGCTCGAGGAGATCGAGCCCGCGGGGTTCCATCTTCTGCCCGTGACAGGCCACCACGCCGCGACGGTCGCCAAGCTGCCACCCCTTCACAACGACCCATTCGATCGCATGCTCGTCGCTCAGGCGAAGACGGAACCGCTCCTCCTACTCACGAATGACTCGCTGCTTGCCGGCTACGGTGACTGCGTCGAACTCGTGCCAGCTAGGAAATGAGCTGCGTCCCCTTTTCGAGGACCTCGGCCGGAGAGAAGCCGCGGGCGCGGAGGTCGCGGATCGCGAGGCCGCCCGTTCGCTTGGCGAGACGACGGCCGTCGGCGTCGCGCACGAGCGGCACGTGGCAGAACGCCGGCGCAGCCCAGCCGAGCGACTCGTAGAGCAGCAGTTGCCGTGCCGTGCTCGTGAGGAGATCCTCGCCGCGGACCACCTCCGCGATCTCCATCGCATGGTCGTCTGCTACCACCGCCAGTTCGTACGCAGGGAGAGCATCCCGCCGCCAGACGACGAAATCGCCGAAGTCCACACCCGCTGTCCGCCGCACGCGGCCGGCCAAGGCGTCGTCGAACTCGATCGTGCGGCCATCGGGCACGCGGAACCGCCACGCGACTGCGCCTGGCGCGGCCGCGCGATCCCACGCCGCCGGCCGCAGGCTCGGAGGAAAGATCGGCTCGGCATCTCCATCGGTGTC
>CAMCQY010000233.1 GCA_945877135.1 Candidatus Kuenenia stuttgartensis
GTCGGCCCGGTCCGCTATCGAGCCCTGCGAACGTTCTTCGTGCCCGGCTGCCGGCTGTCGCTCGCCGGACTTAAGGAGTCAGCCACCCGGCTCGATGCCGACCTGCAGACGATCGCGGGAGACTTCGGCGCCCAGATCATCGAGCAGCCCGCACACTGGTATGGCTTCGACACGTTGCATATTCGCCGTCGCCGCCTCGACGATCTCTGGCTCGCCGCCTGTGAGGCGTGGGGCTTTCCTGCGATGGAGCCGGCCGTCAGGCCGCTCGTGGCCGACTGGGTGAAGATCGGCACGAAGGCCGCAGAGGTTCGCTCGCTCGCGGGGGTGATGCGGTTCACGCGGCAGCCGGTCTATCGTGGGCGGAAGGGACTTCGGCTCTGGCTCTACTGACGTGGCGGGCGTCGTTCGGGAATCGCACCGGCCGGTGGCCGAGGTACGATGCGCATGAGTTCTGCCTGCTCGGCACCACGATCCTCTGGCATCGTCGGCCGTCCGTCGATGACGCTGTCGTCGAGAGTCACGTCCGCGTCCCCCTCGATCCCGATGCCGTCCATCGTCAGTCGTGTCGCCTTGACGATCACCGGCCGCATGAATCGGGCGGGAGCGGGCGGGCCAATGCGTCGGAAGAGCACGTTGTCAAGCTCGACCGTGCAGCCATGGCCGTCGCGCCCCTCGACCACAAAGGGCTGTTCCGCGGAGGACAGGATGATGGCGTTGCTCAGTTGATAGCGGCCTCGTTCCCAGAAATAGAGGTCGTAGGCAAGACAATCCGCAATCAGCACGCGGTTGTAACGCGTACGTGCCTCGCCGATATCGGTGATACCCGTGCTGTTGCCGATGCTGACCAGCCCATCGATGCGGTATTCCGCGGTCTCATGGCCGCTGATGCCGTCGTCGCCGCATTCGATCGCTGCGATATTTTCGAAGGCGACGTCCCGGCAGTCGCCATGAACATTGAAGCCGTCGTTGTAGGCGTGCGTGGCGGTGAGGTTGCGAATGACGAGGTGCTTGTTGTCACCCCGCATCAGCACGCCGGCGCTGCGCACCGGCGCCGCGATCCGGGCCGCATCGAGTGTCTGACCCACGGCCAGTTTCAGGAAAAAGGTCCCGAAGATCTCCCGCGAAGACGGCTGCTCACGGGACGAATCCCTGGCGAACGTCCACTCGCCAGCCTTGAGTTCCTCCGGTCGTGCAAGCGCAGCCTTCTTGCCCTTCGCGGTGCGGCCCATGTGGTTCATGCGACCATCCCAGAGAAAGAACCAACGGTCGATGATCGCGGTGTTGAGCTTTGGGAGGAGGTTGTCGTTGGCGAACAGGCCGGGCGAAACCTCTCGCCAGTCCGCGGGATCCAGCGGGTCGGAGCCGTCGAGCGTGGCGCCGTGCCCGTCGAGCGTGATCGGCTTGCCAGGCGATCCTTGAACGCCGGCGAACTCCGCGCATTCGCGGTAAACCTTGGGCTCGAGATGGATCGTGTCGCCCGGTTCGGCGCGGCCGATGGCCTCGGCGATCGTCGCGACATCGGCGCCGACCCGGATATCTGCCCCGCAGCTAACGGATGCGAAACTGGCGAGGGCGATCCACCTCATGTGTAACGATCGAGCGATCATGCTGATCCTCCGCGGTATCAACGGCGCCAGTTCATTTCGTCTGAAACAGTCGGCTCGCTGCGATCGCGTGAATGAGCGATCGCACCCCGTGATTCGTCGCGGCCGTCTCGTCGAGTATCCGTTCGATCTCCCGTCGATCGGCGTAGCGGATCTCGGCGCCTGTCGCGTAGACGACGAGTTGCTGGAGCAGGTTCCGCGCGAGGCCCCGGGAATCCTGGCAGAGGAGGCGGCGCAACGCGTCGATATCGGAGAACTCGCGGCCATCGTCGAGCATCCCCGAGGCGTCTACCGAGGGGCCGATCCTGTAATTGATGCCGATGAGGCCGCCACGAAGCGCGCCGGTCGCTCGCTCACCCTTGTCGATGGATCGGTAGTGCTCGCGGTATCCGCCGATCACATCGAAAGCCTCGAGCGCGAATCCCGGAGGATCGAGCTTCGCGTGGCAGCCGGCGCAGCTCGGATCGCTCCGATGCCTCGCCAGTTGGTCGCGGATCGTGGTGGCGCCGCGCGTGTCGGGATCGACGGTAGGAATGCCTGGCGGGGGTGGAGGAATCGGCCGTCCCAGCAGCCGTTCGTTGACGAAGACGCCTCGGACCACCGGCGAAGTCGTCGTCCCGTTGGCGGTGACCTTGAGAATGGCGGCTTGCGTGAGAAACCCGCCGCGGCGGCTGCCGGCCGGCAACGGTACGCGCCTGATGGCTGCACCCTCGACGTCCGGAACGCCGTAGTGTCGGGCGAGCATTTCGTTGAGCATGGCAAAGTCGCTCTGCACGACATGGTCTGCCGACAGATTGCGATCGATCAATTCACGAAAGAAAGCCCGGGGCTCGCGGAGCATCGACTCGCGGACGTAGGGCATCATGCCCCCGTAGAGGCCGGCCACCTCCGGGTAGAGGCGACGATCGGGCGTGGTGTCGTCGATCGTGTCGAGCTTCAGCCACTGGTCCAGGAAGTCGGCGACGAATCGGTCGCTTTTCGAGTCCGCGAGCATCCGCTCCACCTGGGCGGACAGGACGCCCGGCTCGTGGAGGCGGCCATCGATCGCCAGCGCGAGCAGGTCGTCATCGGGCACGGAGTTCCAGAGCCAGAGAGCCAGGCGGGTCGCCAACTGCCGATCGTCGAGACGCCCGGGTGCCTCGTGGCGGAACAGAAAGTGGGACGAACAGAGGGCGGTGGTGTAGGCCCGCCGCAAGGCGGCCGGAAGGCCGGCGCCGGTGGCCGTGCCCGTCTCGACGATGTCCGCGTAGCGAGAGACCTCGTCGGCCGGGACGCTGCGGCGAAAAAGTCTGGTCAGGAACGTCCGCAGGAGATGCCGAGAATCCTGGGCGGAAGCAGCCGATGTGCCCGCGGCGTCTCCGAACAGGCGACGATGGCTTTCCGGCGGCCACTGCTCGCGCAGCGGCCCCTCCACTTCGAGCCAATCGACCGCGAGCCCCGGACCGCTGTACTTCCGCATGTCGCCGGCCCATTCGCGGATCGTTTCCGGCTCGATGCGGACACGTTCTCCTTTGTCGAGCCAGACGGTCGCGTCGTTGACGCTCGGGCTCAGAGAGGGCGCGTCGAAGAGCGCCAGCAGTCTGTCACCGGCCCAAAAGGCTGCCACCTCGC
>CAMCQY010000234.1 GCA_945877135.1 Candidatus Kuenenia stuttgartensis
GAAATCTTTCAGTTCGTCGGGCAGGACAACCTTTCCCTCTGCGTTGGGTTCGCGCACGATCGACAGGGAGACGACGCTCTCGCCGGGCATCACGCCACGAATCCGTGCGTTGAACCGCAGGTCGTAGCGGCCTTGAGCATCGGTGACGGCAATCGAGGGCGATGCATTCGGCCTCTCGGGCTGAAACTGCACCATCACCCCGGCTGGCACTGGCTGGCCTTTGAACGAAACGACGCCCGTGGCGGTGGCACCCACACCGGGTTGGCAGCCTGCAGCGACGAGGCTCGCGAGCAGCACGACGAGTTGTCCCAAAAAAAGAAGGGATCGCGGCACGATCAGAAATCCCCGGTGGCGTTGCCGTCGGCGACGGAACTGAGTTGTTGATACACGCCTTTGATCCCGCGGATGGTGGTAAGCAGCGTCGCTGGGTCATACGTGCCGCTGACCGACTGGTAGTTGCCGCCCGTCGACGAGTGGATCGTGTCGCCGACGAACCGCACCGCTCCATCACACATCGCGAAGTTCGCACCGCCCATGTGATTGCTGCCGAAGCCTTCGTAACTGCCCTGATTGACCTTGTAGCGAGTGGATCGCACCAGCGTGACTGATCCGGCGTTGTCGACCTTGGTGGAATTTGTTCCCAGCCACAGCCCTGGAAGGCGTTCGGTCTTCGGCGATCCGGGGAGCGAGGTGTCGGCGATTCCGCCCACCTCTCCGATCAAGAATGTCTTGGAGAGTCCGTCGACGATCTCCTTGAGCGGTCTGCCGCGAAGCTTGCGGATCGCTCCGCTCGAACATTGCACGCACGGGGCTAGCGTGTCGGTGGTCGTGCCGGTGCAGCCGAGCGTGATCGGTCCCAAGCTGCCGGCGTAGTTCATTTTGCTCGAACGATAGCCCGACGAGTCGGTCGTGGTGCCGGCTGTAATGTTGTATTCGGCCTCCGGCGTGAGGGGTGGCAGTGGGCAACTCGGGCACACGAGGGTGCTTATCGGCTGCCGGGCCAAGTCGGCGGACGCGCTGCTACCGGTGATGAAGGTGGCTGTATGCGAGAAGCCTGCCAGCGACCCGTTGGTAAGCGATGTGAAGACCTCAGTCCGCTCCATGTACGGGAGCACGAGGAGCGACCATCCGTAGCCTTCAAGGAATTGGGTCGTGCCCTTCATCGTTTGGAAAGTCGACGAGGTGGCCTGTGGCGGCAGCGTCTTTTTCGCGTCGCTGTAGTTGTGCAACGCGAGGCTGATCTGCTTGAGGTTGTTGCCACACGAGGAACGTCGACTCGCCTCGCGTGCCGCCTGCACGGCCGGCAGCAGAAGGCCCACGAGCGTGCCGATGATCGCGATGACCACCAGCAGTTCCACGAGCGTGAATGCCGCCCGGAAGCGATCGATGCCACGATTCTGCCGCATGACTTGTGCCCCCACCTGTTGGTACAAAACGCGTGCCGGTTGCGGTGCCTGGAGTCGTGGCAGCGTTCCCTTCCGACCCTGCAAGACTACGGTTTGCAGGCCCGAGTCACTATGGCGTGAATCCGTCGAAATTCTGCCTTTTCGCGACGCCGGCTGCGGTTGCGGGCAGCGCCGTCAGTGCCGCAATTGTGTCACCGCGCGGTACTTCAGCGGCGTCATCCGGGTGGCCTGACGGAAGATCTTGGCCAGATATTCGCCGGTGCCAAATCCACTGGCTCTCGCGACTTTTGGGATCGGCAGGTCGGTCGTCGCCAGCAGGTGCTTCGCCCGCTCCAGCCTGACGCGGCGGATCTCCTGGGCCGGCGACCGGCCGATGAGTTCCTGAAACGCCCGCTCGAGGCTACGGCGGGAGAGTGGAACCACCCGCAGTACGTCCTCCACGCGGATCGGCTCGGTCGCGTGTTCGCGGATGAAGCCGATCGCCTGCACGAGCAATGGATCGTTGATAGCGAGGGTGTCGGTGCTCTGACGGGTGACGATTCCGATCGGCGGCACCCGGATCGGAGTTGGCGGCAGAGGCTTTCGTTCCATGAGCAACTGCAGCAAGTCGGCAGCCTGCTCACCGATCTGCTCGGCAGCGACCGTGATGGCCGACAGGTGCGGCATGCAGCATTCGCAGAGGAGCGCGTCATCCACGCCACTGAGTACCGACACATCCTCGGGAACGAGCAGCCCGGCCCTGCGGCAGGCGTCAATGACCGCCCTGCCCTGGACGTTGGCCCATGTCAGCAAGCCCACCGGCTTGGGGAGCGATCTGAGCCATTCGATCAGTCGGCTCGGCCGGCCCGCCGTTTCCAGGCCGGGATTCAGCCCGAGCGCATGGCACGGGTGACCGGCCTGAGCGAGTGCGGCTGCAAAAGCTTCCTGATGCTCACGCACGTAGGCCAGCTTCGGCGGGCCCACGTAGGCGAAGGTGCTGAAGCCGCGGTCGAGAAAATGGCGGGCCGCCATCTCGCCAGTTGCCTGCAGGTCGTTAAACACACGGGGCACCCGCTGGCTGACTCCCTCGAGCGTGATTCCAGAGACGTTTACCACCGGGCAGCCGATGCCGAGCAGCGATCTCGCGACCGCCGGCGTCGAGACCCGCGCGATGATGCCATCCCCCTGCCAGCCGTGCGGCAGCGTCTTTTGCTCGCCTTCGGGGGCCACGTGCAGGTGCCAGGGCCCGTGTCGATTGGCGAAGCCCGCGACCCCCTTGATGATGCTACGGCCCCAGCCGGTGCTCGCCGGCACGAGGACGGCGACAAGGGGCTGCGCGGCGAGATTGCGGGGCGGCTTCATAGGAGCCGCCCGTTGTACACCACCGCACGACATCCTGACGCATACGCAACGTTTTTTGGCGTGTTTTGCGCAGTCGTGCGTGCGACCCTGGCACGTCGCAGGAAACGGTGCATGGCACTGCATGTCCTTCCCGTGGCGGCACGTTTTTAACTTGTCCGTGACTCCGGCACGGAGTCCACAAGTTAAAAACTCGTGGCCACGGATCGAACTCCTCCGGCGTATTCACGGTGCGCCGCAGGCCAGCAGGCGCCGCAGCCAGTGCGGCCACCAGCCGCCGTGCCCGGCCGGCTTGCCGCCGCAGCAGCCGGTCTTGCCGGTGGCTGAACACTTGCAGCAGACATATTTCACCTTCCGCTCGATCACGGAGACCTCCTCGTCCTTCGT
>CAMCQY010000235.1 GCA_945877135.1 Candidatus Kuenenia stuttgartensis
TTGCGAACGAGCGTGTCGAGCATGGCCTTGCCGGCAAGCACGAGATGGCTGCGGAGTTGCTTGAGCAGTTCCGCCCCCCGACCGTTTCCGTTGCCGTGCCCATCCATGAGCCGTTGTTCGGCCGCCGTCAGCACTCCCTCCAAGTGAACAAACAGTTTGTTGTCGACGAGGTGGGTATGCACGTGCCTGGGGCCGCGGCCCATGTATTCCTGCTGAAACCGTGCCACGGCATCGCAGACCGCAGCCTCGATCTCACCCTGCGATTTCAAAGCGTCCACGCCGAACTCCCTTCCGCCAGGAATGCACCCCACTGAGGTGGGGGTATTGTGCTTGGGAGTTGGCTTCGGCAGGAGTCGTAGGAGCCAATGAGTCGAACCTCACAGATTTGGATAGGCAGGATGGGGAAAGCGGTCCGCGGCAGACTGCCTTGTCACGGCCACGCCAATCGTGTTCCAAACGCATTCCAACTGGTGCACAGACGCCACAATCAACGCAGTCTCTGCAACTTGCGCATCCTTCTTGCGTTCCCTAAGACGCCACTTATAATGCGTGAGACGAACGGCCGGATGCGATCACGAATCGCGGCGGACGTTCGGCACAGCAAAACGTGAGCGGAAGACGAGTCGAGGGGCATCCCAGCATTCATCTGGGCGGCCCATCGCAGCGTAAGCCGGCGAGAAAGAGAGCCTTCGGGCCCTCCTTCTTGCCGGCTTTTTTTGTTTTTCCACTCTGGTTTTTCCTTTGTTTTTCCAGGGCACGTCTCGATCCGCGACACACACACTCCGTCGCGGTCCCAACCGCAAACGGCAGGAGAACGCCTCGATGAAGAAACAGTTCGACGAACGAGTGGCAAGGCAGGTGGCGAAGGCGGCCGGCACTTTCGAGCACCTGCTTCTCGGCCGAACGCCCCGGAGCGTGACCGTGGTGGCCGACGGCCGCTGGATGGTGGTCGGCATCCACGAGGCATTCTCGCCCGTGGAGCGGCGGCTGGCAGCCGACGAGGAGGGATTGAGCCGGGTGCAAGACTTCCACCGCTACCTGTTCGACAACTCGCTCGACTCCCTCCGCAACCATGTCCGCAGGAGCACGGGAGTCGAACTTCGTGGCGCGATCGCGCACGTCGACGCGTTCACCGGCAGCGTGCTCAAAACATTCACGACCAATCCCGCCGTGGAGCTTTTCCTGCTCGGGCAGGGACTGCCGACGCTGGGCGTACCGGTGAACGACCATCTGCATTCCAACGGAGCGAACGGCAATGGAGCCGTCCGCAACTGAACCTGCCTGGAGGGACCCACAACCATGAAGAAGGTGAACCATGTTGGTACTAACGAGGAAGAATCGCGAGAGCGTGGTGATCGGGCGGGCCGAGGATCTCGAGGTGGTTCTTGAGATCACGATCCTGGAGATCGAAGGGGGCCGCGTGCGGCTCGGATTCGAGGCCGACACCAGGATGCCGATCCATCGCCGCGAGGTCTGGGACCGTATCTGCAACGGCGAGGCCGGCCCGAATGGAAATGAGAATAGAGCTAGAGCTGGGGACGGGAATGGGAGCACGCGGTCGGGTCGCACGGCTGCGTCCTGAATCACCCCTTCTGAAAAATCCCCTGCGGGCGATTCCGCACCTCCACGTTGAAGGCGGCGGGCCAGCGCACGCGTCAGCTTGAAAGAGGTCTTTCGTGAAATCTCAGGGCGAAATCGAGGCGGCCGTCTGCGACGGCATCTCGCGGTTCCAGCAGGAGTTTCTCGGCCGAGGGCCAAGGGACATTCATGCCCACTTGATCGGATCGCTGCTGGTCGTGCGACTGCAGGGAGTGCTGACCCCCGCCGAGCGGCAATTGCTCGCACCGCGTCACGATTCCGTTGCCGGCACTGCCGGTGGCGAGCCCCGCGACGACATGACGAACGGGCATGAAAACGGCAATGGAAGGGCCCTACTCAAGCAAGTACGGACCCACATGGTGGCCAACGGCCGCACGCGGCTGGAGTCGATCGTGGAGGAGGCCGTCGACGTGAAGCTCGTCAGCGTGCATCACGACATTTCCACGGTAACCGGCGAGGAAGTTCTCGTGTTTTCCCTCGCCGAGCCCCCCGTCTGCCGGCCCAAGAAAAAAGCCTGAGGGGACTGTGGTACGCTCCTGCCTTTCTCCGTGGTTGTTGGCAGATTTGCTGTGGATCCCGCCGCCCCGAAAAACCCGATATCACGCCGCACGACGGTGCTCCTCGTCGACGACCAGCCGATCATCGGCGAAGCGGTCCGCCGCATGCTCGTCGGCGAGGACGGCATCGCCTTCCACTTCTGCCGCGATCCCACCATCGCCCTCGAGGTCGCAGCCAAGGTCGAGCCGACCGTGATCCTGCAAGATCTCGTGATGCCCAACATCGAAGGGCTCGAACTCGTGCGGCGGTTTCGCGCCGACGAGCGGTTCCGTGACGTGCCGATCATCGTGCTCTCCACGAAGGAGGAAGCGGCCGTGAAGGCCGAGGCCTTTGCAGTTGGGGCGAATGACTACGTTGTGAAACTCCCTGACCGGCTCGAACTGCTGGCACGCCTTCGCTATCACTCCCGCGGCTACATCGCTCTGCTGGAGCGGAACGAAGCCTTTTTGGCACTCCAAGCCAGCCGCGAGGTGCTCGCCAACGACCTTGCCACAGCGGCCCAGTATGTGCGGTCGCTGCTCCCTCCTCCGCAGCGCATCGGCCCGATCACCGCAGACTGGCGGTTCATCCCGTCGGCGGCACTCGGGGGCGACGCCTTCGGGTATCACAGCCTCGACGACGACCACATCGCCGTCTACCTGCTGGATGTCTGCGGGCATGGGGTGGGGGCGGCACTCCTGAGCGTGTCGGCGTTGAATTCGATCCGCAGCGAGGCCCTGCCGCAGACCGACTTTCACGACCCCGGCAGCGTGCTGGCGGCGCTCAACAAAGCGTTTCCGATGGAGCGTCAAAACGATATGTTTTTCACGATCTGGTACGGCGTCTACCGGGTCGCGTCGCGGACCCTTCGCTGGGCCGGGGGGGGCCATCCGGCGGCATTGCTGCTGCCGCCAGGCGGTGACAGCCAGCCCACGTTT
>CAMCQY010000236.1 GCA_945877135.1 Candidatus Kuenenia stuttgartensis
CCCGTTCGAGCAGCCGACGGGCCGCCAGGCAACGGAGCCCGAAGTGATGCGTCTCCTCCTCGGCGTTGATCTGGCTGGGCCAGCTCGTCCGGGCCCGATCGAGGCCGTAGAGCTTGAGCACGTGCTCAGGCTCGCTAGAGAGATCGAGCGACTCGGGCGCGGCCAACTGCATCTTGGCCGCCAGTTCGTAGCTCTGGATCCGGGCCTCCAAGCGGCTGTCGCCCTCGTGGCTCTCCAGATGGTGCCGATTGAGCCGGCCGATCAGGTCGCGGGCGGCGGCATCTGAAGCGCCGTTCACGAACGTCGCGGCCTTGTGCGGTCGGAGGTCGGCCAGCGGCTCGTCAGCCGCGGGCTGCACGACCGTGCCGCTGTACTGCGACGGCAGGAATCCAGCGTCCCAGTTCTTCACGCCGTTGGACCCGTAGCCCCGGTGGTCGGGGAGCACGACGAAGGTCGGCAGGTTGTCGTTCATCGAGCCGAGCGCGTAGCTCACCCAGCAGCCGGCGCCCGGGAAGCCGGGCAGCACAAAGCCGGTCGTCTGCAGGAGCGTGGCCGCGGAGTGCACGCCTGAAGTGCTCACCATGTTGTGGATGAACGCCATCTGATCGACCACGTCGCCGAGCGCCATCACAGGGGTGGAAAGCAGTTTGCCGCTCTGGCCGTAGGGCTTGAAGTCCCAGATCGGCTTGAGCCACGGGCCCAGGCCGTTCTGAAACGCCTCCACCGGTTCGCCGAAATCGCTCGGCTTGCCATGGTGCTTCACGAGATCTGGCTTGTAGTCCCAGAGGTCGATGTGGCTGGCCGCCCCCGCCATGAAGAGCTGCACCACCCGTTTTACTTTTGGCGGATAGATGCAGGCCGGACGCAGGCTCGCGCCAGCCTCAGCGGTGCCGGCAGCCACCGCATCGCGGTCGCCCGCCAACATCGCCGCCAATGCCAGCGAGCCAAACCCGCAGCCCGAGCCGGCCAGCAGCTGGCGGCGGCTCAGGGCACTCGAGGCCGAGCCGTGCGACAACGCGTGGTAGGGCGAGGTGTTTTTCATACGGTCCCTCAATCCATTTCATTTAATCCACGAAAGAGAATTCGTTCAGGTTCAGGATCGCACGGCAGACATTGGCGAGGCCATGGGCCTTCGCGACCTCGACAAGGGCGGCGGCCTCCTCGGCATCGGGATCACGGCCCATCGCCAGCTCAAAGGCCCGCTTCACCTGCGCGGCAGGATCGTCGCCCGCGTCCCGCACCACGCGGTCGGCAAACTGTTGGGCCTGCACCACCATGAAGCCGTTGTTCAAGAGCGCGAGCGCCTGCAGCGCCGAGATGCTTTCGTTCCGCTTCTCGACCCGCATCGAGGGATCGGCACAGTCGAGGCAGGTCATGAAGGGCTGCGTCTGGCTGCGAACGATGAACCGGTAGACTCCCCGCCGCCAGGTCTTCTTGTCGTCAGGGTCAGCGAGGTCGTAGCGGTAGTGGGGCGAGTGCTGCGGATGCTCGACCTTGAAATCCTGCCAGCCCGGGCCGCCCATCGTGAGGTCGAGCGTGCCGGCCGCGGCGAGTACGGCGTCGCGGATGCCCTCGGCCTCGAGCTTCCGGCGGTTCTGCCGCCAGAGATACTGGTTGTCGACGTCGATCGAGGCACAGTCTTCCCGTGCCGTGCTCGCCTGCCGGTAGGCGGCACTCGTGACGATCAGCCGGTGCAGGCTCTTGAGTGATCCGCCGCCATCGCGGAATTCAGCCGCCAGCCAGTCGAGCAGGTCGGGGTGCGTCGGGGCGGCCCCCATCCGTCCGAAATCACTCGCCGTCGCGACGATGCCCCGGCCAAAGTGATACTGCCAGACACGGTTGACGATCGACCGCCAGGTGAGCGGGTTGTCTGGGCTGGCGATCCAGCCGGCCAGTGCCACGCGGCGGTCTCCCTCGGCATGCTCCGGCGGCAGGTCGAACCGGCTCGGCAGCGTTTCGACGGCGGCGAGCGACCCGGGCGTCACCTCGTGCGCGGGGGCGAGCACGTTGCCGCGGGAGAGCACGTGGATCGTCCGTGGCTTTCCCTGCCGCACTTTCGTCGAGGCCGCATACACGGAAGAGAGCGCCGGGAGCGCCTTCTGCTCGGCCTCGGTGGCAGTGACCTTCTGCTTCACCTCATCGCGTTCGGCCGTCAGCTTCGGATCGACCGTCTTGGCCACGAGCGCCTCCCGCTCTTGCCGCAGCAACGCCGCTTGATCGGGAAACTCGGCCGGGCTCTCGCCATCGACGATATTCTGCCGCGCCCACCGCGGCGGCCCGTCGATCGAGTCGAGCGACGTCACGACGGCGTTCGCCGCGAGGTTCGCGCCGTCGCTGCCGAGCACCTTCAATTCGGCCAGCGCCAGAATAAAATCGTTCGACCGCGGGGCGAGCTTTGTGGCCGTGACGCGAACATACCGGCCCGCGCCCCCGGCCGAATGCGACTGCGGCTTGATGCCAGGGTTGGCTAGGTCGGCGTCGGCGAACGCGGCGACCGTCGTCACGCCCTCGCGAAACTCCGGGCCGCTTGCCACCTCGACGCGATACCGCAGTGGAAACCCGAATCCGGCCCCGATCCCGTTGAAATTGTCGAAACAGGGATGGAGCACGATCTCCTTGATCGGCAGCTCGCGGCCGAGGTCCACCTGCACCCACTTCACGGTGTCGGCAACCGCGGCGATCCCGCTATGGTAGCCGTAGGCTTGGCCTGGATTGCCGTCAGCGATCTTCGGCGTCTCCTTGATCAGCTTGTCGAGTTCGGCCAGCCGCGGGCCGGCCGCCTTGGTGATCTCCGCCTCGATCTCCTTGCTGCGGGATTCGAGCGACTGCTTCTTGGCGTCGAGCGTTGCATGCTGCCGCATCAACTCCGGATCGGCCGAATACTTCCGATCCTCTCGGTCGATCGCCGCGAAGACAGACTGCAGCGAGTAGTAGTCGTCCTGCGTGATGGGATCGAACTTGTGGTTGTGGCACTGGGCACAGTGGATCGTGACGCTCGAGAACGTGCCGATCGTGTTGGCCACCATGTCGTCGCGGTCGAGGTGGCGGGCGATCTTCCCGTCGGTCTTGG
>CAMCQY010000237.1 GCA_945877135.1 Candidatus Kuenenia stuttgartensis
CATGAAAAAAGCCGGGCCTTCCCTGGGGAAGGCCCGGCCTATGCATTGTCCAACCGCAACACCGCTCGCCTCAGGGCAGACCTGGTTGCGATGGTGCGACTGGCTCTCTATTCGCAGCTCAGGTCTTGGCCGGAGCAGCCGGGGCCTCGGGGGCAGCCGGGGCAGCCGGAGCAGCCTCGGTCGGCACGCCTTCCGAGATCACGCTGCTGCCTTCGCAGTTGCCGCCGGCGCAGCCGCCGCTGACGACCTCGCCACCGGCAACCTCACCACCGCCACAGCTCGAGCAGCCGCTCTCAACAGCAGCCGACTCACCGCCGCAGCTCGAGCAGCCGCCTTCGACGGCAGCCGACTCACCGCAGCTGCCGCAAGACGAAGCAGCAGCCTCACCACAGCCCGACTCACAAGCCGGAGCAGCAGCGGCTTCGCCGTGGCAACGGTTCTTCTTGTGGCCGAAGAGACCGCCGTGGCAGCCCTTCTTCTTGTGGGCAAACAGACCGCCGTGGCAGCGGGCACGGCCATGGCAGCCGTGGCCAGCAACCGCACCCGAGTCACCGCCGACGAGGGCGATGGCAACGAGAGCAATGAACATGGCGAAACAGAGTCCGAGAATACGCTTCATCACATACCTCCAGATGGAAACATTGAACGCGGGGTGCGTTCCTACAAGCCGTCACGAAACAACCCCGATCCGGGACGGCCACCGGACCGCAGAAAACCGAACGATCAACGAGACCACCCGGGGCACAAGCGAGAATCCGGCAACCGGCAGCACTGCCCTGCAAGAGCTGCGGGTTGGGGAAACTCTCCGGCCTGGGTAATCCAGGCGGTTAGGCTAACAGTGCCTCCGGGGCTGTCAAGGACGCCCGGTTGGTCGGAAGGCGGGAGGAATTCGCTTTTTTAGCGATAATTCCGCAAAAAGGGCCCTGTTGAGGGGGGCCTTTTTCAGGGGCTCAGAGATACGCCAGACCGCCGGGAGGGTGGCTGGAAGGGGTGGCGAGGCGTCGTCTCGACGCCCCCGCAGCCGGCGGCCTAGACCAGTGGCTACCGCCTGTTGCCCGATTGGCCGCCGCCCGTCGCTCCACTGTCCGCCGCTTGTCGCTCCGGAAGCCGACTACTTCCGCTGGCCGTCGGCAGGGCCCACGGCTGTCCGCTGTTGGGGCTGCTTGGCCTGCTGGGCTGCCTGCGCTGCCCGTTTCTGCAGCTCCTGCGCCACCATTTCTTGCTTGGCGATCATGTCTTCCGGATCCTCGAAATTCAGCAGCAGCGGCGGCAGGTCGTCGAAAATTCGGGTGGCCATGCCCGCCACCCGCCAGCCCTCGGGGTCGAGTCGAACGGCCCAGACCACGTTTTCAGTGGTTGTAAAGCCATCTGGATCGGTGTCAGTCCAGGTGGTGCCGACGTGGACCAGTTCCTCGTTTCCCGGAATCACTTCGCACTCGCGGATCGAGTAGGTGGCCGTGGACGTCACGGGTGGGGCCACGGAAATACCCAATTCCTGGGTCTTGGCGCGGGCCACCTTCGTGAGCATGGCCTGAGCCCCGGGGTCGTCGCCACGTTTGATGGCTTCGAGAAATGCGGTAACGGTTGCCTTGGCAGGTTCGGTGCCGGTCGCGGCGGCCGCCGTGCCGCCGCCGGAGCAGCCTGCCAGGGCCAGGGCTGCCAGGCCACAGCCGGTCAGGAGGCAGGCCACCCAGAGGGAATAGACCCTTGTGCGGATGATGGTGCTCACGGGCGATCCCGACATGGATGGCTTGGCGGTCATGCTGCTCCTCCGATGCTTAGACAGTGAGGTCTCGCGGGGCCCATCCAAGCTTCCAGCCATGCTGGCGGTTGGGGGCCATTGGGGGCGGGAGACTGACGAGATGGCCGCAGCCCGTCAAGGCAGAAAACGATGCCTGAAAACAGCGTCGGCCAGAGCTTTTTCCGTCCTTGTCGTATGATGGGAGCTCGGGCCCTGAGGTCGGGACTGACGAATGAGGAGTGGAGTGAAACGAGACCGCACGAGGGAAGGCCGCACGATGGCATCCATGGCAGCATTCCAAAAAGCACTGGTCGTCGGACTGATCGGCCTCCTGACAGTCTCGGGCGGTCTTTCCGCGGCCCGCGATGGCCGCTCCTCGCCCCAAGCGATCCGCCGGGCCAAGCCCCCCGCGGCGGCCTGGGACCGGAACACCGCCACGACATTCCACGATGATGCGTTTGCGGAGCTCGAGGGCGAACGGCCCAATTTCACCGCCGCCGCCCAACGGCAGGCAGTGCCAGGAAGTCTTCAAGCAGACGTTGCCTCGGCGTCCGGCGTTGGCGGCTTGAAGTGGTCGGCTCTGGTCTCGGAAGAGACGCTGACCGACGAGATCAAGGACATGAAGGGAGTGCTGGTAGGGACCGTGGCGAGCCAATCCGATTTCAAGGGAGGAGGCTACGACAAGGCCCGCGAGGCCTTCGGCGCCGTGGCCCTCGCGTTTGGGGTCATCGCCGCGTATGACCAGGATATTCGTTGGAAGAAGGATGCGGAGACGGCCCGCGACCTGTTCGCGCGGGTCGGCTCCAACTGCAAGGTGGGCACGGATCAATCCTTCAATGAATCGAAGCTGCGGGTCGCTGACCTCGAATCGCTGCTCGATGGCATCGCTCCCACCGCGAGGGCCGATCGCGAGGAAGATTTTCGCTGGAGCCAGGTGGCCGGCCGGCCGGCGCTGATGTCGCGGCTGGAATCGGCCGACGCCACGTTGGCGGCCGCCAGCGCATCGAAGGCCGACTTCGACAAGGCCGTGGAGCGTGTGCTACGGGATGCGGAGATCGTGGCCGCGATCGGGGAAGTGATCCAGCAGGCCGACTACGAGTATTTCGACGACGACACCTATCGGGGCTACGCCTCGACGATGCGCGATGCCGCGCTGCGGCTGCGCGATGCCGCGCAGAAGAAAGACTACGAAACCGCCCGGGCCGCCCTCGGCGTACTGAAGAAGTCGTGCGACTCCTGTCACGGCGATTACCGCAGCTGACTTCACGCGAAACAC
>CAMCQY010000238.1 GCA_945877135.1 Candidatus Kuenenia stuttgartensis
GATCGCCCCGCGGTGGCCTGCTCGGCATGGCTGCGGTGATGGCCATGGGATCGAACGGCGAGCACACGAGCCCCGTCGAACGCGGGGCGTGGGTGCTGCGGAAGCTTCTGCACGATCCGCCTCCGCCTGCCCCGCCCAACGTGCCGCAGCTGACCAGGCTCGAAGGCAAACTGCTCACGACGCAAGAACGGCTCAGGCTCCACCAGGAGGAGCCGCAGTGTGCCTCCTGCCACCGCCGGATCGACCCGATCGGCTTCGGCCTCGAAAACTTCGATGCCGTCGGCAGGTGGCGGACGGAGGATTCGTATGTGAAGGAGGGCGTCGGCACGAAGACCTGGAAGATCGAGCCGGCAGGAGCCTTCCACGGAGGCCCGGCGTTCAAGGACTTTTTCGAGTTGCGGGAGATCATTGCCTCGAAGCCGGAGGCGTTCGCGACGGGGTTCACCGAGGCACTGCTCGAATACGCTCTCGGCCGGCCCGTCGGCTTCTCCGATGATTCCTTGGTCAAGGCGATCGTCACGCGTGCCGCCGACACGGATTATTCCGTTCGTGAATTCATCCACTCGGTCGTCCAAAGCCGCGAGTTTCAAACGAAGTAGCAGTTTCCCGGAGACCACAGCCATGTTCACCGCATCCTCCCGCCGCCGGTTCCTGAAATCGGCCGGCACGCTGCTGGCCCTGCCGTCGCTCGAGTCGCTCGGATTCAGGCGGTTCGCCCGGGCTGCGGCCGCGGCGACCCCGCCCAAGCGGATGGTGTGCCTCGGGATCGGCTACGGCGTGACGGAGGAGACGTGGTTTCCAAAGACGAGCGATACCGGTGTCGGCTACACGCTCCCGGAGGGGCTCGCGCCGCTGGCACGGCACAAAAGCGACTTTACGATGGTGCAGGGCTGCTCGCACAAGTTCGCGAACAACCCGCATGGCGGCAGCACGTTCTGGCTCACGGGAGCAAACCCCTTCGGTGCCGCCGGCCAGAGTTTTCATAATTCGATCTCGATGGACCAGGTCGCGGCCGCGAAGCTCGGCATGGACACGCGTTTCACCTCGATCCAACTCAACGCCAGCGAGCCCGGCATGGAAGGTCCGGGCCACGGTACCGGCCTTTCGCTCGCCTGGGACCATCGCGGCAAGCCGATGGCGGGATTCAACAGCCCCGTGATCGCCTTCCATAAGCTCTTCTCGGCCGAAGACACGCCGCTGGAGCAGCGGCAGAAGCTTCTGGCCGAGAAGCGGAGCGTGCTCGACGCGGTGCTCGAGGATGCGAAGAGCGTGCAGCGGGGCCTGAGTGCCGCAGATGCCGATAAGCTCGACGAGTATTTTCAGGGAGTGCGCGACATCGAGACGCGGCTCTCCAAGGAGGAGCGGTGGCTGGGTGAGCCGAAGCCCAAGGCACCGCTGCAGGCGCCCGGCGAGGGCCTCGTCGGCCGCGACGAGGTCTTACTCATGTACGACATCATCGTCGCGGCTCTGCAGACCGACAGCAGCCGTGTGCTCACGTTCCGCCAGCCGATCCAGCATCTACTCACGAGCCTCGGCATCAAGGTGGCGGCACACGACATGAGCCACTACGCCCCGGGGCCGCGGATGGAGGCGTCGCAGCAACGCGACAAGGCTCAGGCTGAGATGCTGGCGACTCTGCTCGACAAGCTCAAGGCGACGAAGGAAACCGACGGCTCGAGCCTGTTTGATCACACGACCGTCGTCTTCGGCAGCAACCTCCGCTCGATCCACTATCTCGACAATTGCCCGACGCTGCTGGCGGGTGGCGGCGCCGGAATCAGGCTCGGCCAGCACATCGCGATGCCGAGGGGCACACCTCTTTGCAACGTCTGGCTCACGCTGCTCAAGGGCACCGGCATCGACGTGGAGGCGCATGGCGACAGCACGGGCATCATCAAGGAGCTGGCTGGCCCGACGGCGTAACGTGGTCGCTGGTTCCCATAAAAGCCCCCGGCGTAAGCCGTGGGATAGTGGCCGTCCACAGGACGGTGGGGCCCGAGTAGAGGCCATATGCAGCCCCGGAGACTGGTCTTGAGGCTCGTGGAGAGGGTTGGGTAGAGTCCCCGCGCGAGGATGATTTTCAAGCGTTCAGGACTGTGCGAGCCTATGGACGTCATGCCGTGTGGGACGAGGGCCTCCGGGCTCGTGGCGGTTCTCCTTCTGTTTTTGAGCCTGGCGGCCGTGAAGGCGGATCAGCCGTCGCAGCCGCCCGCCGAACGAATCGACGGGCATCCTGCTTTGGCCCGATCGCCGAGGCACACGACGACGGCGCAGGGCCGTCAGGGCGACGCCATCAACGTGGCCTTCATCGGCACGGAAGAGGAACTGCACCGGATGTTTGCCGCCGCCGGATGGTATGCCGCCGATCCGATCACGTTGAAGACTTCGGTTCGCATCGCGGCCGACGTCGTGCTGCACAAGCCATATGCTCATGCTCCGGTAAGCGATCTTTTTGTCTGGGGCCGCAGGCAGGACGCGGCCTTCGAACAGCCCGTGGGCGACAGCCCGAAACAGCGGCATCATGTCCGGTTCTGGTGCTCGCCGGAGGTGGACCGGAGCGGCGAGCCGCTCTGGCTCGGTGCGGCGACGTATGACGAACGGGTCGAAGTGAGCCGGACCACGGGCGGTATCACCCACAAAATCAGCCCCGAAATCGACAACGAGCGGAACAAGCTCGTGACCGACGCCGCCCGCGCGGGAATGCTCGACGGGTACTACTGGGTCGAACGGTTCCACCGAAACCGGCAGGGCCGCAATGGCGGCGGCGACCCTTACGTTACCGACGGACGACTCGCCGTCGGCGTAATCAACATCCGGCGGTAGGACGTGCGGATCTGTCCGGCCGAACGGCCGCGCATGTAAAACCAGAAGATGCCCCGGCCTGGGTGTGTAATTGCGGAGTACACACCCAAGCCGTCGGGGCACCCTTCTGGATTGTGGAGGCCGCTCGTGGGCGGCGGCCAGCGACGTCTGCCGACTCAGTTCAGGTGATAGGCTGATTCACCATGCTCGA
>CAMCQY010000239.1 GCA_945877135.1 Candidatus Kuenenia stuttgartensis
AATACTGTACAGACGTATATTTCTGTCGTTAATTGTCGTCTCCGCGGCTACGATCGAGGCTGAAGCACGCAATGCTTCGCGACGACCAGGGCCACGATGAGCAGGCCCGTGTCGGTCGCCGTGCGTGTGGATTTCTTCCGCATGGTCAATTGGCTTCGCCTGCCACTCGCATGGTGGCGACACGGCGGGCCACGGGCAATCCCTTGGCTACCAATCTCGGGAGGTGGCGAACGGTCGCATAAACTGCGACAAGACGGGGCCGGAGGTGCCATCTATGATTATGCTGGGGTTGTTAGCGAATTGGCTCGTTTTCGATCTCCCTCAGGGTTTGACCTTGGGCTGACCTTGGGCTGTGGGACTTGAACCGGTGGTGACGAGAAGGAGTTTCTTTTATGCGTCGGCCTGCCTCACCCGTGCGAAAAGCCTTTACCCTGGTCGAGCTCTTGGTGGTTATTGCCATCATCGGAGTGCTGGTCGGGCTGTTGCTGCCTGCCGTACAGGCGGCCCGGGAGTCGGCTCGCCGCAGCCAGTGCTCCAATAATCTCAAGCAGCTCGCGCTGGCAGTCCACAACTACCACGACGCACGGGGTACGTTCCCGCCTTCGGCACTGTACAAAGACGCCGCGCTCTCGCCGTCGATCGCCCCCGACGACCTGTGCACCGCGCGGCTCACGGCTCTCGGCTCAACTTACGTGGCCCACACCAACTCGCACTGCTTTGTCTGGTCGGCGTTCGTGCTTCCCTACGCCGAAATGGCCGACGTCTACGATAAGATCGGCGTGGCGACGCTCAGTTCGAAGGAATTCGCGGCCGCGTCCTCCCGAGTCAACGCAGTCACCAAGAGAAGGTACGGCACGTTTTCGTGCCCGAGCGATTCGTGCCCGCCGTTGAACAGTGACGTGGGCTACGCAGCTAACGGGGGTGTCGCAGTCTACACGACGAACTTCGTTACCATGCCAACGTCGAACTACGTCGGCAGTCATGCGAGCCATTCGTTCTGGCCGGACGGCGTCGCCGGCTGCAACGCATCGAAGTTCAACGGCGTCTTCGGTGTGCACGCACGGATCAAATTCAAGAACGTGACCGACGGACTCTCGAAAACGATTATGTTAGGCGAGCGGGCGAGCGACTCGTTCGTCGGACTCATCAGCAATGGCCCCAGCAGTTCGTCCGGCGGCAAGGCCGGCGGCGGCATCCTGTTCCTCGGCCACGGGATCCGCGCAAGCTACAATTGGCCGCGGTATGCGGTCGGTTTTGGCGGTTTGAACCTGGCGAATTACGGCGGAAACCAGGATATCTCAGGCAACACGGGCGCTACGATTGCCTCCTCCTACTCGAGCATGCACAAGGGGGGCGGCTCGTTCGCCATGTGCGACGGCTCGGTGACATTCCTGAGCGACAACGTGGAATACATCAGGTCGGACAACGTCGGGCTCTCCACTGATCCGAGCACGACAGTCAATTCGGTGCTCGAGTATCTCGAGGCCCGAAATGACGGTGTTTCCTTCGGCGGGCTGTAACCAGGCATGTGTATGACCATCATTTTCCTCGCGCGAACGCCGCGGCTGTGCTATCTCCTGATGGCCACCACGATCCTGCTTGCGACGGTCGGCTGCGGCAAGGGATCGTTTGCGACGGTGCCAGTCGCGGGTCGGGTGACGCTCGACGGCGAACCGGCAGTCCGCGTCACGGTTCTGTTTAGTCCCTTGCGTCGAGGCGACGCCCTCGAGGCGGGGCCATCCTCCATGGCGACGACCGATGCCGAGGGCCGCTATCGGCTCGTGGTAGCGCGGCAAGGGGGAGGCAAAGGGGCTGTGCCTGGAAAGCACCTGGTCGCGTTTTCCGGCATCGAGGAATACGACCAACTGTTGAAGGAAAATAAAAACAACTCATCTACGCAGGCGCCGACGGGCGGCGAGTCTCCTCGCCTTGTGATCCCGGGCAATTTGCCGACCGTTCGCATCCCGACGAAGTATACCGGCAAGCCGCTCGAGTTCGTCGTGCCTGCCGAGGGCACCGCCGCGGCCGACTTCGCCCTCACAAGCGACTGACAGTCAAAAGTAGGACACAGCGATTTCCTCCCCGTGGGGGCAAGTTTTCAACTTGCCCATGCCTGGCGGCTTCATCAACTCCCGACAGGTTGAAAACGTGCCGCCACGGGGAGCGGGGCGAACCATCGCGGCCGAACACGACTCCACGCGGTCTTTTTGATGGTCGTCCCATAAACTGTGACAGATTCGAGAGCCGGCCTGCGACAGAATCAGGGCATGCTGCACTTCCGGTTTTTCGTCGCGACGATCGCTCTGGCCACGATGGCCGCGCTGGCAGTGGTTGATCTACATGCCTACGCAGCCGACGCAACTGATGTCCGCGGAGGGCTCGTTCCGGCGCGGCTCACGTGCGAGTGGCAGCGGGAGCCAGTTGGCCTCATCGAGATGAAGCCACGGCTCTCGTGGATCGTCGAATCGGCCGGCCGCGGCCGGGTGCAGACGGCCTGGCAGATCCTCGCCGCGACGCAGGCCGACCTGCTCGAGCCGGGCCGGGCCGACCTCTGGGACTCAGATCGCGTGGCGTCTTCCGAAACGCTCGGCGTGCCCTACGACGGCCAGCCCTTGAAAAGCGGCCAGCGGGCGTTCTGGAAGGTGCGGGCCTGGGATGAGCATGCAACTGCCGGACCCTGGAGCAGCGTCGCCTCCTGGACGATGGGGCTGCTCGATCAGGCCGACTGGCAGGCCGCCTGGATCACCGCCCGCGACGACTCGCCGCTTCATACCGACCGCGGGCAGCTGCACCTGCCGCCGGCGCGGCAGTATCGCAAAGTATTCTCCGCCACAAAGCAGGTGCGACGCGCAGCGCTCCACGGCACGGCGCTCGGGCTCGTGGAGTGGTCACTCGACGGCAGGAAGGTGGGCGACCAGTGGTTCGAGCCCGGCTGGACCGACTACCGCAAGCGGGTGCCCGCGAGAACGCACGACGTGACGCACCTGTTTACGGGTGCGAAGGGCGA
>CAMCQY010000240.1 GCA_945877135.1 Candidatus Kuenenia stuttgartensis
TCCGGCCTTATCTCAAAGACTATCTGCCATCGCCAGTATTTCTGTCCTTCCTCAAACACGCTGTTGGCAGACACTGCACGCAGCATCGCGTGGTCCTTGGCAATGGTGTAACCACCGACCACTATCTGATTCGCATTCAGACAACCAACCGATTCAGCCCAAGCTGCTGAAGGTCCGGTGACAGCGTTCAACCCTATCGTCAAAGTCAATGCTGGCACATCAACATACAAAGGTGGATTGAGTGGACAATCGGCAGTGTTGACTATCTTCTTGGGAGTTGCTGAGAAATCCTTGGACAGTATTTGTTTTTCACCGCTGCTTGTGGTTGAGTATGAGTAATCTCGCGGCCTGAGCAGCGGATCAGCTTTCCGATCCTGTGGAGCCTGTCCCTTCTGCTGACTATCAACCAGCGGATTCCCAGTCGATATTGGAATTGGACTACCAGTGCCAAATGATGCGTCGATGTTGTAAGCGTATGCGGCCTCGACTCGGAACACCTGCGGATTGTCGCCATCTTGCGACACATTGAGTGAGACGCAGAACGCCCTGACATCTTCTGGGTATGGGTCGTAAATGAGTGGAAGGCCGGCTGTGCTGCCTATGACAAATGGACCATCCGCCGCGTTGTCAGTCACCACCACCCATGTTCGGGTGTAGTTGCGCTGGAAGCTGGAGTTTACGCCTCCGCTTTTTCCTGACAACTCCTTGATGCTGACTACTGCCATATCAGGCTACTCCAAAGTCCATGACGCCAGCCGGAGCAAGTCCACCTAACGCCGAGGCAATGCCGTCCAGCTTGTCACCAAGCACATTGGTGTTGTCTCTAATAGCCTTCACTTGCTCGTTCCCTTCAGCGCCTTCGGGAAAAAGGTCCTTGTACTGAAGCATCATCCTTGACCTGTATGCCTCGTCCGAGTTCCTGCCAGCGCTGCTGCCGAAGATGGACATCGGGTCAAACTGTTTTGCCTCGGGAATTTTCAAGCCGGCCTTCCTGGCGATCTCCTCCGGTGGCTTGTCAAACTTCGGCGGGTTCTGTGCCAGCTTAGCCAAGCCTTCCACCGCTCTGTTTTTAAAACCATCAATCAGCTTCCCGGCATCGATCACTTTCTGCGCCGCATCGAGGTCGCCGTTTTTGCGTGCCTCGTTCATGTTCTTTTCTCTGGTCTGCTCCCGGGTCTTGTCCGGGTTGTACAGCCCAAACTTCCACATGGTCTTGGCGATATTTGGAAAATTGTTTGTGAGCCAGTTCGTCCAGTCCTCCACGGCTTCCTTCACAACGGTCTTATTGAACAGCAGGCTGGCGTCATTGAAAAACTTCAGCATCGTGGCACCAGCCTCAACAAGCGTTGAAGCTATTCCAAGCGTGATCTTGTACATGTTTTCAAACATGTTCTGAAGTGAGAAGTTGCTCGGGTCAAATATTGATGCCAGATTCTTGCCGAATACCTCAAGCAGAACGGATGCTCCAGTCAATGCACCACTGATTGCTGGTCCAAATATGCTGGTAACCTTTTCAATTATATCGTCCCAAGCCATACTCAAGCGGGTCATGCCACCCAGCACCGACTCGTTGAACTCCTTTGATTTCACCACCTGAGTCGGGTCGGCTCCCTTGGCGATCATGTCGTTGAACTTTGTCTTGTCCGCGTCCAGCCTGATCTGGAGTATCTTGCGGGACAGTGTCTCCAGCATGTTCACCGCGCCACGGACTGATGTCTCAAACGCCTTGAATGTCAGGTTGCCGAGAAATGAACCAATGGCGGCAGCCCTGGCAACCTTGGCGGAAAATTGATCCAGCGTGGAAACGAGATTAGCCAAGCCTTGCTGCGCTTGGGATCCATCAAGTGTGACGCCGATGTTCAGGTTGCCAATACTAGCAGCCACCAGTCCCCCCTTTCTTCATGCCCCATGATTCAAGCATCATTCTGAATTCCTTCTGGGACACATTTCTGGCGCCACCGCTATCCACCTCAGACCATGGAAGGCGCACCTCCCGCACAAGCTTCCCCGGGTCCCTGGCATGTGGACCAATCACGGAATAGATCCAACCGTTCATCGCCAGAATGTCCGACCTGTCATCACCCCACGGGTCGATCCTTGAAAGTGCCACCCACTCAGCAAGCTCACCCGCTCCCATCGTCACTTCGAGTTCTGCCACAGTTCTGCCAAGCATCCGCGCAAGCTTGAACAAGACACGACGATGGGGTGTCAGTTTTTTTCCGCGTTGCCGTCCAGTCCGGATAGCCTCGTCACCACCTCAATCAGCCTGTTCACTGTGGCAATCGGCAAGCTGTCTCCAATCAACCGCTCATCACCAGCCATGAACATCGGTGTCCCATCCTCGGTGAGGATACACTTGACCAACATGGTCAATGGCTCACCGGGATTCTTCGCCATTTCCAACGCTTCACCAGCGGAAAGTTCACGAATGACAACCGTGCCGCCCATCTCCGGGATGCTGAATCGCTCCCGCTTGAGCATGGAATACGGCTTGAAACTTTCCCTTGAGATCATCCACCACCCCCGTGAATGTTTTAAGACACCTCGAATGTGACCGTGTACGTCACGGCACCGGTGTCCTTTTCCACACTGAAACCCGACACACCCGAAACCCAAACACTGTACGTGAATGGATAAGGAGTGACTCCAGTCCAGTCCCCTGAGAACCGAATCGTCAAGATGATCGGAGTCTTCCCGACAAATAAATTATTGAAGGCAACATATTGGACGCCACCAATAGTGCCGCCACGCTTGCCATCATCCAGCATGAATGTGGCCGAGAAATTCCCCGGCTCAACACGACCGGGGAACTTGGCCTTGGATGTGTCAAGCACACCAGTAATGTCTGTGAACGCGCGGCTTGCCCCGGAATTGCTGAACCCAACCAAGTTGCCGATAGTCGTCTCGGTCGCTCCTGGCGCGGTAGTCTTGTAGGTCAGATAAGTTCCGGGCGCTATGACTAGCATCAGAACGCCGTCCTCTGCATCTCGACTGTGTAAGTCAACATCTCATCAGATCCCGCTGATATTTCCGGCGTGCTGATCGATGTGATGAAACCATCGAATGTGTAAAGAGCAGGCGATGCCGCTGGCGTTGTTGTGGCGTCATCAAATGTTCCAGCCAAATCAATGGCAATCTGGAGCATGGTTCCATCGCTCCAGTATTTCTCAAGAATGGTCCATTCGTTGGTTTTTTTGTCTGTGTCCAAAACGCCCAACGTCAGGCTAACAGTCCCGGGGTCCCTTTTTGCCGGTCGCCTCTTCATGTCCAAGTCCTGAATGGAAGTGACATCGGCAACCGTTCGGGTTTTGGTGCCGGCGCCAATCCCGCGCAGGTTCATGAACTGGACAGCAGCGCCAGTCAATGTTCCAGCAG